>NZ_FNDI01000032.1:0-103368 GCF_900100565.1 Paraburkholderia steynii | reverse complement strand
GGACATGACTGACACTTTCGGGTAATCAAACGCCCGGATTTCGACCATGCCCTGGGATGTAAAAGACACCATGAATCGTCGCGAAGACTTCGTCCGTGAGGCCGCCACGCAGGCGGTTGCGTTCAGCGAGTTGTGCAGCAAATTCAAGATCACCCGCCAGACCGGCTACAAGTGGCTCGCCCGCCACAAGGCCGAAGGCGCTGAGGGACTGGCCGACCGCTCGCGCCGCCCGCATCACAGCCCCACACGCTCTGCAGGGCACATCGAAGCGCGGGTCATCGAGCTGCGCCGCCAGCATGGCTGGGGCGGACGCAAGATCGCGCGGCGCCTGCGCGATCTGGGCGAAACCGGGATTCCCGCGCCCGCCACGATCACCGAGATCCTGCGGCGTCACGGGCTCATCGATGAACACGCGTCGCGCCAGCGCCAGCACTGGCAACGCTTCGAGCACGAGCATCCGAACTCGTTGTGGCAGATGGACTTCAAGGGCGACTTCCCGACCCTGGAGGGCGGGCGCTGCGCGCCGCTGACGGTCATCGACGACCACTCGCGCTACAACATCGTGCTGAGCGCCTGCGCGCGCACCACCACTGAGGTCGTGCAGGACGCGCTTGAACGCGCCTTCCGCTGCTACGGGCTGCCTTCGCGCATCAATACCGACAACGGCGCGCCGTGGGGTTCGCCCAGCGCGCCGGGGCAACTCACGGAGCTCGCGGTCTGGCTGATCCGGCTGGGCATCCAGGTGAGCTACAGTCGGCCGTATCACCCGCAGACCAATGGCAAGGATGAACGGTTTCACCGCTCGCTGAAGGCCGAAGTGCTGGAGAGGCACGCGTTCACCACGCACGCGCACGTGCAGCAGGAACTGGATCGCTGGCGGCAGGTGTACAACACCGAGCGTCCGCACGAGGCACTGGGGATGGCTGTGCCGGTCACCCGCTACGCGTGCAGCCTGCGCAGGATGCCGGACCGGCTGCCAGAGCCCGAATACGGTTCTGGCGATGAAGTTCTACAGGTCAATGCAAGCGGCGTGGTGCGCGTGCGGGGCGGGAAAGTGAAGCTCTCGATTGCGCTCAAGGGGCTGCAGGTGGCAGCCCGCCCGAGCGCCGAAGAAGATGGGGTGATCGAACTCTGGTTCGCCCATCAGCGGGTCGCAAAACTTGACCTGAAGACAGCAAAACCCTGACCATCATGTGTCAGCGATGTCTCTGTACATGTGTCAACCATGTCTCCAGTCTGTACACGGCGGCAAAGAAAAGTAGGTGCCGCCCCGCACAGGGGCAACGCGTGAAGCACGAAGGCAAAACGCGGATGCCAGCGCGAAAGCCAAAACACTAGCAAACCCCAACCACCTGCCCGGTTTGACGCACAAGACCGACCCGTTAAAATCGTCCAGCGACAACTATTCCAACGCGATCACCGCATCCATCAAGGAGAAGACATGGACATCAAGGACAACGTGTTTCTGGTCACGGGCGGCGCGTCCGGTCTGGGCGCCGCAACGGCGCGCCTGTTCGCGCAGAACGGCGGCAAGGTCGTGCTCGCGGATCTGAACCACGAAACAGGCACCGCGCTCGCGCAGGAACTCGGCGGCGTGTTCGTCAAGTGCGACGTCAGCCGCGAAGACGATGCCGTGCTCGCCGTCGAAGCCGCGACGAAGCTCGGCGCACTACGAGGCCTCGTCAATTGCGCAGGCGTCGCGCCGGCGATGAAGACAGTCGGCAAGGACGGCCCGCATCCGCTGCACTCGTTCGCGCGCACGGTGTCGATCAACCTCGTCGGCACGTTCAACATGATCCGCCTCGCGGCCGCTGAGATGGCAAAGCTCGAACCGAATGCGCTCGGCGAGCGCGGCGTGATCGTCAATACGGCGTCCGTCGCGGCCTTCGACGGACAGATCGGCCAGGCCGCGTATGCGGCGTCGAAGGCGGGCGTCGCGGGCATGACGCTGCCGATCGCGCGCGACCTGTCGCGCAGCGCGATCCGCGTGATGACGATTGCGCCAGGCATCTTCGAAACGCCGATGCTACTCGGCATGCCGCAAGAAGTGCAGGACGCGCTCGGCGCGATGGTGCCGTTCCCGCCGCGCCTCGGCAAACCGAACGAGTACGCGATGCTCGTCAAGCAGATCTTCGATAACCCGATGCTCAACGGCGAAGTGATCCGTCTGGACGGCGCGATCCGCATGCAGCCAAAGTAAGCGCCGAAGTGAACGCGTCTGCCGCGCGTTACGTCGCGTCGCGCGACGGCATGCCGCTGAAATGAAAAACGCCTGCGTATTCAAACTACGCAGGCGTTTTTTGTCTGAAGCAGCCGTTCGAACGCGCGTCAGTCGTGATCGTCGTGTTGCGTGCGCTGCCGCAACTCGTGCAATTGCGATTCGACAACGGTCGCGTCGTCCGCATCCGGGCGGTCGCCGAGATAGCGTTCGAGATCTTCGAGCGCAGGCCGCAGGTAATCGAGCCGCGCATATGCGAAGCCTCGATCGCGCACTTCCTCGATGCTCTCCGGCAGCAGAATCACGAGACGCTGCTGCACGGCAAGCAGCCGCTGCCAGCGCTCGGTTTGCAGATACGTCGCCTTGAGGTTGCGCAGCATGCGCGCGATGATCTCGCGGCGCGTCGCCGGTTGCAGCAGCATGCGCAGCGCGCGGCTCACCGATTCCCCCGCCTTCGCCACATAAGGCTCGAGCATCTCGACCATCTCCGCTTCCGACAGCGGATGACCCGTGGTCGGATCGATCATCGCGTCGCCTTCGGGCAGCGTGACGCGCAGCAGGAAGTGCCCCGGGAACGATACGCCGCGCACGGGGATATCCACCTGCGACGCCATCTCCAGATACAGCACCGCGAGCGAGATCGGAATGCCGCGCCGGCGTTTGAGCACCATGTTCAGATGGCTGTTGTCCGGGTCGTAGTAGTCGTTGACGTTCGCTGCGAAACCCAGCTCGCGGAAGAAGTAGCGGTTCAGAATGCCGACGCGCTGCTGGATGTCGGCGTCGTCGGGAATGCGGCGTTTGACGCGCAATGTGAGCTCGTCGATCTCGGCGAGCACGGCTTGCAGATCGAGGTCGGGATAAGCGTCTTGCGCAAGCGAGAGCGCCGCTTCCGTTAGTGGAAGGCCATCGTCCTCGGCGACAAGCGCGCTGAAATAGTCGAGAACCCGGGTCATCGTGATCACTTCGCTCGCCTTCTGAAATACGCGTATTTGAAGCCCATCGCCCAAAGCATACCGAAATATAACGCCGCGAACAGCACGAGGCACGCTGCAAGCAACACCATGCGCCGCACCGGCTCGGCGTGCATGCCGATCCAGTCGAAGCTGATGGCGAACCAGTGCATCACACCCGCGAGCACGAGGCACGCGCCGACCAGTTGCACGAAAAACACCGACCAGCCCCGCGACGGCATATAGATGCCGCGCCGCCGCAAACCGATGAACAGACACAGCGCGTTGACACAGGCGCCAAGCCCGATCGACAGCGTCAGCCCCGCATGCGAGAAGATCGGCACGAACACGTAGTTGCTCAACTGCGTGACGATCAGCACGCCGACGCCGATCTTCACGGGCGTCTTGATGTCCTGCTTCGCGTAGAAACCAGGCGCGAGAATCTTGATCAGGATGATGCCGATCAGTCCGATGCCGTATGCCGCCAGCGCGCGCCCCACCATCACGACGGCATTGCCGTCGAACTTGCCGTAGTGGAACAGCGTCGCCGTGAGCGGCTCGGCGAAGAAGAACAGCGCGACGGCGCTCGGCGCGGCAAGCAGGAACGTCACGCGCAAGCCCCAGTCGAGCAGCGCTGAGTATTCGTGCGTGTCGGCGTCGACGTGCGCTTTCGACAGGCTCGGCAGCAGGATCGTGCCGAGCGCGACGCCGAGCAGCGCCGTCGGGAATTCCATCAGACGGTCGGCGTAGTTGATCCACGACACGGCGCCCGGCCCGATGTGCGATGCAATGTTCGTGTTGATGATCAGGCTGATCTGCGCGACGGAGACCGCGAACATCGCCGGCAGCATCTTCGCGAGCACGCGTTTGACGCCGCGATGCGCGAGCGCCTTGATCGGATTGAGCCCGATGCGCGGGATCATGTCGATCCGTTTCAGGCCCGGCAACTGCACGACGAACTGCGCGATCCCGCCCGCGATCACCGCCCACGCGAGCGCGTACACGGGCACCTTCATCAGCGGCGCGAAGAACACGGCCGCGATGATGAACGCGACGTTCAGCAGCACGGGCGCGAACGCGGGCAACGAGAAATTCTTGTACGTATTCAGCACGCCCGACGCCAGCGACGTCAGCGAGATGAACACGATGTAAGGGAACATGATCCGCGTCATCGACACGGCGAGCGTGAACGCCTGGCCGTCGCTGCGCAGGCCCGACGCGACCACCAGCACGACCCAGGTCGCGCCCGCCACGCCGAGCAGCGACAGCACGGCGAGCGCCCAGGCGAGCACAGTCGAAGTCGCGTCGACGAGCGCCTTGGTCGCGTCGTGACCTTGCTGGTTCTTGAACTCGGCAAGGATCGGCACGAAGGCCTGGGAGAAGGCGCCTTCCGCGGAAATGCGGCGCAGCAGATTCGGAATGCGGAACGCGACGTAGAATGCGTCGGTGTATTGGCTCGCCCCGAATGCGCGGGCGATCAGGGTCTCGCGGGCCAGTCCGGTCACGCGCGAAAGCAACGTGAAGCCGCTGACCGTCAGCAGGGCACGGAATAGATTCATGGGGCGCTTATTATACGGGTGCGTCCAGGGCGGTCAGCATGTCAGGGGCATGATTCGTGGCAATTCGAAGCGTTTGGGACCGATTTGCGGCAAAGACGTTCGATTTGACGACGAATTTGTGGGGAAATGTCTCGCCCGACGGGTCTCTCGTGTACGCAGTGCCTTGCCTTCGCACCGCTGCGCCAACGCAAACGCGCACCCGCCGCGCCGCCTCGCGCGAACTCGCCAGGAAGGCCGGCAAGCCGCGCGGTTGCCACGTGCCTGATTTTGTTGCTATAATCGTCGGTTTCGAAGCTCGCTCAGCCTTTTGCCTCGCCTGCCTTGTTCAATTTCAGGGCAATCCGAGCCGGAACGAGCGGGATTTCAAGTAGTTCTCAGTCGTTGTCTATTTTGCGCCCTTGAGCAATCGCTCTCAGGGGTACGATAAAAGCAGCGCCTGCCTTCGTATGAAAGCGGGCACTGGAAACAGGAACAGGATAAGGAACCGTCATGGCTAACACCGCACAAGCACGCAAGCGCGCCCGTCAAGCCGCCAAGGCTAACTCGCACAACTCGGCGCTGCGCTCGAAGTACCGCACGGCTGTCAAGGCTGTCCGCAAGGCAATCGAAGCCGGCGACGCAGCGCAAGCCGCTGAAATCTTCAAGGCATCGGCAAAGACGCTGGACATCATTGCCGACAAGAAAATTGTTCACAAGAACAAGGCAGCTCGCCATAAGAGCCGCCTCGCTGCAGCCGTCAAGGGTCTGCAAGCGTCCGCAGCGCAGTAAATTTACGAATCCGGTGGCTCGCTCGCGCGAGCCGCTTCCTGTTTCCGCTGCGTCATGAAAGCCCGCTTTTGCGGGCTTTTTTGTTTTCTGCGCGCAGCCTCAGACGCGCGGACACAAAAAAACCCGCCGATGCGGGTTCCATTGCGTTCACTTCCCTGCCGATACCGCGAAACGCGGCGCCCAATGCTACTTCGATTTGCGTGCTTCATGTTCCGGTGGAAGTTCGCAAGCCTCGGTGACGAGCAGATCGTTGTCTTTCGCGAAGTTCATCACGAAGTCGAACGCCATCGGCTCGATGTCCCGCAACCGCGAATCCAGAATCACGACCTTCACGTCGCCGATCAGCGTAGGGCGAACGTAATGAGAATACTGGAGACGGGCATTCGGCCCTCTCGCGCCCGGACCGTAACACGACATCACGCCTGCCAGCCGCTCCGACCAGTCGCTTGGACGAAACTTTCGCCCATTCGACGTGATGCCTTGAATGAAATATTCGGTTGGGGGTGTGTCGGCCATGTACGAAACCCTGAGTGACTGCCCAGCGATCTGCCGGTAAAGAGCCCGCGAAGGATGTTGCCAGAAAACGCTGTCGGAATACGTTTCGCGATTACGCGAACCAGCAGTACGCCTGTTGTTCGTTTGTCGCGGAAAGCCAGCGAGGGCACCTTGGGCAGCAGCCATGAAGGCACACTGCGCGACGCATACCAAAAGTACGCCAGCGAGTGTGCGAAAGCCGTGTCCTGCAAGCGTGGAGCCTGCCCGCCGGGCTTTGAGAAAACTCCGAGATTATAGCGCAGTGAGGGTTTTTCCGCAGCGCACCCAGGCGCCCTGGAACAGTCCTTTGCAGCTTCCGATAAGTGGGACATGCCCTCTGGCTGACTCGTCAAAACATTCAAAATCCTTTATGCTGGACTGAGTTACCACAAACAACGGCGGCCCAGTCCGGCAATTTCGCCCGGCTGAATCCGCCGTATTTGTTTCATGACCGCCAAGAAAATCCGCCACTATCTGCAGTTCAACGATTTCTCGCTGGATGACTACGAGTACGTGCTCGAACGCGCGCGCATCCTGAAGCGCAAGTTCAAGAACTACGAGACGTATCATCCGCTGCACGACCGCACGCTCGCGATGATCTTCGAGAAGAACTCGACGCGCACGCGCCTGTCGTTCGAAGCGGGCATCTTCCAGCTGGGCGGCCACGCCGTCTTCATGAGCACGCGCGACACGCAGCTCGGCCGCGGCGAGCCGATCGAAGACGCGGCGCAGGTCATCTCGCGGATGGTCGACATCATCATGATCCGCACGTTCGGCCAGGACATCATCCAGCGCTTTGCGGAAAATTCGCGCGTGCCCGTCATCAACGGTCTGACGAACGAATATCACCCGTGCCAGGTGCTGGCCGACATCTTCACGTTCTACGAGCATCGCGGTCCGATTCGCGGCAAGACGGTCGCATGGGTCGGCGACGCGAACAACATGCTGTACACGTGGATCGAAGCCGCGCAGATTCTCGGCTTCAAGCTGCGCCTGTCCACGCCGCCGGGCTACAAGCTCGACCGCGCGCTGGTCGCGGCCGAAAGCGCGCCGTTCTACGAAGAATTCGACGACCCGAACGAAGCCTGCAAGGGTGCCGATCTCGTCACCACGGACGTCTGGACCAGCATGGGCTTCGAAGCGGAAAACGAGGCACGCAAACAGGCGTTCGCGGACTGGTGCGTCGATGCCGACATGATGTCGCGCGCGAACAAGGACGCCCTCTTCATGCACTGTTTGCCCGCGCATCGCGGCGAAGAAGTGAGCGCGGAGGTGATCGACGGGCCGCAGAGCGTGGTGTGGGACGAAGCGGAAAACCGTCTGCACGTGCAAAAGGCGCTGATGGAATTCCTGCTGCTCGGCAAGCTGAATCACTGAGCTTTCCGACAAGCAGATCAAACGAAAATCGCCGGCTCGAAGCCGGCGATTTTCGTTTCAGGCGCGGCGCAGGCCGCTCACAGACAAACCGGCTCGGCCTCCAGCTCGACGCCGAAGCGCTGCGCGACATCCTGCTGAATGGCCTTCGCGAGCGCCAGCACCTCTACCCCGCTCGCGCCGCCGTGATTCACGAGCACGAGCGCCTGCCGCTCATGCACGCCCGCCGCGCCCATCGTACGGCCTTTCCAGCCGCACCGGTCGATCAGCCAACCAGCCGCGAGCTTCACGCGCCCATCCGCCTGACGATACGAAACGACCTCCGGCTCCTTCGCGCGCAACGCATCGAACTGCGCCGCATCAACGACGGGATTCTTGAAGAAGCTCCCCGCGTTGCCGAGCGCGAGCGGATCGGGCAGCTTCGCGCGCCGCACCGCGACGACGGCATCGAAGATCGCCTGAGGCGACGGCGTCGAATCGCCGAGGCCGACTGCGGCAAGTTCACGCGCGATGTCCGCGTAACCCGCGCGCGGTATCCACGCCTTCGGCAGCCTGAATGTCACCGACACGATCACGAAGCGTTCGCGCCCTTCCTGCTTGAAGAAGCTGTCGCGATAGCCGAAGCGGCAAGCGTCAGCATCGAGTTCGATGGTTTCGCCCGTTGCCAGCTCGATTGCGCGCAGCGACACGAAGCGCTCGCACATCTCCAGCCCGTACGCGCCGATGTTCTGGATCGGCGCCGCGCCGACCGTGCCCGGAATCAGCGCGAGATTTTCGAGGCCGGGCATGCCCTCTGCGAGTGTCCACGACACGAACTCGTGCCAGTTCTCGCCCGCCGCCGCTTCCACGTACCACGCGTCGTCGTCTTCGCGGATCACCTTGCGGCCGCGCAGGCCGACCAGAAGCACGAGGCCGCCGAAATCGCCCGTCAACACGACGTTGCTGCCGCCGCCCAGCACGAGCCGCCGCAAGCCCGCTGCGCGCGGATCGCGCACGGCGGAAAGCAGTTGCGCCTCGCTTTTGATATGGCATGCAAGCCGCGCGCGCACGTCGAAACCGAACGTGTTGTGCGGCTTCAGCGGGAAGTCGGCGATGAACGAAAGGGGATCGGACTGGGACATCAGGCTTTCTGGCAAGCGCTCACGAAACCCGCGCGGCATGAACACGACCTGCGCGAGCCTTGGGCAAATAGGGAAGGCGTCGGTAAAATGACACCGGTCCGTGATTATAGCGAGTGCATGGCGCGCGGCCTTGCGCGCCACGCGCTTTGAAACAAATGGGAGAAAGCAATGCCATCGTTTGACGTCGTCAGCGAAGCCAACATGATCGAGGTGAAGAACGCCATCGAGCAATCCAACAAGGAAATCTCGACGCGCTTCGACTTCAAGGGCTCGGACGCCCGCGTCGAGCAGAAAGAACGCGAACTGACCGCGTTCGCCGACGACGAGTTCAAGCTCGGCCAGGTGAAGGACGTGCTGGTGTCGAAAATGGCCAAGCGCAACGTGGACGTGCGCTTCCTCGACTACGGCAAGATCGAGAAGATCGGCGGCGACAAGGTCAAGCAGGTCGTCACCGTGAAGAAGGGCGTGTCCGGCGATCTGGCCAAGAAAATCGTCCGGCTCGTGAAGGACAGCAAGATCAAGGTTCAGGCGAGCATTCAGGGCGACGCAGTGCGCGTGACGGGCACCAAGCGCGACGATCTGCAAAGCGTGATCGCGATGCTGCGCAAGGACGTGACCGACACGCCCCTCGACTTCAACAACTTCCGCGACTGATTCTCGCGCTCAGGTTCTGCCCGTCGTGCAGCGCTGAGGATGACGGGCGGCAGCAAAGCGGCTTCGCCGCCTCGCTCCCTGCGGGCTCAGTGCTTGTTCGAAGCCGCCCGCGCCGCCGCTTCCGCTTTCTTCTTGTCGCCGATGCGGCTCTCCTGCCCGGCGACCAGCTTCGCGATGTTCGCGCGATGACGCCAGATCAGCAGCGCGCTCATCGCAACGATCGCCACCGCGATCACGTTCGCGCCGAACAGAAAGCCGTCGAACAACGGCGCGAAGATCGCTGCACACAGCGCGGCCAGCGACGAATAGCGCGTGAAGAACGCGACGATCAGCCAGGTCGCCAGCGTCGCGATGCCGAGGATAGGATTGATCGCGAGCAGCACGCCTGCTGCCGTCGCGACGCCCTTGCCGCCCTTGAAGCGGAAAAAGACGGGATACAGGTGGCCGACGAACACGGCGATTGCAGCGATCGCGACGGACGTGTCGTCGAGTCCGAAGTGCGCCGAGAAATGCCCCGTAAGCCACACGGCGAGCCAGCCTTTGAACGCGTCGCCGAGCAGCGTGAGAATCGCGGCCTTCTTGTTGCCGCTGCGCAGCACGTTGGTCGCGCCGGGGTTCTTCGAGCCGTACGAGCGCGGATCGGCGAGTCCCATCGCGGCGCTGACGACCACGGCAAACGACACCGAGCCGATCAGATAGGCCACGACGGCGACAATCAGGTTTTCCATGTTCAAACTCTTATCAGTGTCGGAAAGCGTACCAGGCGACGCTGGTCTCCATGCGCCACATGCGCAAGACGCGCCGGCGCAACGGCGCACATTCTACCGAACCCTTCAGTTGCTTCCACAGGCCAGTACAACGACTGCGCGAGTCATTCGACGATCGCGCATTGCACCGGCTTCGCCGCCAGCAGCGACGTCACCACGGCGGGCTCGATGCTGACCAGAAAGCCGCGCCGGCCGCCGTTGATGAAAATCCTGTCGAGTTCGAGTATGGTCGATTCGACGTACACGGGCATCGCCTTCTTCGTGCCGAACGGCGACGTGCCGCCGATCATGTACCCCGAATGACGGCTCGCCACTTCCGGCTTGCACGGCTCGACACGCTTCGCGCCGATCTGACGCGCCAGGTTCTTGGTCGACACGGTGCGGTCGCCGTGCATCAGCACGATCAGCGGCTTCGCGCTTTCGTCTTCCATCACCAGCGTCTTGACGACCTGATGCTCGTCGACACCCAACTGCCGCGCCGATTCGGCCGTGCCGCCGTGGTCGACGTAGTCGTACGGATGCTCGCCGAACTCGACCTTGTGGCGACGCAGGAACTGCGTGGCGGGGGTCTCGGAAACGTGTCTGGATTTGCTCATCGGCGCATTGTAATGGCCGCGCGACACGTCGACCATTGGCCGAACGGCCAATTGTGCGTGCGCCTAGGCTATGGCACGATCGTTCGGAACTGTTCTGACGCAATGGAATGCAACAGCCACTCGCGTCGAGATCGCGTGCTTTGCATGGGACGGGAGTAAGCGCTAAAGCGCTAACTCCCGTCGACAAAGGAGACATCGTTGAATTCAGCCCAACACTCGCCGGCCGGCGCGCAGCACGTCGATGTTGCGGCGCTTCTCGCCGCGCTCCCCGAACGCATCGCCGATATTCCGACGCTCATCGCCGCGCGCGCCCCACAGCATCCCGCGTTGATCGAAGACGACCGGCATCTGACGCGCGCGCAACTCGCCGAAGCCGTCGATGCCGTCGCCGCCTTGCTCGCCGCACAAGGCGTGCGCGCTGGCGACCGCGTGATGATAGTCGCCGAGAACAGCGTCGTGCAGATCGTACTGCTGTTCGCGGCCGCGAAACTCGATGCATGGGCGCTGGTGTCGAACGCGCGGCTGTCGGCGGCGGAACTCGATACGATCCGTGCGCACGCGCAACCCCGTCTGGTCGCATATGCCGTCGATGCCTCGCCCGATGCGCGGCAGCACGCCGAGCGCCACGGCGCCCAGCCGGCCCGCCGGATCGCGGTGGACATCGGCGGATGGTCGTACGCGCTCGACGATAAAGCGCAAGTGGAACCCGTCGAAACCGCCAGCGACCGCCAATGCGCCGCGCTGATCTACACGACGGGCACGACGGGCTCACCCAAAGGCGTGATGCTGTCGCACCGCAATCTGCTGTTCATCGCGGCGATGTCGAGCACGCTGCGGCGCGTCAATGCCGACGACGTCGTCTATGCGGTGCTGCCTGTCTCTCACGTGTACGGCCTGGCGTCGGTGTGTCTCGGCAGCCTGTATGCGGGCGCGACGCTCCGGCTCGCGCCGCGCTTCGCGCCGGAAGCCGTGCGCCGCGCGCTCGCCGAAGAACGGGTGTCGATCCTCCAGGGCGTGCCAGCGATGCATGCGAAGCTGCTCGAATACCTGCAGGCGCAGCGCTTGCCGTGGTCCGCGCCGCGCCTGCGCTTCGCCTACTCCGGCGGCTCGCCGCTCGACGCCGCGTTGAAGTCGCGCGTCGAAAGCGTGTATGGCGTCGCGCTGCACAACGGCTATGGGATGACCGAAAGCAGTCCGACCGTTTCCCAAACGATGATCGATGCGCCGCGCACCGACTGTTCTGTCGGCCAGGCAATTCCTGGCATCGAAGTGCGCTTCGTCGGACTGGACGGCGCCGACGTCGAGCAGGGCGAAGTCGGCGAACTGTGGGTGCGCGGGCCGAACGTGATGCTCGGCTATTACCGTAATCCGCAGCAGACGCAGGCGGCCGTCACCGTGGACGGCTGGCTCAAGACAGGCGATCTCGCACGCCAGGACGCGGACGGCGCGCTGCATATCGCCGGGCGCAGCAAGGAGCTGATCATCCGCTCGGGCTTCAACGTGTACCCGGCCGAGGTCGAGCACGTGCTGAATGCGCATCCCGATGTCGTGCAGTCGGCGGTGATCGGGCGGGCGGTCGAGGGTAACGAGGAAGTCGTCGCGTTCGTCGAACTGACAGGCGGCGCCAAGGCCACGCCCGCCGATCTCGCCGCATGGTGCGAAGCGCGCCTCGCGCCCTACAAGCGGCCCGCCGAAATCAAGGTGCTCGCGGCATTGCCGGCGGCATCGACGGGCAAGATTCTCAAGCACCGGTTGCGCGATCTCGCCTGAGCAGCGCGCGAACGAGGCAGAATTCAGCCGCGCGGGTGATGCGCGGCGTGCAGCGTCCTGAGCCGCTCGCGCGCGACGTGCGTGTAGATCTGCGTCGTCGAGATATCGGTGTGGCCGAGCAGCAGTTGCACGACACGCAGGTCCGCGCCGTGGTTCAGCAGATGCGTCGCGAACGCGTGACGCAGCGTATGCGGCGACAGCGGCGCGTGGACATGCGCCGTCATCGCGTGGCGCTTGATGATGTTCCAGAACTGCTGGCGCGTCATGCCTTCGGCACGCGCGGTGACGAACAGCGCGTCGGCGGCACGCTGGCCCAGCAGCGCGGGGCGCGACTCGCGTAGATACCGCTCGATCCAGCCATGCGCCTCTTCGCCGAACGGAATCATCCGCTCTTTCGAGCCCTTGCCCATCACGCGCACGACGCCTTCGTTCAGGCCCACTTCCACGGTCTTCAGCGTGACCAACTCGCTGACCCGCAAGCCGCTTGCGTACATCAGCTCCAGCATCGTGCGGTCGCGCAGGCCCAACGGCGTCGTCACGTCGGGCGCGCCGAGCAGCGCTTCGACCTGCGCTTCCGTCAGCGTCGACGGAAAACGCGGCGGCTGCTTGGCTGAGCGGATGCGTAAAGTCGGGTCCGCCGATGCCCGATGCTCGCGCACGGCCCATGCGTAATAACGTCGAAATACGGAGAGACGCCGGTTCGCCGAGGTCGACTTGTCGGCCGACCGTGCGGCGCTGTATGCCGTCAGATCGGCTTCGCTTGCCGTGTCGAGCGATGAGTCGCGCGCGCTTGCGAGCCATTCGGAGAACAATCGCAAGTCGCGCCGGTACGCGTCGAGCGTGTTGCGCGCGAGGCCATGTTCGAGCCACAGCGCGTCGCAGAAGGCGTCGATCGACGCGCCGCTCGTCAGCAGCAAAGGCGACGCGGGCAGCGCGTCTTCGGTCAGCACATCAGTCATGCGTAAGGTACGCCCTCGTGTTTGAGTAGCCAGCGTTTGACGTTGCGATAGTAGCCGTCGCCGCCCGTATGCGCAAAGCCGCCGATGCCGCCCGCGCCGACCACGCGGTGGCACGGAATCACGATCGGAAAGAAGTTCGATCCGCATGCCTGGCCCACCGCGCGCGGCACGCTGCCGATCTGCTTCGCCAGTTGCCCGTAGGTCATTACGACGCCGGGCGGAATCTCGCAGATCGCTTGCCAGACGCGTCGCTGGAACGGCGTACCGACGTCGGCAAGCGGCAGATCGAAGCTGGACGACGCATGTTGCAGGTACTGTTCGATCTGCTCGACGGCCTGCTTCGCGAGCGCCGAATCCGGCTCGACGTTCGCGACCGAATCGGGCAGATAGACGATCTCGCGCACCGCCTCTCCTTCCAGACGCACGCCGATCTTGCCGAACGGTGCATCGATCACTGCGTTGAACATGATGTGTTCACTCCTCTCGTTCGAACGGCGTGCTCACGCCGCTTCCAGCGCCCACTCGACATGTTCGCGTACGAGCGGGGAGGGATCGTCGGCACGCTGACGCAGCGCGTCGACGATGGCCGCGCGGGCATCGGCGGAAAGCGTATCGCGCGCGGCGCGCAGCGCGTTGCCCATGCCGACGGCGAGATTGCGCAGCCAGCACTCGTAGCCGATCCGGCGGATCGCGCTGCCTTGCATGCGCGTGTCAAAGTCGCTGGCGCTCCAGCCGAACAGCTCGACCAGCGACGCGCGATCCAGCCCGTGACGCACATCGAAATCGGCGACGGGCGCGGCCTGCGCAAACTTGTTCCACGGACACACGAGCTGGCAATCGTCGCAGCCATACACACGATTGCCGATCAGTGGCCGCAAGTCCTGGGGAATACTGCCCTTCAATTCGATCGTCAGATAGGAGATGCAGCGCCGCGCATCGACCTGATAAGGCGCGACGATCGCCCCCGTCGGACATGCGCCGATGCAGCGCGTGCAACTGCCGCAATGCGCGCCGGGAGTTTCGGGCGCGCTTTCGGGCGATGTCTGGGCATCTGTCGGCAGAGGCACGTCGACGAAGATTTCACCGAGGAAAAACAGCGACCCCGCATCCCGTTGCAGCAGCAGCGTGTGCTTGCCGCGCCAGCCCGTGCCTGCCTTTTGCGCAAGCTCGACTTCGAGCACGGGCGCCGAATCGGTGAACACGCGATAGCCATACGGCCCGATCTCCGCTTCGATCCGCTCGGCCAGTTGCTGCAAGCGGTTGCGCATGACCTTGTGATAGTCGCGGCCCCGCGCGTAGATCGACACGACGGCCGCTGCCGGGTCTTCGAGACGCGCGCGTTCGTCGAGACGCCAATCATGTTGAACATCGGCGACTGCACTTTCATCGCCCTTTCGCGCCCCTGAAGAAGCCGGCAAATAAGCCATGCGAACCGAGATCACGCGTCGCGTGCCGGCCACAAGCTCGGCTGGCCGCGCACGTTTCATCCCATGTTTGGCCATATAATCCATCTCGCCGTGGCAACCCGCGTCGAGCCAGGCTGCAAGGCCCGCTTCAGCGTGCGACAGATCGATATCGCTGATGCCGACCGCGCCGAAACCCAGTTCGCGTCCCCAGTCCTTGATACGCGAAGCGAGCGCAGCCAGTTGCGCATCATCATGGCGACGCGTGACGGGTGCTTCATCATTCGTCGTTTCGAGCGGCGAATGGGGATCGCGATGTGGGTCCGACATGGAATGCTGCTGGCCTTGGTTCATTACGTCATTTTACGAGAATGCCCGATCACACCGGTCCCGCAAATCGACCTTCCGCCGCTGTCCTGCTCGAGCGCCAGTTTGCGCTCGCGGACGAAGCCGCGACGATGGCATTCGGCGAGCGCTTCGCGCATGCAATCGACGGCGTGCGCAGCGAAGCCAGCGCGACGGTCCATGACGGATTCAACGGTCTCCAGGTGCAGCTGCACGGCGACCTGGGCGCCGGCAAAACGACACTCGTGCGCGCCACGTTGCGCGCGCTCGGACACGCGGGCCGCGTACGCAGCCCGACCTATACGCTCGTCGAACCTTATGCGGTCGAACGGCCGGATGGGGAACTCGAGCTGTATCACTTCGATCTCTACCGTTTCACCGATCCGGCCGAATGGGCCGACGCAGGCTTTCGCGAATATTTCGACAGCGGCGCTATCTGCCTCGTCGAATGGCCGGAACGCGCGGGCAGTCTGCTGGGCGTGCCGGATCTCGTCTTCTCGCTCGACGTCGACGGCGATGGCCGCATGCTGATCGCCCGGGCGTATAGCGAACCAGGAAAGGCATGTCTCGAAAGATGTTGATCAAACCGTTCCGCTCGATCGAATCGGCGGCCACCGCGACGCACAACTGGCGCCGCCGGCAGATTCTTCGCGCGGGCGCTTCCACGCTCGTCCTCGGGCTTGTCGCGCCGCGTCTGGCTTGGGCGCAGTCGGTGCTCGGCGTGCGTGTGTGGCCCGCGCGCGACTACACGCGCGTGACCATCGAGTCCGACCAGCCGCTGCAGAACACGCAGCAGTTGCTGCAAGGGCCCGACCGGCTGGTGGTCGATCTGAACGGTCTCGACCTCGACCAGGCGTTGCGGGACCTCGTCTCGAAGATTGCGCCGAACGATCCGCAGATTCAATCCGTGCGAGTCGGGCAGTATCAGCCGCACGTCGTGCGGATGGTGTTCGACCTCAAGGGCTCGGTGAAGCCGCAGGTGTTCACGCTGCCGCCCGTGGGCACGTACAAGTATCGTCTGGTGTTCGACCTGTATCCCGCCGTCGCGCCCGATCCGCTGATGGAACTGCTCGCGCAGTCGGAGCGCAAGCAACAGCAACTGGATGACAACGCCGCGCCGAACACCGCGCCGCCCGCTGCGACGTTGAGCGGCCCGTCCGCGCCGCCTGCCGACAACACCGACGCGTTCTTCGAGAAGTACGCGCAGAACAACGCGCCTTCGTCGCCCTCAACCGCGCCGCGTCCGCCCGTCCATGCAGCGCCGGCGCCCACGCCGCATGTGCCGTCGAAGCCGGCGCCGACGCCTGTCCCGCCCGTCATTGCGCGCAACAACGACGCCGATACGGATAGCGACGGCGACAGCGGCGACGACGCCTACAAGTTCACCAATCCGAAGAAGAGCAGCAACACGGTGCGCCTGCTGACGGTCGCGATCGATCCGGGCCACGGCGGAGAGGACCCGGGTGCGATTGGCGGCAGCGGCACGTATGAGAAGCACGTCGCGCTCGACATCGCGAAGAAGTTACGCGCGAAGATCGATGCGCAACCGAACATGCGCGCGATGATGACACGCGACGCCGACTTCTTCGTGCCGCTGAACGTGCGTGTGCAGAAGGCCCGGCGGGTCGGCGCGGACCTGTTTGTGTCGATTCACGCGGATGCGTTTACTACGCCGGAGGCGAGTGGCTCGTCGGTGTTCGCGCTGTCGGAGCATGGGGCGTCGAGCGCGGCCGCGCGCTGGATGGCGAACAAGGAGAACTCGTCGGATCAGATTGGCGGTATCAACATCAAGTCCGCCGATGCGAGCGTGAATCGCGCGTTGTTCGATATGTCGACGACGGCGCAGATTCGCGATTCGATGAGGTATGGCAATTTTGTGCTGAAGGAAATTGGTGGGATCAACAGGTTGCATAAGGGGTCTGTTGAGCAGGCTGGCTTTGCCGTGCTGAAGGCGCCTGATATTCCGTCGATTCTTGTTGAGACCGCTTTTATCAGTAACCCGGATGAGGAGCGTCGGCTGAATGATGATGCTTATCGGGAGAAGATGGCTAGCGCGATCATGACCGGAATTAAGCGGTATTTTGCGGCTAATCCGCCGCTGGCTAAGAATCGGATGACTTGATCTGGGTTTTTGGTTTTTGTCTGCGACGCTGGGTGGTTTGCTTGTGTTTGCGCTGGCATCCGCGTTACGGTGGTGTTGCCTTTGCTCTGGCATCCGCGATTCGTTAGCGTGCTTCACGCGTTGCCCCTGTGCGGGGCGGCACCTACTTTTCTTTGCCGCCGCAAAGAAAAGTAGGCAAAAGAAAGCGGCTCACACCGCCAGCTCTTGTTCTTACCCACGGGCCCCCAACGTCCCCACGCTTCACATGACAGTGCCTTGGTCGGTGCTCGTTGCCAACGCTTCGAATGAACGCCTCACCCGCTTCGAATACCCGTACTTGGGCAGGCGGCAGCGAATGGCTTCTGCAGCCCAGGTGGCAAACTGTGTGTAGGTTGTCGCGTCGTATAACTTGGCGCTCTTACAGGGTGGGACGTGTGCGCTATCGGTCCGAAGTGAGGCGTGTGGAGCACTTGGGCCGACACACAGTTTGCCACCTGGGCGGCCCTGGAATATCTGGCACGGCGCGCTGTAGTGCAGGAGCGTGAAGCGGGTGAGGCGCACTGCAAGAGCGCTGGCAACGAACTTGAATCGAGAAGTTGCCGCGTGAAGTAAGGGACCGGTTGGGGTCCCTCAGGCGGGAAGAAATGTTGGCGGTGTTAGCCGCTTTCTTTTGCCTACTTTTCTTTGCGGCGGCAAAGAAAAGTAGGTGCCGCCCCGCACAGGGGCGACGCTTGGAGCAGGCTAACGAATCGCGGATGCCAGCGCAAACACCAGCAAACCACCCAGCGTCGCAGACACAAAAAAACCATCACCTCGCGAGAGAAAACCTCTCCACGACCCACCCGCCAAACACATTCACAGCAAGCCCCACCATCACCAAAACCGCGCCACCAACCTGCGCACCCGACAACGACTCACCAAGAAACAGCGACGCCGACGCCAGCCCAACAATCGGCACGAGCAACGAAAACGGCGCAACCTGCCCCGCCGGATACCTCGACAGCAGCCGGCTCCATAGCCCATACCCAACCAGCGTAGCAACAAACGCGAGATAAACGATCGCGAACACGGACGAAGCGCCGATGCCCGTCAGTGCAGCCCCGATCCGCTGCGGCCCTTCGAGCAGATACGACAGCACGAAGAACGGCACAGGCGGAATCAAACTACCCCATACAACGAGGCCCACCAGATCGACCTTACCGACTTTCTTGGTGACGATATTGCCGAGCGCCCACATCACAGCCGCGCACAGCGTGAGAATGAACCCGGCCAGCGTCATCGCGGCTCCGCCCTGCATACCGATCACAGCAAGCCCAATAGCAGCGACAATAAGCCCGAGCACGTTCTGCAAGCGAAACCGCTCATGCAAAAACAACGCGGCAAACAGGAGCGTAAAGAACGCCTGCGCCTGCAGCACCAAAGAAGCAAGGCCAGCCGGCATACCGACATACATCGCCGAAAACAGAAACGCGAACTGCCCGAGCGAGATCGTCGCGCCATAGGCGATGAGCCAGCGCCACGGCATCTGCGGCCGTTTGATAAAGAACACAGCGGGAAAAGCGGCAAGCATGAAGCGCAGCGCGCCGAGCAGCATCGGCGGAACACCATGCAGCCCAACCTTGATAACAACAAAGTTCACACCCCACGCAACGACGACGACCAGCGCCAGCAGCAGGTCTTTTGGTGACATCTGCATTCCTGTGTTTGCCTGTATCAGAGCATGAGAGTGTAGCCGAGCAGCGGTGGACGCATCGCCTGCTTCGCCCAAGGCGAATATTTCCACGACTCGAGCCCATGGATACATGCAACCGGGACGGGCAGTAAAATGATCCACCCTGTCCCTACCAACCGAGCCCGTCATGTCCTCATCGATCAAAGCGGTTCTGAAGCCCCACGTCCGCGACATCGGCAATCTGGCCGTGCGGCGCGTGCTGCCCGCGATGGCCGCGCGTCTCGTCGGCCCGTTCATCTTCTTCGACCACATGGGCCCCGCCACGCTGCCCGCCGGCACGGGGCTCGACGTACGCCCGCATCCGCATATCGGACTCGCTACAGTCACCTATCTGTTCGAAGGCGCGATCATGCATCGCGACAGCCTCGGCTCCGAACAGAAGATCGTTCCCGGCGACGTCAACTGGATGACGGCGGGCCGCGGCATCGTTCACTCGGAGCGCACGCCGGAACCCGACCGCACGAATGGCTCGACGGTGCATGGTATCCAGACCTGGGTCGCGCTGCCGCTCGCCGATGAAGACGCCGAGCCGTCGTTCGAACATCACGCGGGTGCCACGCTACCGGAAATCGAACGCAACGGCGTCACGCTGCGTATCATCGCGGGCACGTCGTTCGGCCAGACGTCGCCGGCGCGCACGTTCTCCGGCACGCTGTATGCGGCCGCGCATTTCGCACCCGGCAGCGTGCTCGCGCTCGAACCGGAGCACGACGAGCGCGGCGTGTATCTCGTCGACGGCGACCTGTCGCTCGATGGCGAACCGCTCGAAGTCGCGACGATGGCCGTGCTCACACCCGGCGAAACCGTGACGCTCGCGAGCGCGAAAGGCGCGACGGTGATGCTGCTCGGCGGCGAGAAGCTGGACGGAGAGCGCTTTATCGAATGGAATTTCGTCGCGAGTTCGCGTGAGAAGATCGAGCGGGCAAAGCTCGCGTGGACCAACCAGGAAATGGGCAAGGTGCCCGGCGAGACCGAATGGATCCCGCTGCCCGAGCGCAAGCCGCGCTAGACTGGCAGACATCCGCGGGGAGCGGCGCAGCGGCGCGAAAGGGCCGATGAAGCCCTGTATTGAAACGACTCAGGCCGCCCCCAACTACTTCGCCTACCGATCCAAGGAAGAGACAGCAATGGACACCACCCTCGCCACTTTCGAAAAGGACGTCATCAGCGCGTCGATGCTCGCGCCCGTACTCGTCGACTTCTGGGCGCCGTGGTGCGGACCGTGCAAGACGCTCGGCCCGATGCTCGAAAAGCTCGAAGCCGAGTACGAAGGCAAATGGCGGCTCGTGAAGGTGAACGTCGACGAAAACCAGGAACTGGCCGCGCATTTCCAGGTGCGCAGCATTCCGCACGTCGTCGCGTTCGCGGACGGACGGCCCGTCGATCAGTTCATCGGCGTGCTGCCGGAAGGCCAGTTGCGCGAGTTCCTCGACCGCCTCGTGCCGGACGGCGCGGAAGCGTCGCGCGCGGAAGCGGCCGCAGCGATCGCCGAAGGCCGCCGCGAGGATGCGTACGACGCGCTCAAGGCCGCACTCGCCTATGACCCGGGTTTCGACGAAGCACGGCTCGATCTGATGGAACTGCTGCTAGAAGACAACCGCGCCGAAGAAGCGCAGAAGGAAAACGATCTGCTGTCGCCCAAAACGACGCAGGGCATCGACGCGCGCTACAACGCGATCAAGACGCGGCTCGATGCCGTCGACGCAGCCTCCGACCTGCCGCCCACGGATGCGCTCGAAGCCGCCGTCGCCAGCAATCCCGACGACCTCGAAGCGCGCTTCGATCTGGCAAGCGCGCTCATTGCCCGGCGCAAGTACGACCCCGCGCTCGAGCATCTGCTTGCCATCGTCACGCGCGACCGCACGTTCCGCGAAGACATCGGCCGCAAGACGATGTTGTCCGTGTTCGATCTCGCCGCGCATCAGCCGGAACTGGTCGCGAAATGGCGCCGCAAGCTGAGTGCGTCGTTGAACTGATCGTTCTTCTCGCTAGACCATGAAAAAACGCGGCCATGTGCCGCGTTTTTTCATTCAGGCGAAGAAGCGTAAGCCGCCGCGCTTCAGGCCGCGTTCTTCGCCAGCGCGCGCAGCACATGCGCCACGGCCGCGAAGCCGAAGCTCGCCGTCACGCACACGCTCGATCCAAAGCCCGCGCAATTCAGACCAACAGGACCATGATGACCGGGCGACGTCGTGACGTGCTCGGCTTCTTCGTCGATATCGCAGACAGCCGCTTCCGGATAGATCAGCGGCTCGTCCGAATACACCGCGCTCACCTTGAACTTCGCTTTCGGCCCACGCGGAAAGCCATGTTGCTTGCGCAACTGGCCGCGCACCTTCGACAGCAGCGGGTCCTGAATGGTCTGCGCGAGATCGTCGATACGGATACGTGTGGGGTCGAGCTGGCCGCCCGCGCCGCCGACCGTGATCAACGGCTGCTTGTGCTCGACGCACCACGCGATCAGCGCCGTCTTCGTGCGCACGCTGTCGATCGCATCGACCACGTAGTCGAAGCCGCCGCCCAGCACCGTGTCGAAGTTGCCCGGCTCGATAAAATCTTCGATCACGCGCACATCGCACTGCGGATCGATCAGCCGGATGCGCTCGGCCATCGCATCGACCTTGGGCTTGCCGTAGTTGCCGTCGAGCGCGTGAATCTGCCGGTTCGTGTTGCTCTCGGCGACGTTGTCGAGATCGATCAGCGTGATCCGGCCGATCGCCGTGCGCGCGAGCGCTTCCGCCGCCCACGAGCCGACGCCGCCAATGCCGATCACGGCCACGTGCGCGCGCTCGAACGCGGCGAGCGCCGGCGCGCCGTACAGGCGCGCGACGCCGCCGAAACGCCGGGCGCGGTCGGCGGTTTCATGCGCGCTGGAGTCGGTAGTAATATCGGAATGCTCGGTGACGAGAGGCGTGGACATGATGGGTAGCTTCGCTGATTCGGACTACGGCATTGCGATATCCTGCGGATATCTACATGCTTTCAACCCTGTATTTTGCCTGATCGCGCCGGCGCACGCCCGCGGATTGCGGCGTCAGCAGCTTCAACGCACGGCTCACACGACACGCCTCAACGCAGAAAACTTTGTCCTTCGCTATACTGGTTCCACACTGTAGCGCTTGCATAAAAAAATGAGCACTCTTGCCGACCTTCGCAAAAACTATTCGCTCGGTTCGCTGGACATTGCCGACGCCGACCCGAACCCGTTCCGTCAGTTCGACGTATGGTTCAAACAGGCCATCGACGCGCAACTCCCCGAACCGAACACGATGACGCTTGCGACGGTCGACCCGCGCGGCCGGCCTTCGGCGCGCATCGTGCTGATCAAGGCTGTCGACGAGCGCGGGTTCGTGTTCTTCACGAACTACGAGAGCCGCAAGGGCCTCGAACTCGCGCAGAACCCACACGCAAGCCTCCTTTTCTACTGGATCGAACTCGAGCGCCAGGTGCGCGTCGAGGGCACCGTCGTCAAGACGAGCGACGCAGAAAGCGACACGTACTTCGCATCGCGTCCCGTCGGCTCACGCATCGGCGCATGGGCGTCGGAGCAGAGCAAGGTGATTGAAAGCCGTGCCGCTTTGGAAGCGCGGGAACGCGAATTCATTGCACAATACGGGGACAATCCGCCCCGGCCCCCGCACTGGGGCGGCTATCGCCTGATTCCCGACGCGATTGAATTCTGGCAAGGACGGCCTTCACGTCTGCACGACCGGCTGCTCTACACGCGTAGCGGCAACGCCGACTGGACGATCGCCCGTCTGTCGCCCTGACACATCGATAAACCGGCGCGCGGCCCGTCGTGCTTCATAGTGCATGACGCGTTGCGCGGACGGCAGAATCGCGTGCGCGCGGCTCGACATCGAATAGCGCGGCCAAGGACGGCTCGCGCGCTGCGCACTGTGGTTCGGCAGGCTTTGCTTTGATTCATTGGACACGGAGAAATCACATGTTCTGGGAGAAGAAGCTGGCGCAGTGGGTAGACGAAGTAAAAACGAAGGCCAATATCCCGGCGCGCCTGGTGCTATGGGATGGCCAGCAGCATGACTTCGGCACGTTCGCCGCGCCGGCGGTCACGCTGAAAGTGAATAGCGCGTCCGCGTTGCCGCTATTGCTCGAACCGAGCCTGGACAATCTGGGCGAGGCGTACGTGAAGGGCAAGATCGACATCGAAGGCAAGCTGTCGGACATCATCAACATCAGCTATTCGCTGGCGCGCAGCACGGTGACGAATGCGAGCAAGCTCGCGCGCGTGCGACGCTATTTCAATCACACGAAAACGTCGGACAAGAAGGCGATCCAGTATCACTACGACGTCTCGAACGAGTTCTACAAGCTGTGGCTCGACGAGAACATGGTGTACTCGTGCGCGTATTTCGAGAACGGCGACGAAGACCTCGCCACCGCGCAGATCAAGAAGATCGATCACATCCTGACGAAGATCCAGGTGCAGCCGGGCCAGCGTCTGCTCGATATCGGCTGCGGCTGGGGCGCGCTCGTGCTGCGCGCGGCGCAGAAGTTCGGCGCGAAGTGCGTGGGCGTGACGCTGTCGCAGAACCAGTTCGATCTCGCGACGCAGCGTGTGAAAGCGGCCGGGCTCGAAGGCCAGATCGAAATCCGGCTGCAGGATTATCGCGACATCCAGGGGCAGTTCGACCGCATCACGAGCGTCGGCATGTTCGAGCACGTCGGCCGCAAGAATCTGCCTGGCTACTTCCAGAAGATTCACGACCTGCTCGCGGATGACGGCATCGCGATGAATCACGGCATCACGTCGACGGATTACGACAGCGGCGAAACGGCGCTCGGCGGCGGCGAGTTCATCGACAGATACGTCTTCCCCGACGGCGAGTTGCCGCACATCAGTCTCGCGCTCGAAACGATGCAGCGCGGCGGGCTCGAAGCTTTCGATATCGAAAGCCTGCGCCGCCACTACGCGCGTACGCTCGACATCTGGGCCGAGAACTTCGAGGCGAAAGCGGCAGAAGCGAGGTCGCTCGTCGACGACGAGAAATTCCGCATCTGGCGCGTGTACCTCGCGGGCTGCGCGTACGCGTTCGAGAACGACGACGTGTCGATCTATCAGGTGGTGTGCCGCAAGGCGGGCCGCAGCGCGACGACGCTGCCCTGGTCGCGCCGCTTCATGTACGAGAAGGCACTGTAAAATCGCGGGCTGGATACCGCTTCGGGCCGCGCGCTACGGCTGGCCCGAAGCGGCGTGATTCATCCGCGTCAGCGCATTGACTCTCGTAACGGATCGATGGAAGAAGAAGCGGCACCCGAAGCGCCCGACGGCACCCTGCAACTCGACATGTTCGGCAATCCCGTCGAGCAGGCGCCTGTCGCCGGTGCTTCCGCGCCCAAAGCCTCGTCGGAAACGGCTGCCGCGCCCAGCGACGCGCCACCGAAAAAGCGCCGCGCCCGCGATGTTCTCGCCGCGCCGCCTTCCGACGAAGTCATTCACCTCGCCAGCCAGTTGCCGCCGCAAGTGCATCTCGGCACCTCGACATGGTCTTTTCCCGGCTGGAAAGGCATCGTCTACGGCGACGACTACAGCAACAGCAAGCTCTCGCGCGATGGCCTCAGCGCCTACGGCGCGCATCCGCTGCTGCGCACGGTGAGCATCGACCGCTCGTTTTACGCGCCGCTCACGCTCACCGACTATCTGCGTTACGCGCAGCAGGTGCCGGACCATTTCCGCTTCATCGTGAAGGCGCCCGCGCTCGTCACCGACGCCACCGTGCGCGCCGAACGCGGCGAGCCGGTGTCGGAGAATCCCTGCTTTCTGAACGCGCAACTGGCGATCGACGAATTCGTGCGGCCGTGCATCGACGGGCTCGGCGCGAAGGCGGGCGCGCTGGTGTTCCAGTTCTCGCCGCTGCCCAATGAAATGCTCGCGCGGCCTGCCCTCTTCGTCGACCGGCTGACGGCGTTCCTGGCGGCGCTGCCGCCGCTCGAAGGCGATACCTGCTACGCCGTCGAAATCCGCGATGCGTCGATGCTGACGCCGCGCCTGATTCGCGCGCTGAAGGCGACGGGCGTGCGCTACTGCGTCGGCATTCACGCGCGGATGCCCGATCCGTCGCGCCAGGCCGCCGCGCTTGCGTTGCTGGACGAAGCGCCGTCGGGGCCGCTGATCGTGCGCTGGAGCCTGCACGGCGGCTTCAAGTACGAACAGGCAAAAGCGAAGTACGAACCGTTCGACAAACTCGTCGACGAAGACCCCGACACCCGCGTCGCACTCGCCGAGCTGGCCGCGCGTTACGCGATTGCCGGACAGCCGGTGCTGATCGCCGCGAACAACAAGGCCGAAGGCTCCGCGCCGCTGACCTGCGTGAAGCTCGCGGCGCAAATCGCGGCCGCGTGCGAACGGCTTCGCGGCGCACAAAAAGAAAACGCGGCGCAGTCCGCGTAGGACCTGCGCCGCGCAAGCTGTTACCTCAATGCGCCTGGATCAGTCCGCGCTCACGCGCCGGCCTTGATCCGATGCGCGAACTTCTGCCGGAACTTTGCCACCTTCGGCGCGACGACGAACGCGCAATAGCCCTGATCCGGATGCTGCGCGAAGTAGTTCTGGTGATACGCCTCGGCAGCAAAGTAGTTGCCGTCGAGCGGCAGCACCTGCGTGACGATCTGGCCGTCGTAGATGCCTTCGGCGCCGATCTCGCGGATCGCCTGCAGTGCCGTGTCGCGCTGCGCGTCCGAGTGGGTGAAGATCACCGACCGGTATTGCGTGCCGACATCGTTTCCCTGGCGGTTAAGCTGGGTCGGATCATGGATCGCGAAGAAAATATCGAGGATCTCACGGTAAGTGATGCGCGCCGGATCGAACTCGACGTTGACGACTTCCGCGTGCCCCGTGTCGCCGTCGCAGACCTGCTCGTACGACGGATTGTCGACCTGCCCGCCCGCATACCCCGATTCCACCGACGTCACCCCATCGACGCCCAGATACACCGCCTCCAGACACCAGAAACACCCGCCGCCCAGTGTGGCGGTCTCGACTGACTGACTCATGCTCGCTCCTTGAATTTGGCTCGCCGCGACGCTTGCCCTTCGGACAAAAAACGCGCTGGGCTCGCCGCAGTCACTGTGGACACCCGATGCTTCACCGCATCCGACCGGCGCAATACTCCGCCCTTTTCGGGATTCATGCAGCCCGCACGCACCATCCGTACCATGCGGCCGCCCTTGTCCCGCCACGCGCTCGCGCCTGGCCCTCTGCGATTGCAGTTAAAATTGGGACAATTTGCCGAATTTCTACATGACCTTCGAACCGTTTTTTTCCCTCTGGTCGCTTCATCAAGCGGTCCATTCGCCAGAATGCATCAGCCGATGAAGCACGCCAACCCGCCCAATTTCGACAACGGCGCTTTTCGCCGCGCGCTCAGCCAGTTCGCGACGGGCGTCACCGTCATTACGACACGCGCGCCGTCGGGCGCGTTGATCGGGATCACGGCCAGTTCATTCAATTCGGTCTCGCTGGCGCCGCCGCTCGTGCTGTGGAGTCTCGCGACACGCTCGGCCTCGATGCCCGTGTTCCGCTCGAACAGTCATTATGTCGTCAATGTGCTGGCCTCGACGCAGCTCGATCTGTGCAAGCGCTTTGCGACCGTCAAGGGCGACCGCTTCGAAGGGGTGTCGCATGCGGCGGGCGACACGGGCATGCCCGTGCTCGACGGCGCGCTCGCGTGGTTCGAATGCCATAACCGCAGCCGCTACGACGAAGGCGACCACGTCATTTTTGTCGGTGAAGTGGAGCGCTGCGGCGTCCACGATCAGGCCAGCGAAACCGAACCACTCGTGTTCCAGAACGGCGATTTTCACGGCCTGAAGCGGCTCGGCTGACAGGCCGGCGCTTTTGCGTGCGGCGAGAGGCGCGGTTTTCCGCCCGCCCCGGCGCCGCTAGCCTGGTTGTTGCGCCTTCGAGCTCGCTACCAGCGCGACGGGCACGCCAGAATCTTCCTTCAGCGTCTGCAGCACGATATTCGAGCGGATGTCCAATACGCCCGGCGCCTTGTACAGCCGGCTGAGCACGAAATCCGAATAGTGCTTGAGATTGTGGGCGAGCACCCGCAGCAGATAATGCGTCTCCCCCGTCACGACGAACGCGCCGACCACTTCCGGCCAGTCGCGCAGCGCGTCGGCGAAGCGCTCGTGCCAGTTCTCCTGGTCGTTGCGCATCGATACCTGCACGAACGCTTCGAGTTCGAACCCCAGCACTTCGCGGTTCAGGCACGCGCGATAACGCTCGATCACGCCCTGCTCTTCCAGCAGGCGCAAACGTCGTAGACACGCGGACGGCGAAAGCGAGATGCGCTCCGCCAGATCCAGATTGCTGATTCGTCCTTCGTGCTGCAGCACCGTCAAGATACGGCAATCGGTGGCGTCCAGTGAGATCGCGTTCATTTTCGGTCTCCCTTTCCCGTTTGCCTCAAATTATGTTCCAAAGGGGGCGAAATAAACAGTTTTTTTAGCAAGCACATTTCGTCTGATGCCGCCTATCATCCAAAGAAGGTTGCAGAACAACGGTACTTGCATGGGACCAGAGTAAGACGCTGAGGCGCCAACTGTGGTCAATAGGAGACGCATGGACACGCTTTGGGACATCACGCCCGCCGTCGATACGGCGACGCCCGTCTGGCCGGGCGACACGCCCGTGGGCATCGAGCGCGTGTGGCGGATGGAGGCGGGCTCGCCCGTCAATGTCGCACGGTTGACGCTCTCGCCGCACACGGGCGCGCACACCGACGCGCCGCTGCACTACGACGCCGACGGCGCCGCGATCGGCGCGGTGCCGCTCGATGCGTATCTCGGCCGCTGCCGCGTGATCCACTGCATCGGCGCGACGCCGCTGGTGAGCCCGGAGCACGTTGCCGCGTCACTCGACGGCGTGCCGCCGCGCGTGCTGCTGCGCACCTACCGCGAAGCGCCCGTCACGGCGTGGGACAGCAATTTCTGCGCAGTCGCGCCCGACACGATCGATCTGCTCGCCGCGCACGGTGTGAAGCTGATCGGCATCGACACGCCGTCGCTCGATCCGCAGGAATCGAAAACGATGGACGCGCATCACCGCATCCGCGCGCACCGGATGGCGATTCTCGAAGGCATCGTCCTCGATGCCGTCGCACCCGGCGACTACGAACTGATCGCGCTGCCGCTCAAGCTGACGACGCTCGACGCCAGTCCGGTGCGCGCCGTGCTGCGCGCGCTTCCTGAACAACGACATTCCGCTTAAACGCACTCTTTCGACCGAACGAACACCATGAATCAACGTGAAGAAGCACTCGCGCTGGATGCAGCCGACCCGCTCGCGCCGCTGCGCGACCAGTTCGCGCTTGCGCCGAACGTCATCTATCTGGACGGCAATTCGCTCGGCGTGCCGCCCGCCGCGGCTGCGCAGCGCGCGCAGACCGTGATCGGCGCCGAATGGGGCGAAGGACTGATCCGCAGCTGGAATACGGCCGGCTGGTTCTCGCTGCCGCGGCGTCTGGGCAACAAGCTCGCGGCGCTGATCGGCGCGGCGCACAACGAAGTTGTGGTGACCGACACGATTTCGATCAACCTGTTCAAGGTGCTGTCGGCGGCGCTGCGCATGCAGGACAAGCGCGACCCGAAGCGCCGCGTGATCGTGTCGGAGCGTTCGAACTTTCCGACCGACCTGTACATCGCGCAAGGGCTGATCAAACAACTGGATCGCGGTTATGAGTTGCGCCTCGTCGACGATCCGTCCGAATTGCCCGCCGCCATCACCGACGATGTCGCCGTCGCGATGATCACGCACGTCAATTACCGCACGGGCTATATGCACGACATGGCTGCGTTGACGAAGCTGATCCACGACAAGGGCGCGCTCGCGCTGTGGGACCTGGCGCATTCGGCGGGTGCCGTGCCTGTCGATCTGAACGGCGTCGGCGCGGATTGTGCCGTCGGTTGCACGTACAAGTATCTGAATGGCGGTCCGGGCTCGCCCGCGTTCGCGTGGGTGCCGCATCGTCACCAGAGCGATTTCGAACAGCCGCTGTCGGGCTGGTGGGGACACCGCGCACCATTCGCGATGGACCCGACCTACGCCGCCGACGACGGCATCGGGCGCTTTTTGTGCGGCACGCAGCCGATGGTATCGATGGCGCTCGTCGAATGCGGGCTCGACATTTTTCTGCAAACCGATATGCAGGCGATCCGCAGGAAGTCGCTTGCGCTGACGGATCTTTTCATCGAACTGGTGGAGACACGCTGCAAGGAATTTCCGCTCACGCTGGTGACGCCGCGCGCACATGCGCAACGCGGTTCGCATGCGAGCTTCGAGCATCCGCACGGCTATGAAGTGATGCAGGCGCTGATCGCGCGCGGTGTTATTGGCGATTATCGCGAGCCGCATGTGTTGCGCTTTGGCTTTACGCCGTTGTACACGCGCTTTGTCGACGTGTGGGATGCCGTCGAGCATCTGCGACACGTGCTCGAACACGAGATCTGGCGCGCGCCTGAATTTGCCGCACGCGGCGCCGTGACCTGAGGAGCGCGCAATGACCGACCATATGAAGATGACGGAAGACAAGCCCGCGCAAGGCTGCCCGTTCGGGCATGGCGGCACGCAGACGCCGCGCGAGACGCACGCGTCGCACATGGCCGCCGATGAGACCGAAGGCTGGCACGACGCGCAACTCGATTTCTCGAAGTCGATGAGCTACGGCGATTATTTGTCGCTGGGATCGATTCTGCATGCGCAGCATCCGCTGTCGCCGGATCACAACGAGATGCTGTTCATCATTCAGCATCAGACGAGTGAGTTGTGGATGAAGCTGGCGCTGTATGAATTGCGTGCCGCGCTTGCTTCAGTGCATCGTGATGAGTTGCCGCCGGCGTTCAAGATGCTTGCGCGTGTGTCGCGGATTCTTGAGCAGCTTGTGCAGGCGTGGAGTGTGTTGTCGACGATGACGCCTTCGGAATATACGGCGATGCGGCCGTTTCTTGGTAGTTCGTCGGGGTTTCAGTCTTATCAGTATCGTGAGCTGGAGTTTATGCTCGGGAATAAGAATGAGCAGATGCTCAAGCCTCATGCGCATCATGCCGATGTGTTTGCCGAAGTGAAAGCGGCACTCGAGGCGCCTTCGTTTTATGACGAAGTGGTTCGTCTGTTGGCGCGGCGAGGGTTTGCTATTGATGCCTCACGGCTGGAGCGGGATTGGACGCTGCCTACTCAGCATGATGCTTCGGTTGAAGCCGCCTGGCTTGAGGTTTATCGCAATCCTTCCCAGCATTGGGAGCTGTATGAGATGGCTGAGGAACTTGTCGATCTTGAGGATGCCTTTCGGCAGTGGCGGTTTCGACATGTGACTACCGTTGAACGGATTATTGGGTTTAAGCAAGGGACTGGTGGGACTGCAGGTGCTCCTTATCTGCGTAAGATGCTTGATGTTGTGCTGTTTCCTGAGCTTTGGCATGTGAGGACGTTGCTCTAGGTTTTTTTGTCTTGCGGGTGCTGGGTTGGTTTGCTGGTGTTTGCGCTGGCATCCGCGATTTGTTAGCCTGCTCCAAGCGTCGCCCCTGTGCGGGGCGGCACCTACTTTTCTTTGCCGCCGCAAAGAAAAGTAGGCAAAAGAAAGCGGCTAACACCGCCAACTCTTGTTACTGCCTGAGGGCCCCCAAAGGGTCTTACGCTTCACACGGCAACGTCCTTGTTTGCGTGCGTTGCCAACGCACTGAATGAGCGCCTCACCCACTTCAAACACCCGTACAACGGCTGGCGGCAGCGAATGGTTTGTGCCGCCCAGGTGGCAAACTGTGTGTAGGTTGTCGCGTCGTATAGCCTGGCGCTCTTACAGGGTGGTACGCTGTACTATCGGTCCGAAGTGATGCGTTTATGGTGCGAACGCCTACACACAGTTTGCCACCTGGGCGGCGGCGGACTATCTGGCGCGGCATGCTGTTGTGAGGGAGTATGAAACGGGTGAGGCGCACATTCAGAGCGCTGGCAACGCGCACGAATGACGTGATTGCCGTGTGAAGCGTAAGAACCTGTGGGGGCCCTCAGGCAAACACAAGAGCTGGCGGTGTTAGCCGCTTTCTTTTGCCTACTTTTCTTTGCGGCGGCAAAGAAAAGTAGGTGCCGCCCCGCACAGGGGCGACGCTTGAAGCACGCTAACGAAACGCGGATGCCAGCGAAACCACATGCAAACCAGAAAGCTGGCGCAGCAAACACCGCCCTCCGGATGCCAGCGCAAACACCAGCAAACCACCCAGCGTCGCAGACAAAACCAAACCCAAAAAAATCACCTTGCGGTATACCCGCCATCGATTGGCAAAGTCACGCCAGTGATCATAGAAGCCGCATCACTGAGCAAAAACAAAACCGGCTCAGCAACTTCCCGCGGTTCAGCGAACCGCTTAAGCGGAATAGCCTGGAGAGCAGGATCGCGCTTGGAGGGCTCGCTCCATGCCTTCACCGCCATCGGCGTCAGAGTCACAGTCGGATTAACGCTATTCACGCGAATCCCATACCCCCCAAGCTCGACACACAAAACCCGCGTAATAGCATCCATAGCCGCTTTAGAAGCGCAATAACTCAAATGATCCTCGAGCCCAACAAGCGCCGCCTGGCTAGAAACATTAACAATACTGCCCGCGCGCCTGGCATCGATCATCGCCCGCGCCACATGCCGCGCGACCAGTATCGCGCCACGAGCATTAACGCTCATCACAGAATCAAAGCTCGCCGCAGTCGTATCAATCGCACGCTCAAGCATCGCCGTGCCCGCACAATTCACGAGCCCATCGAACACATCGAGTGACGCAAGCGCCTCATCAATCGCAACTTCATCACCAACATCGAGCACCAGCGGCTCACACCCCGTCTCCTCCGCAAGACGAGCAAGTTCACCAACATTGCGCGCCGCCGCAACAACCTGCGCGCCGCTAGCGCACAACATCTCAACAGTCACGCGGCCAATGCCACTCGATGCCCCCGTCACAAGGATCGAGCGCCCGGAAAAATCGAAGGTCGTCTTCATTTCGCTTGCAACCGATGCATGACCGGCTTCAACGCCGGATACAGGTCCGTATAAATACCGAAGCGCTCCGCGTACACCGCCTGCCGCGCGGGATCGGGCTTCGCGCGCTCGATCAGTTTCACCCAGCCGCCGCGCGCCGTTTCCTGCGAAATCAGCTTCGTGCCGTACGCGGCGAGCAATGCCGCACCCATCGCCGCTTCCACGTCCTGCTCGATTGTGTAGACAGGAAAGCCGGTAATGTCCGCAATGATCGACATCCACAGGTCCGAATGCGCCGCGCCGCCGACGACGATCAGCTTATCGTCGAGTGACTTCGCGCCCTTGCGCCCCGCGACGATATTGTGTTGCAACGCGTACGCGACACCTTCGAGCACCGCGCGATACAGATGCGCCCGCGTGTGATACAGGCTCAATCCGACAAACGCACCGCTCGCCTTCGCGTCCCACACCGGGCTGCGCTCGCCCATCAGATACGGCAGGAACATCACGCCATCCGAACCCGCAGGAATCTGCGCCGCGTCCTCTTCGAGTAATCGATGCGGATCGCCATGTGGGATCGCCTTCGCCGCTTCGATCTCCGCATGGCAGAACTGCTCGCGATACCACGTCACCGACGCACCCGCCGTGATCGCGCCGCCGAACACATAGATATCCTGCAACCCGTTGAACACGTGCGGCATGCTGATAAGACCATGATGCGCGTCGACGCTCTGATTGATATAGCCCCAGCACATGCTCGTGCCGATCATCGCGACATGCTGGCCCGCGCGCGTGACACCCGCCGCATACGTGGCCATCGCCGCATCGACACCGCCCGCAACGATCGACGTGCCCGCTTCGAGTCCAAGCTGCTCCGTCCATTGCGACAGCAACCCACCCACTACATCCGATGATTCGACCAGATGCTCCGGCATCATCGTCGCGGGTATGCCGAGCATGTCGAGCGCCTCGTCCGACCAGTCGCGCTTCGCGATGTCGTACACGCCGCCGATGTTACCCGCTGAGCTGTGATCGACAGCCACTTCGCCCGTCAGCAGATAGATCACATAGGCATTCGGCGGCAGGAAGAAGCGCGTGTTCGCCCACACGTTCGGCTCGTTGTCGCGCAGCCACAGCATCTTCGTATAGCCGTAGTAGCTGTCGACGCCATTGCCCGTGATCGAATACAACCGTTCAAGATCGACGTTCGCGCGCACCGCTTCGACCTGCGCCGTCGCGCGCCGGTCCATCCAGATCAGGCAGGGATACAGCGGCTTCATTTCGCTATCGACGGGAATGCCCGAGCCGCCATACAAACTGCTCACGCACACGGACTTGATCGCATTCGACGCGACGCCCGTTTCACGCGCCTTCGCCACACAGCGCGAGATACATTCGATCACCGCCTTCATCCAAACGGTCGGCCATTGCTCCGCCCACAACGGCTTCGGTGTGTCCGGGTGATAGCCACTCGAATGCTGCGCGACGATTGCGCCGTTCTGGTCGACGAGCACGGCCTTCGTGCTCTGCGTGCCGATATCGACGCCGATGACGTAATTCATAGTGTCTCCGTGTGCGCGTCTCGAACGACGCGCACTGTTCATTTTTTCGGACTATCGGGCCGGCTTCATCAACACCTTGATCGAGTCGAGCGAATTCGCGACCTTGATCGCTTCGTCCCACTCTTCGAGCGAAAAGTCATGCGTGACGATGCCTTTCGATGTGACGAGCCCGCGCGCCAAAAGATCGATAGCAATCGGATAACAGTAAGGGCCCAGATGCGCGCCGCGCACGTCGAGTTCCTTGCGGTCGCCGATGATCGACCAGTCCATTGTAGTCTCCGCGCCGAACACGGAAAACTCGACAAAACGCCCGAGCTTGCGAATCAGGTCCATGCCCTGATTCACGCCCACCGGCACGCCCGTCGTTTCGATGTAGACGTCGCAGCCGTAGTTGTCCGTCAGCGATTTGACGATGGCCAGCGCGTCGTCGTTCTTCGGATTGATCGTCACGTCCGCGCCGTATTCGCGCGCCAGCTCCAGCCGTTCTTCGACGAGATCGATCACGACCAGTTTCTTCGGCGTCTTCAGGTGCGCGACCTGCGTCATCATCAGACCAAGCGGCCCCGCGCCCGCGATCACGACCACATCGTCGAGTTGAACGTCACCGCGATTGACGGTGTGAATCGCGCACGCAAGCGGCTCGATGATCGCGGCATCTTCGAGCGAGATGCCATCGGGGATCTTGTGGACGATGGCCGTCGGCGGGATACGCATGTATTCGGCCATCCCGCCGTCTGCGACCTCGCGCTGAAAGCCGAAGATGTTGTGTACTTCGCACATCCAGTACTGGCCGGATTTGCAATAGCGGCATTTGCCGCACGGCACGATCTGTTCGGCGATCACGCGGTCGCCCTTCTCCACGCCGAAATGTTCGGCCGCGCCTTCGCCGATTTCTTCGACGTAGCCAAAAAATTCATGGCCCGGAATCACGGGCGCTTTCACCCACGGGCTCGGGCCGCCCCAGAACATTTTTGCGCCGGAATGGCACTTGCAGTCGCTGGCGCAGATGCCGCACGCGGCGATACGGATCACGAGTTCATGCGCGCGCGCCTGCGGCTTCGTCACGCGTTCGACGCGATAGTCTTCCGGCGCGTGACACACGATCGCCGTCATGCTTTTGCTGTTGTCCTGAGTGGTCATTGCATTGCCTTGCGATTAATGGAAACAGAGGAGTATGAGATTTCACTTCTTGCGTTCGCGGCTGATGTAGATCGCAAGCAAAATGATTCCGCCCTTGATCACGTTCTGCACGTACGGATTCACGCCGACCATGTTGAGGCCGTTGTTCAGCACGCCAAGCAGCAGCGCGCCGATCAACGTGCCGATAATCGAGCCGCGTCCGCCCGATATCGATGTGCCGCCCATCACTACGGCCGCAATCGCATCGAGTTCGAAGCCGACACCCGCGTTCGGCTGGCCGCTCATCAAGCGCGACGTAAGCACGATGGCCGCAAACGACGACGTCAGGCCAGCCAGCGTGTAGACGATCAGCTTGACGCGCGCAACACGCACGCCGGACAGGCGTGTCGCCTGTTCGTTGCCGCCTATCGCGTACACATAGCGCCCAAACGGCATGCGTTCGAGCAACAGCCATGCAATCGCGTAGATCACGAGCATGATCAGCACGGGCGCCTGAATACCGAGCACCTTGCCGCTGCCGAAGAAGCTGACCCAGTCCGGCAGGCCGTCGATCGGATAACCGCCCGTATAGATCAACGCGAGGCCGCGTGCGATACCCATCGTCGCCAGCGTGACGATAATCGGCGGCATGCCCGCGAATGCGACGAAAAAGCCATTTCCAAAGCCGAAGCCAAGCCCCACGGCAATGCCGATCGCGATCGCCGCGACGCCGTTCAGGCCCGCCACCATCAGACCCGCCGCGAGCGTGCCCGACAGCGCCATCACCGAACCGACGGACAGATCGATGCCGCCCGTCAGGATCACGGCCGTCATGCCGACGGCGATGATCGCGTTGATCGACACCTGGCGCAGCACGTTCTCGAGATTCGCCGCGGACAGAAAACTGTCGCTGGCGAACACCATCACGATGCACACAACAAGCAAACCGATAAATGGATAGAACAAGGTCGAGCGTTTAATGCTCGCCCAGTTCAGGCGAAACGGCGCGCCCGGCGTATCGGATGCGACTGCCGATGTCTTGGGAGAAGTATTAGGTGTGTTCATGCTGTGTTGCTCCACGAGTTGCAGCCGATGCACCAGCCGTTGCATAAGTCATCACGGCATTCGATTCGATCTGGTCGCCTTCGAGAATCGCTTCGATGCGTCCTTGACGGAACACGGCGACGCGATCGCACATGCCGACGATCTCCGGCAGTTCCGATGAAATCATGATGATCGAGTAGCCGCGCGCCGTGAGTTCGCGCATCAGCAGATAGATTTCCGCTTTGGCGCCGACGTCGATGCCGCGCGTCGGCTCGTCGAAAATGAGGATGTTCGTGTGGTGATTCAGCCAGCGCGCGATCACCACTTTCTGCTGATTGCCGCCCGACAGCGTCGCGACTTCGGTGTGCATCGTCGGTGCCTTCACGCCGACGCGCTTCATGATGTCGGCGGTTGCCTTCGCTTCGCTACGGTGATCGATGAAGAAGCGGCCCGTGCGGTACTTGCCGAGGTTGTTGATCGAGATGTTCTGCTTGATCGAGAACGATGTGATCAGCCCTTCCGTCTTGCGGCTTTCGGGAAGAATGCCGATGCCCGACTTCAGCGCATCGGCGGGATCGGACAGGTTCGCCGCCGCGCCGTTGATGCGAATGTCCTTCACATGCGCGGCATCCGCGCCGATCACGGCGAGTGCCGTCTCCGTGCGGCCCGAGCCGACCAGTCCCGCGAAGCCGAGAATCTCGCCTTCGCGCAGCGTGAAGCGGTTGATCGGTCCGTCTTTGTGCAACTGCAAGGCGTTCACTTCGAGCACGGCCTTTGCGTCGGCGGGCAAGGCGGGCTTCGGCGGAAAGCTGTTCTCGATCTTGCGCCCGACCATCATCTCGACGAGCCGGCTCACATCCGTCTTCGACACATCCGTCATGCCGACATACTGGCCGTCGCGCAACACGGTGATGCGGTCGCACACTTCGAAAATCTCTTCAAGGTGATGCGAGATGAAAATCATCGCGACACCTTGCTGCTTCAGATCGCGCATGATCGTGAACAGATGCTCGGCTTCGGCGGGAGTGAGCGTGGCCGTCGGCTCGTCGAGAATCAGGATGCGCGCATTCAGCGACAACGCCTTGCCGATTTCGACGAACTGCTGCTGCGCAACCGACAGTTCGCGGATCGGCACGGACAGATCGATAGCGACGCCGAGCCGCTCGAAAATCTCCGCCGCCGCGCGCCGCATCTTCGTCCGATCGAGCATGCCGAGCCGGTTGCGTAACTCGCGTCCGAGGAACATGTTCTCGACGGCATTCAGATACGGAATCAGGCTGAACTCCTGAAACACAATACCGACGCCCGCCGCGACGGCATCGTGATAATTCGTGAAGTGCCGCTCCTGACCGTCGATCACGATCGTGCCGTCGTCGGGCTGATAGATGCCGCTCAGAATTTTCATCAACGTCGACTTGCCCGCACCGTTCTCACCGAGCAATGCGTGAATCTCGCCGCGCGCGATGTCCAGGTGTATGCCTTGCAGCGCCTTCACACCCGGAAAGCTCTTCGTGATGTTGTCGAGTTTGAGAATCGTGTCCATCGCGTTTCCTTTGCGTTTCATGAGGTGACGCAGGGCTTCGCCTGCGTCACGCCATGCACGACACGTCGCTTACCAGCTGAAACCCTTCGCGTTGTCCTTGTCGACGAGTTTCACGTCGACGGGAATCGTCTTCGGCACATTGGCGCCCCACTTCTTCGCGAGCGCCACGCCGATCGCGAGGCGAATCTGGTCGCGCGGAAATTGCGCGGACGTTTCGATGAACTTCGAGTTCGGCTTCTGGAGCGCGGTAATCGCTTCCGGCGCACCGTCGACGCTCGTCAGCTTGATGTCCTTTCCCGACGACTCGATCGCGGACAACGCGCCCATCGATCCGCCGTCGTTCACGCTGAAGATGCCCTTCAGGTTCGGATGCGCCTGGATCATGTTCTCGGTGACGGACAGCGCCGTCGCGCGTTCCTGCTTGCCGTTCTGCGTATCGACGATCTTCACGTTCGGAAACTTCGCGAGCGCCGCCTTGCAGCCACGCACGCGTTCGAGAATCGGCACGACGGGAATGCCGTCCAGAATCGCCACTTCGCCGCTGCCGCCAATGGCTTTCGCAAGGTATTCGCACGACATCTGGCCGGCGTCGAAATTCTTCGAGCCGACGAACGAATCGACGGGACCGTTCGCGTTCGCATCCACGGCAACGACCACGGCGCCCGCCTTCTTCGCCGACGCGACGGCAGATTGAATGCCCGTCGAATCCGTCGGGTTCACAAGAAGAATGTCGATCTTCTTCTGCAGCATGTCTTCGACGTCGCTCACCTGCTTGCTCACGTCGTGATGCGCGTCGGTGACGACGACCGTCGCGCCGATCGATGCGGCCGCGTCGTTCAAGGCCTTTTGCATCGTCACGAAGTACGGGTTGTTCAGTTCCTGGAACGTCATGCCGATCTTCAGCGGCGCGGGTTCGGCGGCGTGCGCAACGAGCGGCGCGCCGAGCATCACGGCGGCAAAAGTGAGCGTGGCGTGCAGGCGCAACGTGCGCGACTGAAGCGAAGTGTTGTGCGTCATGGCTTGTCTCCGTTTTTGAGGATGAGTGCGTCCCTCACGCGGTTTCAGCGCGTGATTCGACGATGCAGCGGTGAGCTACAGAAACGCTAGAGAAGTGCCCTAGGTCGTCGCGAGCGGCGAGCCGTGAGGCGGATACGCCGCGGGCGCGGCGCGCGGCTGGCCGTGCGTATGACTGGGCGTCTGCGCGGCCGGCACGATCGAAGGCGCGTTGGCGATGCCCTTGCCGAGCGCCGCCGCCGCTTCCGAAGCGACGCGGCTCGCGTCGTTCAGTTGCTGGAAGCGGCGGAACTTCGACGGAGGGATGCCTTTCGCGGTGAGAAACTGCCGGTTGAAGTTCGACAGATTATTGAAGCCGACCTTGTAGCAGATGTCGGTGACGCTCAACTCGTCGTCCATCAACAACTGGCACGCGAGATTGATGCGCATGCGGTTGACGTACTGCACGAACGTCAAGCCCGTATGACGGCGGAAGTAGCGCGAGAACGCGCTCACGCTCTGGCCCGCGAGTTGCGCGAGATCCGATTCGCGCAACTCCGACGCGAGGTTCTTGCCGATATACGACAGCACATGATTGATGCGCGTCGACGCGTAGCTGGTCGGATCGATCTGATACGCGGGGCTCGCGAGCAGTTCGCGATCGCTTGCGTTCAGCAGGATTTCCATCATCGACAGGAACAGCACGATGCGCCGCAGGCCGCGCGCTTCGAGCAGTTCCATGAAGAGCGGCTGGATCGATGCGCTGGTCTGCGGGCCGAACGACACGCCGCGCCGCGAATCGGCGAGCAGCGCTTCGAGCGTACGCCACTCGGGAAAGCTCTCCGTGCAGTGCGCGACGAAGTCCTGGCCGAACTGCACGACCAGATTGCGCTGCGCAATCGTCACGCCTTCGGGCACTTCGCTGACCCAGTTGTGCGGCAGGTTCGGCCCTATCAGCACGAGATTGCCCGGCGCGAAGCCGCCGATGTAATCGCCAACGAACATCTTGCCCGTCGTCGCGACGATCAGATGGATTTCGAATTCAGGGTGGAAATGCCAGCGTACCGTGCGGTAAGGAAAGCCGTGATACCACGCTTTGAACGACTCATCGCGGCGCACGCTGACCAGTTCGAGATCGGGTTGCACGTCAGTCTCCTGTGGCCGCGGTTCAGACGGAGGGCCGCGCATATTGCGCGCATTCCGCGCGACGCACATGCAGATCCGCATGTCGATGCGCGTGCAACCAGGTAACCGTCGTGACGATGCCCTTCATCTGTCTTCCTCCTGTTTCTTCGTCCAACAGCGCAAGCTGGAGGCTCGCGGCATGAACATGCTTTATTGCTCTTGTCGTGTGTACCGAAAGTTAGACCCATGGCGCAACGGCGGCCACTAGAAATGAGACCGCCGACCGATACTTTTTTGCATTCGGGTTAGTCCTGGCCTCTGCGCTGTCAAATTTGATGCAATGCAACAGCCATGCGATGGCTTGTGCGGCAGCATTCCGCGTGTGTCGGGTGTACTGGAGAAGCCCGTCCCACCGCGCTGCGCCACGAAAAGCCGTCTGCTGTGCCTTGACTTTCAATCGGCCGAATACGATCATTAGTTCAAATGCAGAGCAAATGCTCTCATATTCTTCTGACATCGGCTCACAACGCCGGGACACCTTCTAGACTTATCCCAAGGAACGCACGCGAAAGACCGTGCGCATTTAGGAGACACATATGAACAGCGGCCAAAGCAGCGGCGCAAGCAAGCAGGTGATCCTGCATATCGGCGCGGGCTCGTTCCATCGCGCGCATCAAGCCTGGTATCTGCACCGGCTCAATGAAGCGCACAAGCCCGGCGATCCGCATTGGTCGCTGACCGTCGGCAATATCCGCAGCGACATGAACGCCGTCGCCGAAGCGCTCGCCGCGCAGAACGGCGTCTACACGCTCGAAACCGTCACGCCGCAAGGCGAGCGCGCGTACGAGACGATTCGCTCGATCGAACGTGTGGTGCCGTGGTCGCAGAATCTCGATGCGCTCGTCGAAGCGGGCGCCGATCCCGAATGCAAGATCATCGCGTTCACCGTGACGGAAGGCGGCTATTACCTGGACGAGCACGACAAGCTCGACACGGCCAACCCCGACCTCGCCGCCGACCTGAACGGCGCGCGCACCACCATCTATGGCGCGCTCGCGGCGATTCTCGAAGCGCGCATGCAGCGCAACGCGGGCGCCGTCACGCTGCAGACCTGCGACAACCTGCGCAGCAATGGCGACCGCTTCCGCGCGGGCATGACGCAGTTCCTGGAGCGGCGCGGCGCGAGCGAATTGCGCAAGTGGTTCGATGCGAACACCGCGTGCCCGAATTCGATGGTCGATCGCATCACGCCGCGTCCCACACCCGACGTGCGCGAGCGCGTGAAGGCCGCAACAGGTTTCGACGATGCATGCCCCGTGATGGGTGAATCGTTCATCCAATGGGTGATCGAGGATCACTTCATCGCTGGACGGCCAGCGTGGGAGCAGGTCGGCGCCGAGTTGGTCGAATCGGTGCTGCCTTACGAAGAAGCGAAGATCCGCATTCTCAACGCGACGCATAGCTGTATCGCTTGGGCGGGCACGCTCGCCGGCCTTTCGTATATCCACGAAGGCACGCTCGACGCCGAGATTCGCCAGTTCGCTTACGACTACGTGACGCAAGACGTGATTCCATGCCTCACGCCAAGTCCGCTCGATCTCGCGAAGTATCGCGACGTCGTGCTCGAACGCTTCGGCAATCCTTATATCCAGGACACGAATCAGCGCGTTGCCGCCGATGGTTTCTCGAAGATTCCAGGCTTCATCGCGCCGACGCTGTCCGAGTGCTTCGAGCGCAACGTCGAGCCGAACGCAACGGCAATGCTGCCCGCGCTGTTCTTCTGCTTTCTCGACAAGTGGCAGCAAGGCAAGCTGCCGTACACGTATCAGGATGGCGTGATGGACGAGAGCGTCGCGCGCGGCTTCTTCGGCGCGGCCGATCCCGTGCAGGCGTTCTGCGCGGACAAGCTGCTGTGGGGCAGCATGGCGGGCACGGCTTCGCTCGAGAAGGTGGTACGTTCGGCCCACGTGCGTGTCGTTGACTGGTACGAGAGGCTCAACGGCTAAGCGCCGCCGCTTAAGCCATTCATCCCGGCCGCGCATGGCGACAACCACGCGCGGCCGATCCCATTGAGCGCCGTATCCGATGAATGCGATACATGCGATGCGTCAGGTCTTTTGCGCATGGCATCGCACGCGGCATGCGGCTAAAGTAGCGCATCTCCTACCGACGAAGGTTTCGCGCCCATGTATCTCGGCATCGACCTCGGCACGTCCGAAGTAAAAGTTCTGCTGCTCGCGTCCGACGGACGCGTGGTCGGCACGGCAGGTTCTCCGTTCACCGTTTCGCGTCCGCATCAGCGCTGGTCGGAGCAGAACCCGTCCGACTGGTGGCAAGGCACGCGCGCCGCACTCTTCGCGCTGCGCGACCGCTACCCGGAGCAGTTCGCGCAGATTCGCGGCATCGGGCTGTCGGGACAGATGCACGGCGCCGTGCTGCTCGACAACGAAGACCGCGTGCTGCGTCCCGCGATCCTCTGGAACGACATGCGTGCCGTCGAGGAATGCGAAGAGTTGCTCAGGCGCGCGCCGGATCTGCATCGGATCGCCGGCAATCTGGCGATGCCCGGCTTCACCGCGCCGAAGCTGCTGTGGGTTGCGCGTCACGAGCCGGAGATCTTCCGTCAGACGGCCTGCGTGCTGCTGCCGAAGGATTATTTGCGCCTGCAACTGACGGGCGACAAGGTCTCCGATCCGTCCGACGCCGCCGGCACGCTCTGGCTCGATGTCGCGCAGCGCGACTGGTCCGATACGCTGCTCGCAGCCTGCGATCTGAACCGCTCGCACATGCCGCGTCTCGCTGAAGGCAGCGCGCCGTCGGGCATGCTGCGGCCCGAACTCGCGCGCGAGCTGGGCTTGCGCGAACCCGTCGTGGTCGCGGCGGGCGGCGGCGATAACGCGACGAGCGCAATCGGCATCGGCGCGACGCAACCGGGCGACGGCTTCGTGTCGCTCGGTACGTCGGGCGTATTGTGCGTGATCGGCAACAGCTTCCGGCCGAATCCCGAATCGGCTGTGCATGCGTTCTGTCATGCGATCCCCGACCGCTGGCATCAGATGAGCGTGGTGCTGTCGGCGGCGAGTTGCCTGCGCTGGGTTTGCAAGCTCACCTCGACCGACGAGCCGACACTGCTCGCCGAAGTCGAAAAGCTACCCGACGATGCGCTCGCAACCGCGCCATTGTTCCTGCCGTATCTGTCGGGCGAACGCACGCCGCACAACGATCCGTATTCGCAAGGCGTGTTCTTCGGCATGACGCACGCGACCGACCGCGCACTGCTCGGCTACGCCGTGCTCGAAGGCGTGACACTCGCGCTGACGGACGGCCTCGACGCGCTGCGCGCGGCGGGCACCGAAGTACACGCGCTGTCGCTGCTGGGCGGCGGCGCGCGCAGCAACTACTGGGCGCAACTGCTCGCCGATTCGCTGAACACCACCACGCGCAAGCACGGCGGCGGCGAAACGGGCGCGGCGCTCGGTGCGGCGCGTCTGGGCTGGCTCGCGGCGGGCGGCGATCCGGCGAAGGTGCTGACCAAGCCGCCCGTCGAAATCGAATTCACGCCGAACGCGCGGCGCCATGCGATGCTGCGCGAACGGCTCGCGAGTTATCGCGCGCTGTACCGTCATGTGAAGCCGATGTTCGCGCCCGCACCCGAAGCGCACGCGGCTTGAACGCGTGAACCACCCGTGAAGACAGCGATGGATGTCCACGGCATGCAGCGCACCAGATCGCCTGACACCGGCCTCCTGGTGATACATCGACGTTGTGCGCATTAGAGACATTAAGACCGACAACATCGTGCCCAAGTCCACTGAAAAGCTCGATCTCGCAACGCGCGCCGCCTGGCTCTACTACGTCGCCGGCAATACGCAAAACGAGATCGCGGAAAAACTGCAGGTGTCGCGGCCCGTCGCGCAACGGCTCGTCGCGTTCGCCGTCGAGAAGAACCTGATTCGCGTGCGCGTCGATCATCGGCTGGCGGACTGTCTGTCGCTCGCCGATCAGCTGTCGAAGCGCTATGGCCTGTCGATGTGCGAAGTCGTCCCCGTCGATAACGACAAGCCCGAAGAAATTGACCGCAAGCTCGCCGTCGCGGGCGCGCAGGTGATGGAACGCTATCTCGGCGAAGAAAAGCCGATGGTCGTCGCGGTGAGCAGTGGCCGTACGCTGAAGGCCGTCGTCGATCAGGTCGGGCAACTGGAGCGGCCGCAGCACCGGCTGGTGTCGATGGTCGGCGCGATTGCGCAGGACGGCTCGTCGAACCGCTACGATGTCGCGCTGCACATCTCGGAGAAGACGGGCGGCAAGCACTTCCTGCTGCCCGCGCCGTTGATCGCGGACAGCGAAGCGGAGCGCGCGCAGTGGTGCAATCACCGTCTGTACCGGATCGTCGAATCGCTGTCGGGCGATGCGGATGTCGCGTTCGTCGGGATCGGCAATATCGGGCTGCGTTGCCCGTTGCATGAAGACGGCTTCATCACATCGGATGAAGTGGAAGAACTGGTGTCGCTGGGCGCCGTGGCGGAACTGCTCGGACTGCCGATCGATGCGAACGGCGCGCGCGTCGAATCGCCGACGGGGCGCCGCGTGACGAGCTTGCGGCTCGATTCGCCACCGAAGCGGCCCGTGATCGGCTTCGCGGGCGGCGAACGCAAGCGCAATGCGGTGATTGCCGCGTTGAAAGGCGGCTGGCTGTCGGGGCTCGTCACCGACGAGTTGTGCGCGCGCGCCGCGCTGAATCACGGCGCTGGTTAGTACGCGCCTGCGCGCGGCTCGCTTGGACTAGAGCGCTTCGAGCGCGCCGCGCAGCGTTTCGACGACGGGCGACCAGTCGCCCAACACCTGTTGCCGGAAAAGCCGCGCGGTCGGATACCACGGATTCGTCTCACCCGACATCATCCAGCGCCAGTCGGCCTGCTTCGGCAGCATCACCCACACCGGCTTTCCGAGCGCGCCAGCCAGATGTGCGACGGATGTATCGACGGTAATCACGAGATCGAGTGACTGGATCACGGCTGCCGTCGTGTAAAAGCTGTCGAGCAACTGGCCAAGCGCGCAGATCGGCCAGCGATGCGCAACGCCATCGAGTTGCGTCTCTGGCGAGCCCTTCTGCAATGCAAACCATGCAAGGCCGCCGACCGACGTAAGCGGTTCCAGCGCCGCTAGCCGCGCCGAACGGTAGACATCGAGGTAATGACCCGGATTGCCCGCCCACACCAGGCCGATTTTCTTGCGCGACCCTGCGGCCTGTTCGAGCCGAGCGCGCCATGCGGCAACCTGCGTGTCATCCACGGACAGATACGGCACCGCGTTCGGAATCGCGTCGTCGTGTAGCCACGCGGGCACGCTCATCGTCGGGCAGTAGTAGTCGTAAGCGGCGCCATGGGGCAACGCCGTCAACACCTCGTTCACGCCGCGCACGCGGGCAAAGAGCGGTGCCAGTTCCTCGCTGGTCCACACGTCGACGGTTGCGCCCATGTCGTGCAGCACGCTCGCATAGCGAATGAACTGCAACTGATCGCCTGCACCCTGTTCACGCGTCAGCAGAAAGCGCTTGCCTTCGACCGGCTCGCCCCGCCATTCCGGCATCTCGCACTTTGGATAATCGCGTAATCCGCTCGGCGTCGTCTTGCGATGCTCGTAGTACTCCCAGCCCTTGCGGAAATTTCCGCGCCGCAACTCCGACATGCCGAGCAGCTTGTACGCATTCGAAAGATCCGGCGTGAGATCGATTGCGCGCCGTAAGTGATGATCCGCTTCGTCATAACGCGACATGCACGTCAGCGTGAACGCGACGTTGTTGTGCAGCGTCGGCGAATCGGGCATGGCTTCCAGCGCGCGCTGATATCTGACGAGCGCGTCCTCGAACTTCAACTGGCCATCCGTTGCAAACGCGATCCCGAACAGCGCATGCACGTTTTCCGGTTCCTTTTGCAAGGCGCGTTCGAAAGAATCCGCAGCCTCCGCATGGCGGCGCACGGCGTTCAGCGTCAAGCCGAGGCCCAGCAGTACGCGCAGATCGTCGGGTGCGTAACGTGCGGCGTATTCGTAGGCAACCACGGCATCATGCGGACGGGAAAGAACTTCGAGTATGTCCGCGCTGCCGAGCGCCGCTTCGAACAGGTCGTGATCGAGAGCAAGCGCGCGCTGAAAGTGGTTCAGCGCTTCTTCGGGCTTGGACAGACGCCGCAGCGCCTTGCCCAGATTGCAGTGCGCGAGCGCATCTTGCGGCGCGCATTCGACTGCTCTTCGAAAGAAATCGGCCGCGCCTTCGTTGTCGCCGCGTGAAAGCGCCGCGATGCCGCGATCGTTCAGACAGTCTGCGTCGTCAGGCCGCAGCGCGAGCGACGTATCGAAACATTCGATTGCGCGCTCGACATCCGTGCGCTGCAAGTACAGCACGCCAAGCATGTAGGACGTGTTCGCATCGTGGGGCTGTGCGTCGAGGATCGCGCGATACGCCAGTTCGGCGCGATCGAACTGTCCGGCGCTATGCAGCGCGAGCGCGTGGTCGACAGCCGGTGTCGAGGCGGTTTCTTGAGGTGTGAGAGCGGAAGCGTTGTGCATGGCGTCTTGAGTCGGCCGCACACGCACGGTCGCGCGATCTTGAGAGCATTCGCGCGGATGACGTGTTCGGGGCAATGGACGGAGAACGGACAGAACCCACCTGAAGAACCGCTCAGATGCGCGCTGTCAGACGATGCACAATTTTGATATGAGATAAGTAGCAGATAAATCGGAGAAGTCCGAGTCTGCAAATAGGAAAGGCGCCGTTGCAAAGCATGCAACGGCGCCCTCTTTGCGTGCCGGATCAGGCCGCGAGTACTTCGACGATCTTGCGATGGAACGCCTGCCCATCGCTGTCGAACAGATGGCAGTGATCGGGCGTTGCGCCGACCCGGATCGTGCCGCCCTTCTCATGCCGCTCGAGCGGCGGAATGCGCGCGATCAGGCCATCCGGCGCAACGCTGCTTTCGGCGTACAGATACGCGGCGTCGCCGAGCGATTCGATCGCCATGACGCTGGCCGACACGCCATTGTCGGGCAGGTCGAGATGTAGGTGCTCGGGGCGAATGCCGACCGTCACCTTGTCGCCTTCTTTCGCGCGGCCCGGTTCGACCAGCACGAGTTGCGTCTCGCCCGTTTCGTACTTGACGAGCACGCCGCTCGCCGACACCGACTGCACGACGCCTTCGAGGAAGTTCATCTTCGGCGAGCCGATAAAGCCCGCCACAAACCGGTTCGCCGGCGCGTGATACAGCATGTTCGGGCTGCCGACCTGCTCCAGATTCCCCGCCGACAACACGACGATCTTGTCGGCGAGCGTCATCGCTTCGACCTGATCGTGCGTCACGTAGATCATCGTCGTCTTCAACTCGTCATGCAGGCGCGCGAATTCGAGGCGCATCTTCACGCGCAGCGCGGCGTCGAGGTTCGACAGCGGTTCGTCGAACAGGAACACCTTCGGCTTGCGCGTGATCGCGCGGCCGATCGCCACGCGCTGACGCTGGCCGCCCGACAGCTGCTTCGGCTTGCGTTCGAGCAGATGGTCGATGTGCAGGATCTTCGCGGCGTTGCGCACGGCGGCGTCGATCTCAGGCTTCTTCGTGCCCGCGAGCTTCAGGCCGAATGCCATGTTGTCGTACAGCGTCATGTGCGGATACAGCGCGTACGACTGGAACACCATCGCGATGCCGCGCTTGGCGGGCGGCACGTCGTTCATGCGCGTGCCGTCGATATTCAGGTCACCGCCCGAGATGTCTTCGAGGCCGGCAATCATCCGCATCAGCGTGGACTTGCCGCAGCCGCTTGGGCCGACGAACACGACGAACTCGCCGTCCTGGATGTCGAGGTTGATGTTGCGCATCACCTCGTTGTCGTCGTAAGCCTTTCTGATGTTGCGCAGAGTTACGCTTGCCATGATGTGTCTCCGAAATTCACTGCTGCTTTCAATCGTCTTGTCCCGAAACCCGCGTGCTTTCTCACGCGACGGTCACGCGCTGCAGCCATCGCGCGACCAGTTCCGGCAGTTGCGTCATGTCGTCGAATACGTGTTGCGCGCCCACGCGGCGCAGCGCGCCGACCTGATCCTCGCTCGCATGGCCGCCGCCGATAAAACCATACACCGTCATGCCCGCGGCCGTCGCAGCCGTCACACCCGCCACGCTGTCCTCGATCACGAGGCACGCTTCCGGGTTCACGCCCAGCCCGCTCGCGGCGGCGAGATAGACGTCGGGCGCCGGCTTCGGATGCGCGACGGAATCCGCGCAGAAAAGCCGGTCGCCGAAATGCTTCACGAGGCCCGTGCGCGCCAGCGCCGCTTCGACATACGCGCGAAAGCTGTTGCTCGCGCAGGCCTTGGTCAACGGAATGCTCGCGAGCGCGGCCTCGATGCCGTCGACCATCGGCGCCTTGACGGCAGCGCGTTCGACTGCGCTGCGAATCGCTTCGACATCAACCTCGTCGAGCGTCCTGCCGAGCGCCGAAGCCGTGCCTGCCAGCACGCGTTCCGTGCGCAGCCCAAGCAACGGCATCACGACGGGCGCGACGTCCGTGCCGGGCCAGCGCGCTTCCAGCTCCTCGACGAGCACCGCGGCGGCGACGGCTTCGCTGTCGATCAGCACGCCGTCGCAATCGCAGATGAGCGCAAGCTTCGCCTCTGTTCTGATCTCCGTCACTTGACCGCCCCGAAGGTAAGGCCACGCACCAGCTGCTTCTGCGAAACCCAGCCGACGATCAGGATCGGCGCGACGGCCAGCAGCGACGCCGCCGACAGCTTTGCCCAGAACAAGCCTTCAGGACTCGAATACGACGCGATGAACACTGTCAGCGGCGCGGCGTTCGAACTGGACAGGTTGATGCTCCAGAACGCCTCGTTCCACGACAGGATCACGAGCAGCAGCGCCGTCGACGCAAGCCCCGGCAGCGACATCGGCATCAGCAGATAGACGATCTCCTGCCACGTCGCCGCGCCGTCGATGCGCCCCGCTTCGAGAATGTCGCGCGGAATTTCCGCGAAGTACGTGAACGACATCCATACCGCGATGGGCAGGTTGATCAGCGTGTAGACGATCACGAGGCCGCTCACGGTGTCGAGCAAGCCGCTGTTCTTCCACAGCAGATAGATCGGCACCAGCACGCCGACGGACGGCATCATCTTCGTCGACAGCATCCACAGCAGCACTTTCTGTGTGCGGCGCGTCGGGAAGAACGCCATCGCATAGGCGCACGGCACGGCCAGAATCAGGCACAGCAGCGTGACGCCAACCGAGATCAGGATCGAGTTCCACGCGAAGCCGAAGTAATTGCTGCGCGCGAACACTTCGCGGAAGCTTTCGAGCGTCGGCATGAAGAACAGCGACGACGCGTAAGCCTGCTGCTCCGTCTTGAATGCCGTGATGGTCATCCAGAAGATCGGGAAGAACAGCAGCAGCGCAATCAGCCACGCAAGGATGCCCGGAATGCTGCGCCGGACGATGGCCAACGGCGAGTTCGTTTTCGAAAGATTCGTCGTAACAGGTGTAGCGGCGACCTGGCTCATTTTTCGTACTCCCCTTTCAGGTTCTTCGCGAGCATGCGCACGAGGAAGAACGACACGATATTCGCGAGCACCACAGCGAGAATCCCGCCTGCGGATGCCAGACCGACGTCGAACTGTTGCAGGCCGAGCGCGTAGATCAGGTACGACAGGTTGGTCGTCGCGTTGCCCGGACCGCCGCCCGTCGTCGTGTAGATTTCAGCGAAGATCGACAGCAGGAAAATGGTTTCCATCATCACCACGACCGCGATCGCGCGCTTCAGGTGCGGCAGCGTGATGAAGAAGAACATCGCGAACGGACCGGCACCGTCGATCTTCGCCGCTTCCTTCTGCTCCTGATCGAGCGACTGGATCGCCGTGAACAGAATGAGGAACGCGAACGGCAACCACTGCCACGCGACGATGATGATCACGGCGATCAACGGATAGTCGGCGAACCAGTCGATCGGTGTCATACCGAGCGCACGCATGCCTTGCGCGATGAGCCCGTACACCGGGTGCAGGATCATGTTCTTCCAGATCAGCGCGGAGACGGTAGGCATCACGAAGAACGGCGCGATGGCGAGCAGCCGCGCGACACCCTGCCCGTAGAACTTGCGGTCGAACAGCACCGAGAGCAGCACGCCGCCGACCACCGTGATCACCAGCACCGAGATGATCAACTGCATCGTGTGCAGGATCGACGGGCCGAAGGACGGGTCACTGGCAAGAAACTTGTAGTTTTCGAGACCCGCGAATCCCTTTACGTCCGGATTCAGCAGGTTGTAGCGCGAGAACGAAAACCAGATCGTCATCGCTAGCGGTATGGCCATCCATAAGACGAGGACGCCTACGGACGGCATGGCTAGCCAGCGCGCGTGCGCGGCTTTGCGCTCTTCGCGCTCGTGTTCGGTTTGGGGATGGGCATGCATGAGGGGTAGACGCAAGTGTTGACGCATGATGGACCACCTCTTCGGTAGTGCGCGGTCCGCGGGGCGTGCGGCACGCTGTGCTGCCAGGGTCCGGCTGACGATGCGCTGTCAGCCGGCGCTTTCCATCTGATCCGGCTTACTGACTTAGAGGCTGCGATTCAGCTCCTGGACACGCCGTCTGCGCGGAGATCGAGCAGATGGCGTTCCATTAGGCTTTGACGCTTACTTCTGATAGCCGGCCTGCTTGACGGCGCGATCCGCCGTCGCGTTGCCGGCTGCCAGCGCCTGATCGACCGTCATCTGGCCTGCCACCGCGCCCGAAATGCTCTGACCGACCACCGTGCCGAACGACTGGAACTCGGGGATGCCAACGAACTGCACGCCCGTGTACGGCACCGGCTTCAACGTCGGATGATCGGGGTCGGCAGTTTCGATCGCCTTCAGCACGAAGTCGCTGAACGGCGCGGCCTGCTTGTACTCGGGGCGTGCGTACGTCGACTGACGCGTGCCGGGCGGCACCGAGGCCCAGCCTTCATCCTTCGCGGCGAGCTCGATGTACTGCTTCGACGTCGCCCACGTAATGAACTTCTTCGCCGCGTCCGTCTGCTTCGACGACTTCGGAATCGCGAGCGCCCACGCCCACAGCCAGTGCGAGCCCTTCGGCGTGACGGCCGTCGGTGCGGCGGCAAAGCCGACCTTGTCGGCGATCTGCGATTGCTGCTTGTTGTAGAGCATGCCCGCGGCAACCGTCGCGTCGATCCACATCCCGCACTTGCCCGACGACATAAGCGTGAGGTTCTCGTTGAAGCCGTTCGAGCTGGCTCCCGGCGGGCCATATTTCTTCAGTAGATCGACGTAGAACGAGATCGCCTTCTTCCATTCGGGCGTCGTCAGTTGCGCGTTCCACTTTTCGTCGAACCAGCGGCCGCCGAACGTGTTCACGACCGTCGTCGCGTAGGCCATGTTCTCGCCCCAGCCCGCCTTGCCGCGCAGACAGATGCCGTAGACGCCGTTGGCCTTGTCCGTCAGCTTCTCGGCGAACTGGGCGATCTGGTCGTAGGTCGGCTGATCGGGCATCTTCAGGCCCTTCGCCGCGAACAGATCCTTGCGGTAATACGTCATCGAGCTTTCGACGTAGAACGGCAGCGCGTACAGCGATCCGTTGTACGACAGGCCGTCGCGCGCCGTTTTCACGACGTCGTTCAGGTCGTAATCAGCGGGCAGGTTCGTGAGCGGCGTAAGCCAGCCGCGCTTGCCCCACTGCGGCGTTTCATAGGCGCCGATCGTCATCACGTCGAACTGGCCGCTGCCTGTCGTGATGTCCGTCGTGGCGCGCTGACGCAGCACGTTTTCTTCGAGAATCACCCAGTTGAGCTTGATGTCGGGATTCGCTTTCTCGAATGCCGGCGACAGCTTCTTCAACTCGATCATGTCCGGGTTGTTCAACGTTGCGATCGTGACGGTCGCCGCGTTCGCGCTGAATGCGGCGCACGCGAGTGCCGCTGCGCCGAATACGTTGAGCGCGGGTTTGCAGGTGGGCTTCATCGTTTGTCTCCTTTATTCGTACTTTGCGTTTTGGTACTTGATCGGTACGTGAGCGGCGCTTGCGGTTGTGTGGCGCCGTATTGCGGATGCCGGTGAATGAATGACGGTCAGCTCATCCAGTTGCCGCCGTCGACGTTCAGGGTTTGCGCGGTGATGTAATCCGCATCCGAAGACGCGAGGAACAGCGCCGCCCCCGTCAGATCCGCGGGCAGCCCCATCCTGCCCAGCGGCACCGCTTCACCGACGAGACGCTTCTTCTCGCCCAGCGGCCGGTTCTCGTAACGCGCGAAAAGCGCATCGACCTGTTCCCACATCGGCGTATCGACGACGCCCGGTGCGATGCCGTTCACGTTGATCTTGTGCGGCGCGAGCGCCAGCGCGGCCGACTGCGTGTAGCTCAGCACGGCTGCCTTGGTCGCGCAGTAATGCGACACAAGCGCCTCGCCGCGGCGGCCCGCCTGCGACGACATGTTGATGATCTTGCCGCCGTGGCCCTGATCGACCATGCGCTGTGCGACGGACTGCATCAGAAAGAACATGCCCTTCACGTTGACCGCGAAGAGCTTGTCGAAGATGTCCCAGGATTCGTCGAGGATCGGACGCATGTCGAACAGCGCCGCGTTGTTGAAGAGAATGTCGATCTGACCGAAGCGCTGCACCGTCTGCTCGACGATGCGTGCGATGTCGTCGCGCTTGGTGACGTCCGCGCTGAGCGTCAGCACGCGGTCGCCGTCCGTTTCGCGCAGTGCGTGCGCGAATTCGTTGGCCGGCTTCACGTCCACCAGCACGCAGCGCGCGCCCTCGTCGAGATACCGGCGCGCCACCGCTTCGCCGATACCGCTCGCGGCGCCCGTGAGAATCGCCACCTTGCCTTGCAGTCGGGCTGTCACAACCTGTCTCCGGTTCGTTTGATTCTTCGATTCAACCTGAGCTAACGCTCGGCAATCGAGCAATTGCTCTCGTTGTGATCGAATGATCGGATACGTGTCCGGTCATGTCAAGGCGCGCAGCGCACTTTCGATGGTGCAGCGCGGCAGCACCGGAATGGGCACCTACGGTTGTTCCCTCCTAAGAATCGGCGATGACTTTGCAACGGGCAATGACATTTTTTCGAGATACGTTATATCATTGCGCCTTCGTTCAATCTGACGCTGTCCGGAGTTCGCGCCATGGCCCGCTCATCCGATGCTCATGTTCATCCTGTTGCTGATCCTGCACAGCAAGCTGCACGGCTCACGCACAAGCTCGCGCGCGCCGATGTGCTCGCCGCCGAGCGCGGTCTCGCGCTGACGACGCTGCGTCGCCAGGTCTACGCGCTTATTGCGCAGAGCGAGCGTCCCATCGGCGCGTACGACCTGCTGGCCGCACTGGAACCGCAGCGCGGCCGCGTGCCACCCACTACCGTCTATCGCGCGCTCGATTTCCTCGTCGAGCATGGCTTCGTGCATCGGATCGAATCGAAGAATGCGTTTTTCGCGTGCTGCCAGATGGGCGAGCCGCATCAGAGCCAGTTCCTGATGTGCGATTCGTGCGGCGAAACGGTCGAGATCCCCGGCGACGGACTGGCCGCGCAACTCTCGGGCAGCGCGCCCGCGCATGGATTCGAAGTGCATCACCAGGTCGTCGAACTGAGCGGGCTGTGCGCCGCCTGCAAGCACGGCCATCCCTGATCAATACAAACCGCTCCATTCAACCCAGACGCCTCTCAGGCAACAGGTCACCCCGATGAAGAAGAACAATTCGATGTGGAAGTTTCTGATGCGCGCCGTCGCTTCGACGGTTTTCGTCTTTGCATTCGGCCAGGCCGCGCACGCGCAGGACACGAAGATTCCCGTGGTCGCCGCGGAGAATTTCTACGGCGATGTCGTGCAGCAACTGGGCGGCGACCGCGTCGACGTGACGAGCATTCTCAGCAATCCGGACCAGGACCCGCATCTCTTCGAAGCCAGCCCGAAGACGGCGCGCGCGTTGCAGCACGCAAGCCTTGTCGTCTACAACGGCGCCGACTACGATCCGTGGATGGCGAAGCTGCTGAACGTATCGAAAAACGACAAGCGCAAGACGATCGTCGCGGCAGAACTCATCGGCAAGAAAAGCGGCGACAATCCGCATCTGTGGTACGACCCGTCGACGATGCCCGCTGTCGCGCGCGCGGTGAGCGCGGCGCTCGCGTCGGCTGATCCGGCGCACAAGGCGGCGTATGATGCGAACCTCGCGAAGTTTCTCGACTCGCTCAAGCCGATCGCCGACAAGGTCGCCGCGCTGCGCAGCCAGTATGCGCACGTGAGCGTGACGGCGACGGAGCCGGTGTTCGGCTACATGTCGGATGCGATCGGCCTGGACATGCGCAACCAGCGCTTCCAGCTGGCCGCGATGAACGACACGGAAGCGAGCGCGTCGGATATCGCCGCGTTCGAACGCGATCTTCGCGAGCGACGCGTGCGCGCGCTGATCTATAACAGCCAGGCAACCGAGGCGCTGACCAAACGCATGCTGAAACTCGCGCAGCAATCGCATGTGCCGACGGTGAGCGTGACGGAGACGCAACCGGCCGGCAAGAACTACCAGCAATGGATGCTGGCGCAACTCGATGCGCTCGGCAACGCGCTCGCCGCAGGCAGCGCGAACAAGGGAACGACCCAATGAACATGTCGTCGGGCAACGCGCCCGTGCTCGAACTGGATCGCGTGACGCTCGAACTCGGCGACCGCACGATCCTGCGCGACACCAGCTTCACGATCCGCCAGGGCGAATTCATCGGCGTGCTCGGGCCGAACGGCGCGGGCAAGACGACGCTGATGCGCTCCGTGCTCGGCCTCGTCCCGGCGGCGAGCGGCACCGTGCGCGTGCTCGGCGAGCCCGTCGTGCGCGGCAACCCGTCGATCGGCTACATGCCGCAGACGCGTAGCGCGCTTGCCGGCCGTCGTGTGCGTGGCCGCGATTTCGTCGCGATGGCCGCCGACGGTCATCGCTGGGGCTTGCCGCATGCGGATGCGAAGGCGCGCGCCGATGTCGAGCGTGTGCTGGAGCTGGTCGGCGGCACGGCGCTGGCTGCGCGTCCGTTGTCGGAGCTGTCGGGTGGCGAGCGGCAGCGGCTGCTGCTCGCGCAATGCCTGCTTGGCAATCCGCGTCTGCTGCTGCTCGACGAGCCGCTCATCAGTCTCGATCCGCATCATCAGAAGACCGTCGTCGAACTGGTGAAGCGCGTGCAGCAGGAACTCGGCATCGCGGTGCTGTTTTCCGCGCACGAACTCAATCCGCTGCTGCATGCGCTCGACCGCGTGCTGTATCTCGGCAATGGCGTCGCCGCGCTCGGCACTGTCGATGAAGTGATTACGAAGCCGGTGCTCTCGCGCCTGTACGGCTCGACCATCGACGTGATGCGCGTGAATGGCCGCATCTTCGTGATGTCGGGCGACTTCGACGTCGAGAAGCACGATCACGAGCACGAAGACGACGACCACCAGCATGGCGAGCCGCATGGCCACGGACATTCGCACGGTCACGCACATGGGCAAAAGCATGCCCATCATCACGCCTCAAGCGACGGACACACGCACGATGTTTGAATACGATTTCATGGTGAACGCGTTCGCGGCGTCGGGGATCGTCGCGGTGCTGTCGGGCATCGTCGGCTACTTCCTCGTGATGCGCGGGCAGACCTTTGCGGGGCACGCGCTGTCGCACGTCGGCTTCACGGGCGCGACGGGCGCTGTGCTGATCGGCGTTTCGCCGATCTGGGGGATGATCGGCTTCACGCTCGCGGCAGGCGTCGGCATGGGCGCGCTGGGTGAAAAGCTCGCGGGGCGAGATGTCGCGATCGGCGTGGTGCTGTCGCTGGCGCTTGGCTTCGGCTTGCTGTTTCTGCACTTCTTCACCGCATACGCGACGCAAGTCACGGCGCTGCTGTTCGGCAACGTGCTCGGCGTCAGTTCGTCGACGCTGGTGGTACTGGCCGCGCTCGGCGTCGTCAGTCTGGTTGCGCTGGCTGCGATCATGCGGCCTTTGCTGTTCGCCTCGTTGCAGCCGGAACTGGCTGAAGCGAAAGGCGTGTCGCTGCGTCTCGTGTCGGTGCTGTTTCTCGCGATCGCGGCGCTCGCAGTCGCCGCGTGTACGCAGATCGTCGGCGTGCTGCTCGTGTTCACGCTGATGGTCGGACCGGCGGCCGCGGCGCAAAACCTGTCGACGCGTCTTACCGTCGGACTCGTACTCGCCGCGCTGCTCGCGCTCGCGCAGGCGTGGATCGGCGTGACGCTCGCTTTCTATACCGACTGGCCGACGAGTTTCTGGATCACGTTGCTCGCGGCGCTCGTCTATGGCGCAAGTTTGCTGGCGCAGCACATGCGCCGGTAATGCAAACGCAGCTTTGCTGGCACGAAACACGCGCTGGTGATGCCGATAAAAAAACGGGGTGGCTCGCGAGGCCACCCCGTTTTGCTATGGCGCCAACGACACCAAAAGATCAGCCGAGCAACACCTTCGCGTGATGCGCGAGATGATCCTCGATGAACGTCGAGATGAAGAAATAGCCGTGGTCGTAGCCTTCATGCCGGCGCAGCGTGAGCGGCTGTCCGGCGCCCTTGCATGCGGCTTCGAATACGTCAGGGTTCAGTTGCTGGCTCAGAAACTGGTCGGCCATACCCTGATCGACCAATATCCCTTCCGCAAACTTGCGCGTCGCCTTGCCCACGAGTTCGCTCGCGTCGTATTGCTTCCACGCTTCGCGATCCGCGCCCAGATAGCCGCTGAACGCCTTCTCGCCCCATGGACAACGCGTCGGCGCGGCAATCGGCGCGAACGCCGACACCGACCGATAGATGTCCGGATTGCGCAGCGCGAGCATCAGCGCGCCGTGGCCGCCCATCGAGTGGCCGAAGATGCCGAGCCGCGCGCCATCGACAGGCAACTCGTTGATGACCGTCTCGCGCAGTTCGTCCCGCACGTACGAATACATCCGGTAGTGCTTCGACCAGGGCGCCTGCGTCGCGTCGACATAGAAGCCCGCGCCGACGCCGAAGTCCCACGCGTCCGTCTCGCCCGGCAAGCCTGCGCCGCGCGGACTGGTATCCGGCGAGATCAGCGCGATGCCGTGTTGCGCGGCGAACCGCTGTGCGCCCGCCTTGATCGGAAACGTCTCTTCTGTACTCGTCAACCCGGCTAGATAGAACAGCGCCGGCACCTTCTTCTGCGACGCCGCTTCAGGCATGAAGACCGAAAAGCGCATCGGCAACCCGATCGCCTTCGACTCATGCTTATAGATACGCTGCGTGCCGCCGAACGACGCGTGCGATTCGATCAGTTCGAGCATCGCGCCACTCCTTTAGTAGATGACGACCGAGCGGATCGACTCGCCCTTCTTCATCAGATCGAAGCCTTCGTTGATCTGGTCGAGCTTCAGGTGATGCGTGATCAGGTCGTCGATGTTGATCTTGCCTTCCATGTACCAGTCGACGATCTTCGGCACATCGGTGCGACCGCGCGCGCCGCCGAACGCCGAGCCCTTCCACTGACGGCCCGTGACCAGCTGGAACGGTCGCGTGCTGATTTCCTCGCCCGCCGCCGCCACGCCGATGATGAACGACTGGCCCCAGCCCTTGTGCGTACATTCGAGCGCCTGGCGCATCAGCGTCGTATTACCGACGCATTCGAACGAATAGTCCGCGCCGCCATCCGTCAGTTGCACGATGTGATCGACGACGTTCTCGACTTCCTTCGGGTTGATGAAGTGCGTCATGCCGAACTTCTTTGCGAGTTCGACGCGGCCCGGATTGATATCGACACCGATGATCTTGTCCGCACCTACCATTTTGGCGCCCTGGATCACATTCAAACCGATGCCGCCCAGACCGAACACGACGACATTCGCGCCCGCCTCGACCTTGGCCGAATAGACGACAGCGCCGACACCCGTCGTCACACCGCAGCCGATGTAGCAGACCTTGTCGAACGGTGCGTCTTCGCGGATCTTCGCCACCGCGATCTCCGGCACCACGATGTAGTTCGAGAACGTGGACGTGCCCATGTAGTGGAACAAAGGCTTGCCGTCGAGCGAGAAGCGCGACGTCGCGTCGGGCATCAAACCCTTGCCTTGCGTCGAGCGGATCGCCTGACACAGGTTAGTCTTGCGCGACAGACAGAACTTGCATTGGCGGCACTCGGGCGTGTAGAGCGGAATCACGTGATCGCCCTTCTTCAGCGTGCCGACGCCCGGACCGGTATCGACGACGACGCCCGCGCCCTCATGGCCGAGGATCGCCGGGAAGATGCCTTCCGGGTCCGCGCCCGACAGCGTGTAGTAGTCGGTGTGGCAAATGCCCGTCGCCTTCACTTCGATCAGCACTTCACCCGCGCGCGGACCTTCGAGATCGACTTCTTCGATCGTCAACGGTGCGCCTGCCTTCCATGCGATTGCTGCTTTCGTCTTCATCGTGAATGCTCCTGTGGTTCTGTAGATCCGTTACCTAAAGCTGATGATCTTTGAATCTGTCCGTTACTGCCGTGAACCGTTGTGGCCCGGATTGTCGCTGATGTTCGCGCGCCGCGCTGTGAACATGATCGCGCAAATGCAAGGTGCGTGAATGGCACGCCGCGCCGCGCGATTGTCCTCATGCGACGGCGCGTGACGAGCGCACATCATGCGGAAGGCGACGCAAACCAAGGTTCGACGCGGCCATACAGATCGATAAAGCGCGCATAACGCGCGGCAAGTTCCGTCTCGTCACGCGGCCCGGCGACGCGCGTCGCGGCAGGCGCGAGCGCTGCAAGATCGCCTGCGTTCCAGTGACCCACCGCGATGCCACCGAGCATCGCTGCGCCACGCGCCGCCGCGTTCGGACAATCGACAGCATGCAGTTCGACTTGCAACGCATCGGCGAGCAGCTGGCGCCAGCGCGCATCGACGGAACCGCCGCCCGCGAGACGCAGCGCCGGCACGCGCGCGCCGCTTTGCCGGATCGCGTCGAGCCCCGCGCGCAACGAAAACGCGACGCCTTCGAATGCCGCGCGCATCATCGCGCCGCGCGATGTGCCGAGCGCAAGGCCAAGCCATCCGCCGCGCGCGGCCGGATTGAGCCACGGCGTGCGCTCGCCCGTCAGATACGGCAAGAACGTAAGGCCCGGGGCTGCCTCGAACTCGAACGCATCGCGATACGCGTCATTCCATTCATACGACAGCCAGCCACGCACGGCTTCGAGCGCGACACCGACGTTTTGCATCGCGGCCATCCGATACCAGTGATCAGTCGCAGCCCGATAGCGATGCAGGCCCGGCGCAGCGTCGGGTTCGTCGGTGGCGAGCACGAGAATCTGGCCACCCGTGCCCGTGGTGAGCAGCGCGTCGCCGTCGTTTGCAAGACCGCTGCCGAGCGCCGCGCACGGCGTGTCGCCGGCACCCGTGGCAAGCACGATGCCGGCGCGCAAGCCAAGCGCATTTGCCGCTTCGGCGGACAGCGTGCCGCACGCGGCATACGACGCAGCGAGCGGCGCGAACCAGTCGCGCGGCAGCCCGAGCCGCTCGAGCAACGCGTTGTCCCACGCACCGGATGGATCGGCAAGCGCGGTCGCGCAGGCATCAGAGGGATCGGTTTCGATCGTGCCGCCCAACCTGAAGCGCAGCCAGTCTTTCGGTTGCAAAGCCCAGCGCGCTGCGTGCATCGATTGCGGCTCGTGCTGCGCGACCCATCGCAGCAGCGGGCCGGCCATGCCAGGCGCGACGGGGTTGGGTTGCGGCGCGGGCCATGCATCGAGCAGGGGCAATGCGCGCGTGTCGGGCCAAAGCATCGCAGGACGTACGGCCTTGCCTTGCGCGTCGCTCAGCACGACGCCATGCATCTGACCGGAAAAACCGACCGCGCGCACAGCACCGCGTTGCGCATCGGGGAATCGCGACGCCGCTTCGCACAGTGCGCGCCACCAGACCTGCGGATCGATTTCCGCCCAGCCGGGGCGCGGCGTATCGATTGCATACGCGACGCTGGTCGCGCATTGCTCGCGGCCTTCGTCGTCGATGATCGCGAGTTTCAGCGAGCCTGTGCCGAGATCGATACCAAGAAAGGACATGAATGCGATGCGTTGAGTAGGTGGTTGCTGTGGAGGTTATTGCACGCGGGCGCCTGCTTCGCGCGAACCGGGCGGCGGACGATCATTTTCACACGTCACCGCCCATTGGCGCGGGTTAACCCACCCCAAACGCAGCGCACCCCGAAAACGCATTATGTGCGAACCGCAATACACATCATATGGGCACACGTACGTGGCAACGGCGCGCCGGATTGATGAAATTCCCGCAAGCCACCACGGCACAAGGACTTCCGGCGAATTTCTCCAATCTCGCATAACGCAGCCGTTCCAAATCTGGTCCACGCATATCGCCCCGGCAAAGGTTGAAATAGGAAGCAGTGGTCTTGTCGCGCTTTTTCGTCCCGCATACCTTGGAGTCATCCCAAAACCAGATGTGGAGAGAGACAAGATGCACTCGAACACGGTTCATCCGTGCGACGAGCGACTGCCCTTCGGCCAGTTGCTGACGCTCGGCATTCAGCACGTACTGGTGATGTACGCAGGGGCCGTTGCCGTGCCGCTGATCATCGGCAGCGCGCTCAAGCTGCCGAAAGAGCAAATCGCCTTTCTCATCAGCGCCGACCTCTTTTCCTGCGGTATCGCCACACTGATCCAGACGCTCGGCCTGTGGATCTTCGGCATCCGCTTGCCCGTTATCATGGGTTGCACGTTCGCCGCCGTCGGCCCGATGATCGCGATCGGCACGAATCCCAGCCTTGGCATACTCGACATCTTCGGATCGACGATCGCGGCGGGTGTGATCGGCATCATCGCCGCGCCGATGATCGGCAAGATGCTGCGCTTCTTCCCGCCCGTCGTGGTGGGCGTGGTGATCTCGGTGATCGGGCTTTCGCTGATGGAAGTCGGCATCAACTGGGCGGCGGGCGGCGTCGGCAACCCGGACTACGGCAATCCCGTCTACCTCGGGCTGTCGTTCGTCGTGCTCATGCTGATTCTGCTCATCAACAAGTTCGGCAAAGGCTTCGTCTCCAACATCTCGGTGCTGCTCGGTATCGTGGCCGGCTTCGTGATTGCCGCGTTGCTGGGCCGTGTGAACATGGAAGGCGTGACGAATGCACCGTGGGTCGGCTTCGTGATGCCGTTTCACTTCGGCTTGCCGCACTTCGATCCGCTTTCGATCGCGACGATGGTCACCGTGATGTTCGTCACGTTCATTGAATCGACAGGGATGTTCCTCGCGGTCGGCGACATGGTGGACCGGCCCGTCAACCAGAAGACGCTCGTGCGCGGCTTGCGCGTGGACGGACTCGGCACGTTGATTGGCGGCCTCTTCAACTCGTTCCCGCATACCTCTTTCTCGCAGAACGTCGGCCTGATCGGCGTGACGGGCGTCAAGAGCCGCTTTGTCTGTGCGATGGGCGGCGTGATTCTCGTGCTGCTCGGCCTGTTCCCGAAGATGGCGCAGGTGGTCGCGTCGGTGCCGTCGTTCGTGCTGGGCGGCGCAGGCATTGTGATGTTCGGGATGGTGGCGGCGAACGGCATCAAGGTGCTTTCGAAAGTCGACTTCGTGAAGAACCATCACAACCTCTTTATCGTCGCGGTCAGCATTGGTCTTGGTCTCGTGCCCGTCGTCTCGCCGCACTTCTTCTCGAAGCTGCCGCCCGCGCTGTCACCGCTTTTGCATAGTGGCATTCTGTTGGCGTCGGTTTCGGCTGTCGTGCTGAACCTGATCTTCAACGGTGTGAAGGGCGAACGCGCCGCGACTCGCGATATTCGCCGCGCCGGCCACGACTTCGACGGACGCGGCGGCAAAGACGACGCCATTGCCGGCGACGACATGCTGCGTGCCGCCGACATGCACTAACCGATAGCCACAGCCATCTCTACCGCGTGCGCATGACCCCGAGTCGTGCGCACGCCGTCAGCCAAGCACTCGCACCCGCGCGACCATCACGCGACCAGATTGTTGAAGTGTCGCGTCACCTTCGGCTCCAGATTGCGAGCCTCCTTCATCAGATTGAGCTGTTTCGCCGACCTCGCGACTTCGAAGACTTCCGGCGCGATATCGTAATCGCCACGATCGTGCATCCATTCGAGCACGTCCGACAGATGCCACAACGACGTGCTGCCCTCGTGGACAGGCGCGGGGAATTCCGTGGCATGCGATTGCATCAGCTTGCGCATGTTCTGGCGCGATACGCCCGCCACTTCCGCGACATCCGTCAGCCCGACGAAGTCCGGCGCGGCCTCGACCAACTGCGCCGTGGGCACCGCGCGAAGTACGTCCTTCAACGCGCTCACGAGTGCATGTGTCGCGCTCTTCGCCTCGCGCGCGAACGCGAGTGCAAGCCGCCCCGCTTGACCGACACCCACGGTGGCATCGTCGCAACCCTCGGCCGCGAGACGCTCGACGATCTCGTCGAAATCGCAGTCTTCCGCGCTCAGACGATACTTCAACGTGAAGGTGTATTCCATGTTTGCTCCTTTTCCTTCCCTGGTTGCTGCTCCTGTTGCTGCCCGTGCTGATCCTGCTCGTGAGTGCGCCGTTTTGATTCAGCGATCACGCGCAAAGAGATGACCTTCTGACGATGCGGCGCACAGTTCTCGACAATGCGACGCAACGTTCTTGCGTGACCGGTCGCATTGCGCGGCGTACACCAGATACTGGCGATGCAGAACTCGCCGCATCTGCAATCGGTGTCGTTGTATGGGCAGTACATGCGCCCCCACGCGTGCCCGGTGCCCGTACCAGGCACGACGCGCCAGCCGTTTGCTTCCGCATGGCCGAGCGCCGACTCGATTTCCTTCTTCGAATGACTTCGACGACTCATCAGTAACTCCAGTGTAGAGCGCCCTCAATTAGTTGTCAATTGACAACCAAGCTGCGGATCATCAATCTTGGTTGATCCGTACGCGATGCTAACGGCTAACTCTGCTCAAAAACGATCTGGAGAACTGAACTGGCCATCTGGACAAGGTTTGTAGGAGAGCGGCTCAAAAAAAACGCCACGGCATGCCGTGGCGTTTCGTACTGCAAGCAATGAGAAGCTGCTGTCGCTCGAGTCTGATGCGTTCAGCCTGCCGTCGCCGCCGAAGCGGCAACGGGCGCGCTCGCTGCGCCGTAGTCGACGGGTGCGTCGGCGGGACGCGGCTGTTCGCCCGCATGCTCGATCCATCCGCCGCCCAGTGCCTTGTACAGATCGACGAGGTTCGTCAGGCGCGCCGCGCGTGCCGTGATGAGCGACCGCTGCGCGTCGTACAGGCCGGTCTGCGCGGTCAGCACGGAGAGATAGCTGTCGACGCCGTTTCGGTAGCGCAGGTCCGACAGATCGAGACGGCGCTGTTCCGCAAACGTGTTGCGCTCGAGCGCCGCGATCTGCTGATCGTACGTGCCGCGCGCGGCCAGCCCGTCCGCGACTTCGCGGAATGCGGTCTGGATCGCCTTCTCGTACTGCGCGATCTGGATGTTCTTCTGCACGGTCGCGAGATCGAGGTTCGCCTTGTTCTGGCCGCCTTCGAAAATCGGCAGCGTGATCTGCGGCGCAAAGCTCCACGCCGCCGAGCCCGGCTTGAACAACCCGCCAAGCGTCGGGCTCAGCGTGCCGAAGCTGCCCGTCAGCGAGACGCGCGGGAAGAACGCCGCGCGCGCCGCGCCGATATTCGCGTTCGCCGCGAGCAGGTTCTGCTCGGCTTCGGCGATATCGGGACGGCGCGTCAGCAGATCCGACGGCAAACCGGCGGGAATGTCGGTCAGCAGGTCCTGGTCGTTGAGCGCGAGACCGCCCGGAAGATCAGGCGGCAACGGCTCGCCGACCAGCAGAACGAGCGCATTCTCAGCCTGTGCGCGCAGACGCGCCTGCGACTGCAGATCCGCTTTCGCCTGCTCGACGACCGTCTCAGCCTGACGCAGATCCAACTCAGAACCCGTGCCCGTGTCGTACTGCAGCTTTGTGATGCGATACGACTCTTGCGCGGTCTTGAGCGTGTTCTCCGTGACTGTCAGCAGATCGTCAAAGGACAGCACCGTCAGATACTGATCCGCCACCGATGCAACAAGCGTAATCTCCGCCGCCTTGCGCGCCTGCGCCGTCGACAGATACTCCGCGAGCGCCTGATCCTTCAGGCTGCGAATCCGGCCAAAGAAGTCGATTTCCCACGACGCGTTCAGGCCAACCGAATACTGGTTGGAGATCGTCTGGCCCAGGAACGACAGATCCTTCGGCGTACGCGATTTCGACTGTGACGCGGACGCGTCGAGCGTTGGCATCAACGCCGCGCGCGCGATCTGATACTGAGCGCGCGAAGCCTCGATGTTCAGCACCGACACGCGCAGATCGCGGTTGTTCTTCAGCGCGATCTCGATCAACTGTTGCAGGCGCTGATCGACGAAGAAGTCGCGCCAGCCGATGTCGACGGCGGCCTGACCGCTCGCCGAGCGCCCGCCCGCGCCAGGCGCCGGCTGCGTCGCGTAGACGCCGTCGCTCGGGAAAGCACCCGACACGGGCGCGGCCGGCTGGTGGTACTTCGGCTCCATCGTGCAGCCCGCGGCGACCAGCGCGACGGCCACTGCCATCAAAGAATATTTAGGCATCTCAATGTCCTTAGCTGGCGTTGCCCGGGCCGCTGCCACCCTGCGGGTCATGCGGATGGTGCTCGTTGTAGTGCTTCATCGCTTCGTCCGGGTCTTCCTTGTCGCCGGTGAACTTCGCGCGAATCACGACGAAGAACATCGGGATCATGAAAATCGCGAGGAAGGTCGCCGTCAGCATACCGCCGATCACGCCCGTACCGATCGCGTGCTGGCTTGCCGAGCCCGCGCCGTTACTGATCGCGAGCGGCAGCACGCCGAGAATGAACGCGAGCGATGTCATCAAGATGGGGCGCAGCCGCAGACGCGCCGCTTCGAGCGCCGCTTCCACCGGCCCCATGCCTTCGCCCTGCTGCAACTCGCGCGCAAATTCGACGATCAGAATCGCGTTCTTCGCGGACAGACCCACCGTTGTCAGCAGACCGACCTGGAAGAACACGTCGTTTTCCAGCCCGCGCAGCGTCGCGGCGAGCAGCGCGCCCAGCACGCCGAGCGGCACCACCATGATCACCGAGAACGGAATCGACCAGCTTTCATACAGTGCGGCCAGACACAGGAACACGACGAGGATCGAGATGCCGTAGAGGATCGGCGCCTGCGAACCGGACTGGCGCTCCTGGAACGACAGGCCCGTCCATTCGTAGCCGATACCCGCCGGCAGCTTCGCCGCGAGCGCTTCCATCGCCGTCATCGCCTGACCCGTCGATTTGCCCGGCGACGCCTGACCCTGGATTTCGACAGCCGAGATACCGTTGTAGCGCTCGAGCTTCGGCGAACCGTAGGTCCACTGGCCGCTTGCGAACGACGAGAACGGCACCATCGTGCCTCCCGAGTTGCGCACGTACCAGTCGTTCAGGTTTTCCGGCGTCATGCGGAAACGCGGGTCGGCCTGCACGTACACCTTCTTGATCCGGCTGTCCGTATCGAGGAAGTTGTTCACGTACTGCGACGCCCAGGCAATCGAGAACGTCTGGTCGATGGCCGCGAGGCTTACGCCTTGCGATGCCGCCTTCTCGTGATCGATCGACACCTTGAACTGCGGCGTGTCGTTCAGGCCGTTCGGACGCACCTGCGCGAGCATCGGGTCCTTCCCTGCCATGCCGAGCAGCTGGTTACGCGCCGCCATCAGCTTTTCGTGACCGAGACCCGCGCGATCCTGCAGTTCGAAGTCGAAGCCCGACGCCGTACCCAGTTCGGGAATCGACGGCGGATTGACCGGGAACACGGTGGCGTTCTTGTAGCCGACGAAGTGCATGAACATCCGGCCCACCAGCGCCTGCACCTTCTGGTTCGCATGCTGGCGTTCCGCGTAGTCCTTCATCCGCACGAACACGAGACCGGCGTTCTGACCGCGGCCGGCAAAGCTGAAGCCGTTCACCGTGAAGGTCGATTCGACGATGCTCTTTTCATCGTTCAGCAGGTAGTCGGACACGTCCTTCAACGCGCGCGCCGTGGTTTCCTGCGTCGAGCCCGACGGCGTCTGCACCAGCACGAACATCGTGCCCTGGTCTTCGTCCGGCAGGAACGACTTCGGCAGACGCGCGAACAGCAGACCCACCGCGACGATCACCACCAGATAGATGATGAGCCAGCGGCCCGAGCGCTTGATCACGTGATGCACGCCCGAGTGGTACTTGTCGCGGCTCTTGTCGAAGTTGCGGTTGAACCAGCCGAAGAAGCCCTTCTTCTCTTCGTGATGGCCCTGCGGAATCGGCTTGAGGATCGTCGCGCACAACGCCGGCGTCAAAATCAGCGCGACCAGCACGGACAGCACCATCGCCGCGACGATGGTCAGCGAGAACTGACGGTAAATCGCGCCGACCGAACCGCCCGAGAACGCGACGGGCACGAACACGGCGGACAGCACCAGCGCCACGCCGATCAGCGCGCCCGTGATCTGGTCCATCGCCTTGCGGGTTGCCTCGCGTGGCGACAACCCTTCCTCGGACATCACCCGCTCGACGTTTTCCACGACCACGATCGCATCGTCCACCAGCAGGCCGATCGCGAGCACGAGACCGAACATCGACAGCACGTTGATCGAGAAGCCGACGGCACTCATGATCGCGAACGTGCCGAGCAGCACCACCGGCACCGCGATCGTCGGGATCAGCGTGGCGCGCAGGTTCTGCAGGAACAGATACATGACCAGGAACACCAGCACGATACCTTCGAGCAGCGTCTTGACCACTTCTTCGATCGACAGGCGCACGAACGGCGTCGTGTCATACGGATACTTCACGACGAGACCGTGCGGGAAGTATTTCGACAACTGGTCGATCTTGTCGCGCACGGCCTTCGCCGTCGCCAGCGCGTTTGCGCCCGTCGCCAGCTGGATACCGAAGCCCGCCGTCGGCTGACCGTTGTACTTGGTGTCGAAGTTGTAGTTTTCGCCGCCCAGATCGATGTGCGAGACGTCCTTGAGGCGCACCTGCGAACCGTCCTGGTTGACCTTCAGCAGGATGTTGCCGAACTGCTCAGGCGTGGTCAGCAGCGTTGCTTCGCTGATGGTTGCCTGTAGCAGCTGGCCCGGCACCGACGGCGTGCCGCCGAGCGAGCCGCCCGCCACCTGGACGTTCTGCGCCTGCAGCGCGGCCTGGACATCCACCGGCGTGAGGCCGAAGTTGGTCAGCTTGTTGGCGTCGAGCCAGATCCGCATCGCGTACTGCGTGCCGAACAGCGTGACAGTACCCACGCCGTCGATCCGGCTAACGGGGTCCTGTACGTTCGACGCGACATAGTTCGCGAGGTCGTACTTGTTCATGCTGCCGTCGGTCGACACGAACGCCATCACCAGCAGGAAGCTGCTGCTCGACTTCGTCACCTTCGTGCCGAGCTGCTGCACCGCTTGCGGCAGCAGCGGGGTCGCGAGCTGCAGCTTGTTCTGCACCTGAACCTGCGCGATGTCGGGGTTGGTGCCCGCCGCGAACGTCAGCGTGATGGTGGCCGTGCCCGAGTCGTCCGAAGTCGACGACAGGTACAGCAAGTGGTCGAGGCCGCTCATCTGCTGCTCGATCACCTGCGTAACGGTGTTTTCAACCGTCTTCGCCGATGCGCCCGGATACGTCGCGCTGATCTGCACGGCCGGCGGCGCAATCGTCGGATATTGCGCAACCGGCAGCGTGAAGATCGACGCCAGACCCGCCAGCATCAGAATGATGGCGATCACCCACGCAAAAATCGGGCGATCGATAAAAAACTTTGCCATGAAGCAGGCTCCCTTTGTTTACGCGCCCGATGCAGCGGAGGCCGCGGCTGCGCCGCTAGCTGGCTGTGCACCGGCCGGAGCCGATGCGGCTGCGTCCGATGCGGGCGACGGCGGCAGTTGGCCCGGCACGGCCTTGGCCGTTGCACCCGGACGCACCTTGTCGACGCCGTTCACGATCACGCGGTCGCCCGCATTCAGGCCACCTTCGACCACCCAGTACTGGCCGTACGTCGTCGTGGCCTGCAGCGTGCGCAGCTCGACCTTGTCTTCCTTATTGAGGACGAGCGACGTCGGCTGGCCCTTCTGGTCGTGCGTGACGCCGATCTGCGGCACCAGCAGCGCGTTTTCGTTGACGCCTTCCTCGATGCGCGCGCGCACGAACATGCCCGGCAGCAGCACGTGATCCTTGTTCTGGAAAATGGCGCGGATCGTCACGGAACCCGTGGTCTGGTCGACGGTGACGTCGGTGAACTGCAGCTTGCCCTTCTCCGAATAGACGCGGCCGTCTTCAAGCACCAGTTCGACCTTCGCGGCGTCCGGGCCCGAGGTCTTCAGACGGCCAGCCTGGATTTCGCGACGCAGCTTCAGGCCCGCGAGGCTCGACTGCGTAACGTCGACGTAGACGGGATCGAGTTGCTGCACGGTCGACATCAGCGTCGCCTGGCTCGCCTGCACGTAAGCGCCCGGCGTCACCTGCGAGATACCGACCTGGCCCGTGACGGGCGACACGACGTCCGTATAGCCGAGGTTGATCTGCGCGGTATCGACAGCGGCCTTGCCGGCTGCGACGTCGGCGGCGGCCTGGCCTTCGGAAGCGACGGCGTTGTCGTAGTCCTGCTTCGACACCGCGTTCGCCGCGACCAGCACCTTGAAGCGATTGGCCTGCGCGGTGGTCGACACGAGGTTCGCCTGCGCCTTCGCGAGCGACGCCTTCGCGTTGTTCAGCGTCGCGATGTACGGCGCCGGATCGATCTTGTAGAGACGTTGCCCCGCCTTGACCTGCGTGCCTTCCGTGAACTCGCGGCGCAGCACGATGCCGTCGACCCGCGCGCGCACCTGCGCGACGAGGAACGCGCTGGTGCGGCCCGGCAGTTCGGTGACGACGGGCACGGCGTGAGGCTGGACCTCGACGACGCCGACTTCAGGGGTTTGAGGCGGAGGTGCTGATTGTTTTTGTCCGCATGCTGCCAGCATTACGGCAGCCGTCGCGGCAGTGAGTAAGCGGAATGGAACCCGTTCGACGCGCATGGAGCGACCTCTGTCAAAGACTGAGAAGGAAAAAATGCGTGCATCTCTCTCCGGAGAAGGCTGCGCAAATTGGCGTCTCGAAGACGCCATGACCGGACGCTCACGAATGCTTTTCCTGCGGGTGCATTCACTGCGAAATGCGCCAAACCGGGAAATGCCGCACCGCGCCACTCATCTCTTGAGATGGCGCAAAGATGCTTGCAAAGACAACAGTGACGGATCTTATCCGTTCACCCAAACGTAAGCCATCCGATCGATGGGGTGCTATTATATATACATTCATGAATGCACGTAAAAGTGTGTTAAACCGGGAAAAAGGGTTTCCTCCGGAAGATCTGCCAGGCATTAACGTGCGCGCGGAATGATCTTTATCAGGCGCGTTTAAAAACGTCAGGGGAAACCCCGCATTTATTGCAGGGCAATACGAATGGTCCGTCGAACCAAGGAAGAAGCGCAGGAGACGCGCACCCGCATCCTCGATGCAGCAGAACAGGTGTTTTCGGAGAAAGGCGTGTCGCGGACTTCGCTGGCCGACATCGCGCAGACGGCAGGCGTCACGCGTGGCGCGATCTACTGGCACTTCGCCAACAAGGGCGAGCTCTTCACGGAAATGTTCGACCGCGTGCTGCTGCCGCTCGACGAACTGAAAGCCGCTTCCGTCGATCCCAACGAGGCCGATCCGCTCGGTCGCCTCGTCGATATCTGCACCGTCTGTCTGCGCGACACCGCGAACGATCCGCACCGCCGCCGGGTGTTCGACATCCTGTTTCACAAGTGCGAGTTCGTCGAAGAGATGGGGCCCGTGATGGCGCGCTATCAGAACACGATGCGCGAGAGCCTCACGAGCATCCAGGCGGGCATGCGCAACGCGATTTCCAAAGGGCAGTTGCCCGCCGACATGAACGTGCCCGTGGCGGCGTCGATGGTGCATGCGTTCATCAGCGGATCGTTGAAGGACATGCTGTTCGTGCCGGAAGTGCTGGACTTCGGCCGGCACGCGCGGCAGATGGTCGAAAGCATGATTGATGCGTTGCGCAGCCCGGCGCTGCGCATGGGCGCCTGAGAGCGCTTTCGCAAGACTTCACAGCGGCGCCCAGCCCTGAAAGCTGATGCGCCGCATGGGCGCCGGCAAGCCGGCCGCCCTTTTACCTTCACTTTCCGTTCACTCAGGCTGCCGTCTTCGCCCGCGCCTTCTGGTTCGACGCGTAGATCGAGCCGCGTTCCAGTTGACCACCCGACTGCACGGCCCCGATCCATTGCTGCGTGCTCGCGACGGCCGCGAAGCGCGACTGCAGCACGACGCTGAACACGCGATGGATCTCCTCCGCGCTTGCCAAACCGGCGCTGTTTTCATATGGAACGGAACCCGTCGCGTCGTGCAGAAACTCGACGGCGAGGCCCATGTGCAACGCGTGAACGATCGTCGACGCGTCGCAGTTGTGCGTCATGTAGCCGATCACGGTAAGCGTGTCGATCTCACGCGTGGCGAGCCAGTCGGCCAGATCGGTGTCGGTGAACGCGCTCGGCAGTGCTTTCTCGACGTGGTGATCGTGCTTGCGCGATGCGACCACGCTGTGAAGTTCCGCGCCTTCGCTGCCGCGCGCGAAGATCGGCGAGCCGGGCGGCGTGAAGTTCTGCACGACGACCACGGGAATCTGCGCGGCGTGCGCCGTATCGATCGCGCGGCCGATGTTCGCAAGCGACGTCTGCACGTCCGGGTATTCGATCGGCAGGTCGCCCGTCACATATTCGTTCTGGACATCGATGACGATCAGGGCTCGGCGGGGCGTCGGCATGGCAACTCTCCTTGATGGTTGAAGTCGGCGGCTGGCGGTTGCAGCCGCGATGTGCGCATTGTTCGCGTTCCGCCTATCAAGCGACAGTGACCCGAATGACAATTTTCGCTAGGATTGGGCCATTCGCATTTCGAACGGGAGGCCGTGATGGCCCGCTCCGCTGTCCGTGCCGCTGCAACGCCTGCGTCAAAGGCTGCTTCGAAACCCGCGAAGCGGCGGACATCCCGCGCGCGTCCTGAACGCCAGGAAACGCAGACGTGCCGCACCGCCCCGAAGACGCCGCATGTCGTGGCGGCCGTCGCCTTCGACGGCATCAGCCCGTTCCACCTGTCCGTGCCGTGTGTCGTGTTCGCCGAGGATCGCAGCGACGGCGGCGTGCTCGGCTTCGAGTTCCGGGTCTGCTCGATCGACCCCGGGCCACTTGCGACGACAGCCGGCTTTTCGATCGCCGCGACGCACGGTCTCGACGCGCTCGCCGACGCCGATACGATCATCGTTCCCACCTGGCGCGATCCTGACGAAACACCGCCCGGCGCGCTGCTCGACGCATTGCGCGCCGCGCACGCACGCGGCGCGCAACTGGTCGGCCTGTGTCTGGGCGCCTACGTGCTCGCCGCCGCGGGCCTGCTAGACGGACGTGCGGCGACGACGCACTGGGCGTGGGCCGCCGACTTCGCGCGGCGCTTTCCGAACGTGAAGGTCGATCCGCAGGTGCTGTATGTCGACGACGGCGACATCCTCACGTCGGCGGGCACGGCGGCGGGGCTCGATTGCTGTCTGCATGTGGTGCGCAAGCTGTGTGGCGCGCAACGCGCGAACTACATCGCGCGGCGCCTCGTCGTGCCGCCGCATCGTCAGGGTGGCCAGGCGCAATACGTCCAGCAGCCCATGCCGCCCGACCTGCGCGGCGACCGCTTATCCGCGCTGCTCGACTGGGTACACGGCACGCTCGACGCGCCGCATACCCTCGATTCCCTCGCCGGGCGCGCCGCGATGAGCCGCCGCACGTTCACGCGGCATTTCAAGGCCGCGACGGGAACGACCGTGAGCGCGTGGCTGCTGGCGCAACGGCTTGCGCGCGCGCAGCAGCTGCTCGAAAGCACCGACGAGTCGATCGAGTCGATTGCGGGAATGGCGGGGTTTGGTTCGACGGCGTCGCTGCGCCAGCATTTCACTGACGCGTTCAGGACGTCGCCGTCCGCATGGCGCAGAGAGTTTCGCGGCGTGTAAGCCGCCGCGCGCAAAGCGAAGGTAAAGACTAGCCTTGCGTGAAGTACCGCGCGACGTAAAGCAGCAGCGCGACGAAGAAAATCATCGCCGCCCACGCCCAGTTCGGCAGCACATGCGGATCATGCTCGTGATGCAGGCCGTGCAGCAGCGAATGCGCGGCGCGGCCCGTCAGCGTGCCGCCTTGATGATGGTCGTGCAGCCGCGCGCGGCGCGCCACGCCCGAAAGGCTGATCGGCCGCAGAAACACGTGCTGGCGCCGCCCTTGCGTGCCCGTCGCGCGGTTCGGCCCTTTGCCGTGCTTCGCCTGGACGACGGCGCAGAACTCGGTGAAGAAGTCGTCGGCCAGTTCGTGCAGCGCGTTTTCGATCTGCCGCGAGGGCAGTTGCGCGAGCGGTCCCGTCGACGTCGCCCACACTGAATAGTCGATGCGCGTGCTCGGGCCACGGCCGGGAAGATGCAGATGAAGGTGATCGTCGGTGCGCAGCGACACGTCGATCTGTCCGCGCAGCGAGCCGACGCCCTCGGCGCGCGCCTTGAAGTTGAGCGTGCGATGCGGCTTCGCGCTGTTCACGCCGTCCTCGCTCGCGACGTGCGCACGTATGTGATAGTGCGCGCGCAACGGTCCGAGCGGCACGGTCATCGTCAGCAGATATTCGCCGCCCTGGAGCCGGCGCAAGGACTCGCAATTGTCGAGACTCGCGCGCAGCAACGCGAGATCCTGCAGCGCGTCCCAGACTTCGGACGGCGCCAGCGGCACTCTCAACGCGTCGTTCAATTCCATGGCAGCCTCCCCGATAACCGTGCGACTGCGGGATCAGGATGTCTGATCGATGCGGTCGACACTCGATGCGTAAAACGCAAGATACCCCGCGATCTGCTTCACCCGCTCCAGAGGATTTTCGTAGCTCCAGACTGCATTCTCGATCGTCTCGTCTTCCGTTCGCAGATGGTAGTACGACGCTTCGCCCTTGAACGGGCAGTGCGACGTGTGAGTCGATCGTTCGAGCCGCGCCATGTTGACGTCGGCCCTGGGAAAATAAAACACTTCGGGGCAGCCTGTCTCGCACAGCGTGAATCCGGCATGCGTGTCCGCGAACGTCACGCCCTGGTGGATCACCCGTACCCGATGCCGGTTGGCCTTGATGGAAATCGTATGCCCCGCTTCGGCGTCGCCTCCGTGCGCTGGCGCACCGCCAGATGCATGGCCGCCGTGCCCGGCGCTACCGCTGTCCGCGTCTTCGGCGCTTCCGCCGGATGGGGCATCGTTCATGTGATCCGCTCCGCTGCTGGCACGTTCGCGCACGCTCCGATCAGCCGCCTGGCTGAACCGTCAGCCCGGCACCCTTGGCACGCGCCGCGTCGTTGTCATTTTGCGGCGCGCGTCTTCCGGGCCGCGCAGCGTCGGCTCCGAAATGCGGAAGCCACGGAGCGTGTCCGTGGCTTCATTATTGACCAAACGCGCCGCGATTGCGCGGCCTTCGTTGGAGCATCGGGTCTCTACCGATTGCAGCGGCGCGCGCGTCGCGTCGCGGCCGTTGCGAGCTGCCCCGGCGGCGATTCGACGCGTGCATTCCCGCCTTGTTTCCGCCGCCTTCTTGCCCGTTTCTTTCGCGCCGCTTACTGCGTCTTCCAGTAGAACGCGGCCTTTGCCGTACCCTTTGCCGGAATGGTGATGGGTTTCGACTGATCGTTTTCCTTGTACGCCGCGTGGACCGTGTACCGGCCCGGGCGCAGCTTGACGAGCATGTACGGCCCGCGCGACGTGGTGTCGAGCACGCTGCCGCCGTGTGCGTCGACGATTTTCACCTTCACATCGGCGAGATAGTCCGAACCGGGACCCGTGAAGCGCAGCGACAACGGCCACTGGCTCTGCGCGGACTGCAGCGCCTTCGATTCATCGAGGCCGACGCCGCCCGACGTGTACGACACGTCGCCCTGTTGCTGCACTTGCGGCAGGCCTTCGCCGTTGACATTGCCCGCGCTGGTGCTATCCGAGGTGGTACCGCCCGTGACTTCGCTTGCCTGCTGCGCGTACGCGCCGCCCGACAGGCCGAGCGTGAGAACTGTCGCTGCCGCAACCGAAACGGCGCGGGCGACGATATGACGATGAGTCATTGCGTGGCTCCTTGTTGGGCAAACCAAACGGTTCTAACGCGTATCCAGACGCAATCTGCATGCCCATCCCGCCCCATCAAGTCCCACAAACAGAACAGGCCCGAAAATCGGGCCTGTTCTGTTTGCAACTCACGCAGTGCGCAAGCTGCACACCTTCCATTTTTTCCATCACCGGCAGCTTTTACCGGCTGGCGCCCATGGCGCCGGCCAGCACTGCCGCGTTTGGCGCATCAACCGAGATCGACGGGCACGAAGATCTGCGAGTTGTCGCGCTGGATCAACAGCGCGATGCTATTGCCCGCCGCCGACACCGCCTGCTTCAACTGGTCAATGCTCGATACCGACCGCCCGTTGACGGCCAGAATCACGTCGCCCGGCTGGATGCCGGCGCTGGCGGCCGCACCGCTCGCATCCTGCACCAGCAGACCGTGCGACACGGACGCTCCGCTCTTTTCCTGCGGCGTGAGCGGACGCACGGCAACGCCAAGGCGCCCTTGCATCTGCGCCGGGCCGCTGTCGGCGTTCGATGCGACCTTCGCGTCCGACAGCGAGCCGATCGTCACCTTCAGATCCTTGGTCGACTTGTCGCGCCACACCTGGACGCTGGCCTGCGTGCCCGGCGCGATGCCCGCGATCTGCGATGGCAGCGCCGACGAGTCCGCAACATCGACGCCATTCACCGACAGGATCACGTCGCCCGGCTCCAACCCTGCCTTCGCGGCCGGACCGCCCGGATCGACGGAACTCACGAGCGCGCCTTGCGGCTTCTTCATGCCGAACGAATCCGCGAGCGTCTGGTTCACGCTCTGCACGGCGACGCCAAGACGGCCGCGGCTCACGTGGCCCGTTTTGACGAGATCGTCCTTGACCTTCATCGCCTCATTGATCGGGATGGCGAACGAAAGGCCCTGGAAGCCGCCCGTCTGCGAATAGATCATCGAGTTGATGCCGATCACTTCGCCTTGCAAATTGAACAGCGGGCCGCCCGAGTTACCCGGATTCACGGGCACGTCGGTCTGGATGAACGGTGTGTAGTTCTCGTCCGGCAACGAGCGCGACTTCGCGCTGATGATGCCCGACGTCACGGTGTTATCGAAGCCGTACGGCGAGCCGATCGCGACGACCCACTGACCGACCTTGCTCGAGCGCGGATCGCCGATCTTTACCGTCGGCAGATCCTTCGCGTCGATCTTTAGCACGGCAACATCCGACTGCTTGTCCGCGCCGACCACTTTCGCCTTGTACTCGCGCTTGTCGGTGAGCTTGACGGTGACGACGTTCGCGCCGTCGACGACGTGCGCGTTGGTCAGCACATAGCCGTCGCTGCTGATGATGAAGCCCGAGCCGAGGCTCGCGCTCGGACGGTCGCCGTCATCGCCACCGCCGCCGCCATTGGGGCCGCCCGGCATCTGGCCGAAGAAGTGCTTGTAGAACTGATAGAACGGATCGCTCGGATCGATGGGCAACTGGCCGGCGTTACCGCCATTGCCGCCGCGCATCGCGGTCTGCTTCACGACATGCTTCGCGCTGATGTTGACGACCGCGGGGCCATACGTTTCGACGAGGCCCGAGAAATCGGGAATGCCCGTTTTCGCCGCGGCTTCCGCAGGCATCATCGCGGCGGCGGCGGGCGAGATCACCTGGGGCGCGGGCACGTCGCGATGACCGGCCACGTAGCCCGCCGACAATGCGATAACGACGGCCGCTGCAACGGCACTACGGGTCAGTATTTTTGCTTGCATCGTGTACTCCTGATTGGGAGAGTTGACTCTTTGATGAGTCGAAGAGTACGTGGCGTCGCTTAAATCAATCTTAAACAATGCCAACTAGATGAAAGCCTTGCGCAAACCCTTGCTGGACAAGGGATTCAGAAACGCACGTTGACCCGCAGACCGCCCGACGCGGAGTCGTCGAGTGTGACATTCGCGTGATGCTGAAGCGCGATGCGCCGCACGATCGCGAGACCGAGGCCGCTGCCCGCAACGTCGGTGCGCGCGCGGTTGGCGCCCGCGCCAACGCGGTAGAAGCGGTCGAATACGCGGTCGCGCTCGTCGGGCGGAATGCCGGGACCGCTGTCGGCGATCTGCACGAGCGGCCGGCCGTCTTCGACACGCAGGCAGACATCGACACGTCCGCCGTCCGGCGTGTATTTGGTTGCGTTGTCGATCAGGTTGTTGAGCATCACGCGCAGTGATTCCGCATCGCCTGTGACGGTTGCGGGCTCGCTAGCCTCGATGCCGAGATCGACGCCGCGCTTTTGCGCGAGCGGCAGATAGGCTGTCACGCATTCATGCACGAGCGCGTCGAGATCGACGCTGCCCGTTGCCGCGTGTCCATCCGGCTCGGAACGCGCGAGCGCGAGTAGCTGTTCGGCAAGACGCGTCGCGCGCGTGACGCCCGCTTGCAGATCGACCAGCGCTTCGCGGCGCTCGGTTTCGTCATGCGCGCGCGCCACCAGTTGCGACTGGATCTGCACGGCGGCAAGCGGCGTGCGCAGTTCGTGCGCGGCATCGGCGACGAAGGCTTTTTGCGTGTCGAGCGCAATGGCGAGCCGTTCCAGCAGGCCGTTCAGCGCGCGCACGAGTGGTTGTACTTCGAGCGGCAGGCGCGAATCAGGCAGAGGATCGAGCGCTTCGGGATGACGCGTGTCGAGCGCGCCCGTGACGCGCCGCAAAGGCGCGAGCCCGCGCCCGACCACGCCCCACACCGCAACGCCCATCAGCGGCAGCAGCACGATCAGCGGCCACAGCGTACGCAGCGCGACATTCGCCGCGAGCCGGTTGCGCACCGACAGCGGCTGCGCCAGCTGCACCACGTTATCGCCAACGATCGCGCCATACACGCGCCAATCGCCGCGCTCGGTGCGCTCCGTCGAAAAACCGAGTTCGGCGCGCGGCGCGAGCGGTGCGCGCGGATGCGAGTAGTACATCAGCACGCCGTTGCGATTCCAGATTTGCAGCACGATGCCTTCGTCGCCTGTATCGCGCGAGCTGAGCACTTGCGAGAACGGCTCGGCGGGCAGCGCGGCGGCGATTTCCTGCAACTGGTAATCGAATAGTTCGTTGGCTTCGGCGAGCGCCTGACGGTAGATGAGCCAACCCGCAATGCCGACGCCGAGCAACACGATAGCGAGCAGCCAGAACAACAATTGACGGCGAATCGAACGCATCGTGTCAGGCTTCCTTGGCGATCATGTAGCCGAGACCGCGCACGTTGCGTATCAGTTCCGCGCCGAGCTTCTTGCGCAGCGCGTGAATATAGACCTCGACGGTATTGCTGCCGATCTCCTCGCCCCAGCCGTACATCTTCTCTTCGAGCTGGCTCTTCGACAGCACCGCGCCCGGGCGCGCGATCAGCGCGGCGAGCAACGCGAACTCGCGCGCGGACAGCGCGACGGGCGCCCCGTCGAGCGTCACCTGATGCGAGGCGGGATCGAGTGTGAGATTGCCGTGGCGGATCGTCGATTCGCTGCGCCCCGACTGGCGGCGAATCAGCGCGCGCATCCGCGCGCCCAGTTCGTCGAGATCGAACGGTTTTACCAGGTAATCGTCGGCGCCCGCATCGAGTCCTTTCACGCGATCCGCGACGGCGTCCCGCGCGGTGACGATCAGCACGGGCAACTGATGACCCCGCGCGCGCAGCGTGCGCAGCACATCGAGGCCGTCACGCTTCGGCAAGCCGAGATCGAGCAGCACGAGATCGTAAGGCTGGCCCGCGACCGCGTTCAACGCCGATTCGCCGTCCTGCACCAGGTCTACAGCGAAGCCTTCGCCGCGCAGCGCCTTGCGCACGCCCTCCGCGATCATCCGGTCGTCTTCAACGAGAAGTATGCGCATCGCTATCCATCCGCTCCGGCTGTTCCGGCACTCGCGTCCCGGCCATGTGTTTTCGATGCCAGCATTCTAGCGCCCGAGTGCTTTTTTCATCCCTGATGGATGCTGGCTGCATATCGGCTTTGCACGCTGCGCCGCGATTGCGTGACGCGCACGAAACACACGACATCATTTTTTTCGCGACGTCATCGCAACTCTCTACAATGAGCGCTTTTGCACGGCGCAGCTGATTTTGCAGGCCTGGCGTGACATTCGTTGCACTCGTCGCGCTTGCATTTGCCTTTCCGCGCCGCCCGCCGCGCATCGCTATTTCGCTGCTATTTCGCTGCTTTTTGCCGATCCTGTCCGTACATGCCGCTCGCCTTCGTTTCACTTGCTTCGTCGTATGCCTGTTCGCTCGGGCGCCGCTTCAGGACGCTGACGTCCGCTCACGCTGACGCGGCGGCTGCGCTGTCCACAACCGGTCGCGCCGTCACGCCGACGCCGTCACTTTCGCCTTCCCACCGCCGCGCCGCCGCGCGCGCTGCTGCCGTTCTGTTCGCATGCGCCGCGCTCGCCGTCGCCGCGCCCGCCGACGCGCGCAAGAAAGCGCAGCAACCCGCCGTCAACGTCACCACCGTATTGCCGCCTGCCGTGATGGCGGGCCTGCAGCGCGCGCACGTGCCGCTGTCGTCGATCAGCGTGGTCGTCGAGAAGGTCGGCGACCGCACGCCTGTGCTCGCGCTGAACGCCGGCAAGCCGATGATGCCCGCCTCGACGATGAAACTCGTCACCACCTACTCGGGCCTGTCGCTACTCGGCCCCGACTACCGCTGGAAGACGACGGCGTACGCGCAGGGCAACATCGACGGCAACGGCGTGCTGCACGGCAATCTGTACATCCAGGGTACGGGCGACCCGAAGCTCGTGCCCGAAGAGCTGATCGATCTCGTCCAGAAGATTCACAAGGCGGGCATCACGGGCATCGACGGCGCGCTGGTGCTCGACAAGCGCTTCTTCGATCCGTCTACGCGCGATCTGCCCGCCTTCGACAGCGACGTCAATTCGCCCTATAATGTCGGCCCCGATCCGCTGCTGTACGCGTTCAAGTCGCTGTCATTCACGATGTCGCCGTCCGAGGACGGCAAGGTGCAGATCGACGTGCTGCCCGCGCTCGCGCAATTGCAGATCGACAACGAATTGCATGCGACGCGCGGCCCGTGCCGCGGCGAACTGGTGACGCCCGCCGTCACGCCGGCGGCGAATGGCGTGGTCAATGCGTCGTTCATCGGTGACTATCCGGTGCGCTGCGGCGAGCGCACCGTCAACGTAGCCGTGCTCGATCACACCACGTTCTTCGCGGGCGGCTTCCTCGCGTTGTGGCAGCAGACGGGCGGCACGTTCAACGGGACGACGCGCGAAGGCCCCGTACCCATCGACGCAAAGCTCGTCGCGACCCATCAGGGGCCGATGCTGTCCGACATCGTTCGCGACATCAACAAGTTCAGCAACAACACGATGGCGCGCAATCTTTTTCTGACGATCGGCGCCGTCATCAACCGGCCGCCCGCGACGCCCGCGAAGTCGGCGGAAGCAATCGAATCGTTCCTGCATCGCAGCGCGATGCCGATGGAATATCTGAGCCTCGACAACGGCTCCGGCCTGTCGCGCGACGAGCACATCACCGCGCTCGCACTCGCCGATCTGCTGCAAAGCGCGAACACCAGCCCCGTCGCGCAGGTGTTCGTCGATTCGCTGCCTATCGTCGGCGTGGACGGCACGATGCGCAACCGCCTGACGTCGAAGCCCGTCAACGGCAACGCGCACATCAAGACGGGCACGCTGCGCGACGTGCGCGCGATCGCGGGCTATGTTGCATCGTCCGATGGACAAAGCTATGTCGTCGTCAGCCTGATCAACGATCCACACGCGGAAGCTGCGCGCGCCGCGCATGACGAACTGCTCGAATGGGTGTATCAGGGGCCGTCCGCGATGCTCGCCAGCGCCGCCGCGCCGGCCACGACAGAAGCCGCGGACGAGCCGCGTCGCAAGATCAGGAAAAACCCTCAGAAGCGCGGCGCGCACTGAGGATTCCTTCTATTGAAGCGGTGCGCGACGCGCCGCGAGGCGTTGTACGCTGTCGGGCAGTATGAAAAAGGCGCAGACAAACAAGCATGACGGCGCGCGCCACAGGCGCCGCATGATGAACAGCGCCGCATTCAAACAATAAAGACAATGCCGGCCTCCTCGAGGAGGCCGCAGGGACCCTCGGAGGGAGACGTCAATGCAATTCGATGCCGAATTGCTTCTGCTCGCCATGGCGCCGATCTTTCTCGCGTGCATCGGCTGGGAGGCGTGGCGCGCGCAGCGCACGCAGCCCGAAGCGCGCATGTACAGCTGGCGCGACACGTTGTGCAATACCGCGCTCGCGCTGATGCACCAGGGCGCCGACAAGCTTGCGTGGCTGTTCGTCATTCCCGTCTATGCGTATTGCTACGAGCACTACCGCCTGCTCGACTGGCATGCTGGCTGGGTGTCGTTCGTCGTGCTGTTCATCGCGCAGGATCTGCTCTACTACGTGTTTCACCGCTGCAGCCATCGCGTGCGCTGGTTGTGGGCGGCGCATGTCGTGCATCACTCGTCGGAGCGGATGAACTTCTCGACGGCGTTTCGCCAGAGCCTCATGTATCCCGTTGCGGGCATGTGGCTCTTCTGGATTCCGCTCGCGTTTCTCGGCTTTCCGCCGAAGCAGATCGTCGGCGTCGTGCTGATCAATCTGGGGTTTCAGTTCTTCGTGCATACGCAGTCGATCGGCAAGCTCGGCTGGCTCGAATACGTGCTGAACACGCCGTCGATCCATCGCGTGCATCACGCGCGCAATGACCGGTATATCGACCGCAACTATGCGGGCGTGCTGGTGATCTGGGACCGGCTGTTCGGCAGCTATGTCGACGAAGATCCGAACGAGCCGCCCGTGTATGGGATCGTCGAGCCGCTTCATACGTACAACCCGTTGAAGGCGACGTTTCATGAATGGGCTTCGATGGCGCAGGACTTCGTGCAGGTGCGCGGCTTGCGCAACAGGCTGAGCGCGCTGTTCGCGCCGCCCGCGTGGGCCGTGCAGTATCACGCGAGCCTGCGCGGCGGCGAGCTTGCGCCCGATACCGCTGGACACACACAACAGAACAACAACGCGGCCGTCTAGAGGCTGCGATAACCAGGGAAGGCTTTGCAGGTTCGTCGCCGCGTCCAGACGACGCCTGCATCAAATGGCTCACGAGACACCAGACTCAGGCCAGATACATACGAGGAGATAAGGACCTTATGAAGCAAGCATCAAACAACACGGGCGTCGTGCGCTACGCGCGCATCGCCGTCGCCTGCGCGGCATTCGCCATGCTCGTCGCATGCGGCGGCGGCAGTGACAACAACAATAACAACAACGCGAGCGCCACGCCTGCGGGCGGGGTCAAACTGCAGGTGGTGTCGTTCGGGGACAGTCTGTCGGATGTCGGCACATATTCGCCCGTGATCACATCGAGCTTCGGCGGCGGACGCTTCACGACGAACCCCGGTGAAGTGTGGACGCAGAAAGTCGCCGAGTACTACGGCGATACGTTGACGCCGGCTTACCTGGGCGGCTTCGGCAAGCCGCTCGCGGCAAATGGCGGCTTCGGCTACGCACAGGGCGGCTCGGATGTGTCGCGCGTGGACGGTAATGGCTTCGCGCCTAACAGCCAGGCAGCCACGACATGGCCGGTGACGCAGCAGGTTCAGCAATACCTGACCGATCACGGCAGCTTCAATTCGAATCAGCTCGTGCTGATCAATGGCGGCGCCAACGATATCCTGCAGAACCTGTCCGCAATGCTGACGTCGATCTCGACGCAGGTCGCGGCCAATCCGACTCAGGCTTCGCAAATCGTGCAGTCGGTCGCGGCGAGCACCGTCGGCCCGATGGCGCAGACGCTCGCGACGCAGATCGGCACGATCCTCGCGAAGGGCGCGACGCATGTGGTCGTGATGGACGTGCCCGATATCGGCAAGACGCCACTGGCTGCGCAGCTTGCCACGCAGTTGGGGTCGACGCAGATTCCTTCGATTGTTTCCGGCATAGTCGCGACTTATAACGGCGTGCTGCAGCAGGCGCTTGCCGTTGGCGGCCTGTCGACCAAGGTGGTCTTTGTGTCGACCAGCGGCTGGCTCACGCCGCTGCTCGCCAATCCGTCGGCACAAGGGTTCAGCAATACGACGGGCACGGCCTGCAACATCACGCAGATGGCCGCAAACGCAACGGCTTACGCGACGGCGAACCCTTCTGTGCTGGTCGGCGGCATGACGGCTGCGCAGTATGGCCAGCAATTCGCGTCGTCGCTGTTCTGCTCGCCGAACACGTTGACGGTCGCGGGCGCGGACCAGTCGTATGTGTTCGCCGACACGATCCACCCGACGACGCACGCGCATGCCGCGTTTGCGACGTACGTCGAAGGGAAGATCGCGGCGACGGGTCTGGGCAAGTAAACGGTATCCGGCGGGGTTGCCCCGCCGCTGTCGGCTTCGCTCGATGTGAAAAAAGCCCGGCTCTCACGAGCCGGGCTTTTTGATTGGGTACGTCTGCTTTTGCGATTGCGTTTTTGATCGCGCGGCATGCGTGCCGCGCGTAGCCGAACGTCAGGCGTCGTGCGCCTCGAACGCCGCAGCCGCGCGTCCCAGCCGGTCGTTGACGGCGATCCACTCGATCGTATCCGGCAACTTCTCGATCAATATCCGCGTTACATTCGCGCGATCCAGCGCACGCAGCAAGCCATACAGATCGCGCGCATACAGATGCGGATCTTCCGGCGCGGCGACAAAATGCACGCCCTCCGCTTCTGCCCAGCGCCCTGCGCGCGAAACACGCGCAACCAGTGCAACGCGTTCGCCGGGCGCGCGCGCGGCCAGCAACGGCTCGAGCACATCGAACGGCAGCAACGCGAGCGGCGTGCGCGGCGCATAGTGCGCCTTCAACGTACCCGACGCACGCGGCGCGCTGGCGTCCGAGCCGTCGGGCAGACGGGGCATTTCGCCGAGCACGTCGGCGATGTCTTGCGGCGTCACATGTCCCGGCCGCAGCAGCGCCGGAAAGCCGCGCGACAGATCGACGATCGTCGATTCGATGCCCACGTCCGACGATCCGCCGTCGAGCACGTGAATCGCCTCGCCGAATTCCTCGCGCACATGCTGCGCCGTAGTCGGACTGACGTGACCGAAGCGATTCGCCGACGGCGCTGCCACGCCGCCATGTCCATTGCGCAACGCGCTGAAGGCCGTCAGCAGCGCCTGCGCAACAGGATGCGACGGACAACGCAATCCAACCGAATCCTGACCGCCGCTTACTGCCGCCGGAATATGCGCGGCTCGTTTGAGAATCAACGTCAGCGGACCGGGCCAGAACGCGTCGATCAGACGCTGCGCATCGGACGGCAGTTGTTCGACCCAATAATTCGGATCGCCGCCCGGCGCCAGATGCACGATCACTGGGTGATTGGCCGGCCTGCCCTTCGCCGCATAAATGCGCGCGACAGCATCAGGACTTTCGGCATCGCCGCCCAGCCCGTAGACGGTCTCCGTGGGAAACGCGACGAGTTGCCCTGCATCGAGCAGCGCCGCAGCACGCGCGATCTCGTCGGCGCCGACGCTCGACGTCACGTCGGCAGGTTTCGTTTGATCCGGCATAAAGGCTCGTGCTCAGCTCGTCGGGATATGCAACAGGCGCGCGCAATCGCGTGCGGCCGCGCGCGCGTGTTCGAGCGTCGCGGCCGTGAAGTTCACGTGGCCCATCTTGCGGCCGGGACGCGCGTCTTCCTTCCCGTATAGATGCAGACGCGCTTCCGGCATCGCAGCCACTTCGTGCCACGGCGGCGTAACGGCGGCGCTGGGCCGCTCGCCCTTCCCGTTGACCGGGAACCACACGTCGCCGAGGATGTTCAGCATCACGGCGGGCGAATGCTGGCGCGTGTCGCCGAGCGGCATGCCCGTCATTGCGCGCACTTGCTGTTCGAACTGGCTCGTCGCGCAGGCGTCGACCGTGTAATGGCCGGAGTTGTGCGGACGCGGCGCCATTTCGTTCGCGACCAGCGTGCCGTCTTCGAGAATGAAGAACTCGACGCACAGCACACCGACATAGCCGAGCTTGTCCGCGATCTGCAGCGCGGCCTGCTGTGCCTGCTCGACGAGCGTCGCGCTCGCGTCAGGCGCGGGCACGATGGTATGCGACAGCACGCCGTTGCGATGCGTGTTCTGCGCGAGCGGATACACGGTCGAGCAACCCGTCGCGCCGCGCGCGATCAGCGCCGACACTTCGAACTTCAACGGCAAACGCTTTTCGAGCACGCACGGCACGCCGCCCAGCGACGCATGCGCCGCGCGCACTTCGGCTGCGTTGCCGACCCGCACCTGCCCCTTGCCGTCGTAGCCCATGCGCGCTGTCTTCAGAATGCCGGGCAGCACGGCTTCGAGCGCGGCATCTTTGAGCGCAGCGAGCGCATCCGATGATTCGATCACGACATGCGGCGCCACGGGCACACCCGACGAAGCGATGAAGCGCTTCTCCGCAATGCGATCCTGCGCAACGGCGACGCAGCGCCCTGCCGGGCTGACGAACGTGGTGCGCGCAAGGAAATCGAGGCTCGCGGCCGGCACGTTCTCGAACTCGGTCGACACCGCCGCGCACAGCCGCGCGAGTTCGGTGAGGGCCGCTTCGTCGTCGTAGGCGGCACGCAGATGGCGATCCGCGACGGCGCCCGCCGGACTGGTCTCGTCCGGATCGAGCACGGCGACGCGATAGCCCATTGCCTGCGCGGCGAAGCAGAACATGCGGCCAAGCTGGCCGCCACCGACCATGCCAAGCCATGCGCCGGGCAGAATCGGTGATACCGGAGTGTTGTCTGGATTCATCTTGGTGGTCGGTCGCGGCCGATGTGGGGATCGGCCGGGTGAAACATTGAACTGCGACATTGGAGTACGACGTTGCAGTGCGACGCTGGACTACAACGTCTGACTGCTACGCGTTACAGCGGCGGCAGCGTCATCGCGTGCGCTGCCTGGTTCTGGCGCACGCGGAACGCGGCGAGCTTCTCCGCATATTCCGGCGACGTGCCGGAGAGTAGCGACACCGCGAACAACGCAGCATTCGCGGCACCTGCTTCGCCAACCGCGAACGTCGCGACGGGCACGCCCTTCGGCATCTGCACGATCGAATGCAGCGAATCGACGCCCTTCAGATACTTGCTCGCGACGGGCACGCCCAGCACGGGCACGGTCGTCTTCGCCGCGAGCATGCCCGGCAAATGCGCCGCGCCGCCCGCGCCCGCGATGATTGCGCGGATGCCGCGTTCGCGCGCGCTTTCAGCATAGGCGAACATTTCGTCCGGCATGCGGTGCGCGGACACGACCTTCGCTTCATACGGCACGCCGAATTCCTGCAGGATCGCGACCGCGTTCTTCATGACGTCCCAGTCGGAACTGGAACCCATCAGCACGCCGACGAGCGGCGCGCTGTGCGTGTGTGCTGTCTGAACTTCACTCATCTTGCCTGTTTTCCGTATGCGTGGCGCTCAGGCCAGTTTCTGACCCGTCAAGCGCTCGAGCGCTTCCTGATACTTCTCGGCCGTCTTCGTGACGACTTCGTCCGGCAGCTTCGGCGCGGGCGGCTCTTTCTTCCACGGCTGCGTTTCGAGCCAGTCGCGCACGAACTGCTTGTCGAACGACGGCGGGTTCGTTCCCACCTGGTACTGGTCCGCTGGCCAGAAGCGCGACGAATCCGCCGTGAGCGCTTCGTCCATCAGGTACAGCTGGCCCTTGTCGTCCAGACCGAATTCGAACTTCGTGTCGGCGATGATGATGCCGCGCGTGGCCGCGTAGTCGGCCGCTTCCTTGTACAGGCGGATCGAGATGTCGCGGATCGTCGCCGACAGTTCGGTGCCGATGCGGCGCTCCATCTCTTCATACGTGATGTTTTCGTCGTGATGGCCCATCTCGGCCTTCGCTGCCGGCGTAAAGATCGGCTCGGGCAGCTTTTGCGCGTTCTGCAGGCCTTCCGGCAGCTGCACGCCACACACGGAACCCGTCGCCTGATAGTCCTTCCAGCCGCTGCCCGCCAGATAACCGCGCACCACCGCTTCGACGAGAATCGGCTCGAGGCGCTTGACCACGACTGCGCGGCCCTTCACCTGCTCGACCTCGTCGGGCGCGACAACCGTTTCCGGCGCGACGCCCGTCAAATGATTCGGCACGACGTGTGCGAGCTTGTCGAACCAGAAATTGGCCATCTGGTTCAGCACGCGACCCTTACTCGGAATCGGCTCGCCCATGATGACGTCGAACGCGGACAGACGGTCCGTCGTGACGATCAGCAGTTGGTCGTTGCCCACCGCGTAGTTGTCGCGGACCTTGCCGCGGCCGAGCAGCGGCAGCGAGCGGAGCGTGGATTCGTAGAGGGTAGACATCGTCGTGATTCACAAAAATGGGGCAAAAACTGCCCGAAACAAAAGGGAAACGCCGTTCCCCTGATCATGCGGGAACGGCGATCTGACGACAACCTGGCCAGATGGCCAGCTGCGTACTACTCAAACAATACGCAAACAGCGAACAAACGGGCGCCAGACAGGCATCCAAGCGCGCCCGCCCGCCGCTTAGCGAACGACTTGCGCGAGCTCGCCCGCCTTGTACTTCTCAGCGATCTTTTCCAGCGAGACCGGCTTGATCTTCGATGCCTGGCCTTCGCAGCCGAACGCCAGATAACGGTCCACGCACACCTTCTTCGCGGCTTCGCGAGCCGGCTTCAGGTAGTCGCGCGGATCGAACTTCGAACGATTTTCCGCCATGTACCGGCGGATCGCGCCCGTGATGGCAAGACGCAGATCGGTGTCGATGTTGACCTTGCGCACGCCGTACTTGATGCCTTCCTGGATTTCCTCGACGGGCACGCCGTAGGTTTCCTTCATGTCGCCGCCGAATTCGCGGATCTCGGCGAGCAGTTCCTGCGGCACCGACGACGAACCGTGCATCACCAGGTGCGTGTTCGGAATGCGCTGGTGAATTTCCTTGATGCGTTGAATGGACAGGATATCGCCCGTCGGCTTCTTCGAGAACTTGTATGCGCCGTGCGACGTGCCGATCGCAATCGCCAGTGCGTCGCATTGCGTGAGCTTCACGAAGTCGGCGGCCTGCTCGACGTCCGTCAGCAGTTGCTCGCGCGTCATCGTGCCTTCCGCGCCGTGGCCGTCTTCCTTGTCGCCCTTCATCGTTTCCAGCGAACCGAGCACGCCTAGTTCCGCTTCAACTGTCACGCCGATCGAATGCGCCGCTTCAACGACCTTGCGCGACACATCGACGTTGTACTCGTACGACGCCACCGTCTTGCCGTCGGCTTCGAGCGAGCCGTCCATCATCACGCTCGTGAAACCGCTGCGGATCGCGGCCATGCAGACTGCCGGCGACTGGCCGTGGTCCTGGTGCATCACGACGGGAATGTGCGGATACGACTCCACAGCCGCTTCGATCAGATGACGCAGGAACGGCTCGCCCGAGTACTTACGCGCGCCCGCCGACGCCTGCATGATCACGGGCGCATTGACCTGATCCGCCGCCGCCATGATGGCCTGCACCTGCTCCAGATTGTTTACGTTGAATGCCGGAAGGCCATAACCGTGTTCGGCGGCATGGTCCAGCAGTTGACGCATTGATACGAGAGGCATTGATTACTCCATAGATTGAAACGAAATCTGTGCCGACGGCATCTATTTATGCAATTTCGTGCAATTTTATCGCGAAGCAGACCGTGTCCCGAGCGCACTCTCCCAAACTGGGTGCGCCGCCTCTTTCGGGGACACGGCACTCTGCTTCACGTGTGCCGTTCAGCCGTGCCGTTTCCGGCTTGCCGGGGTTGCGTGCCTTAACTCGCTCTGACGGCGGTTTATGGCTGGCTCATTAAACGCCGATCAGACCGGCTCGCCGACGCGCACGATCTTCAGCGTGTTCGTGCCGCCCGCCTGGCCCATCGGCTCGCCAACCGTCAGCACGACCATGTCGCCGCGCGCCGCGTAGCCCTTGCCGACCACCACTTCGAGCGCCTGGGCAAGCGCGATGTCGCGGTCGCTGCTGGTGTCGAGCTGCAGCGACGTCACGTTGCGGTAGATCGCCATGGCGCGCTCGCTGCCCGTACGCGGCGTGAGCGCGAAAATCGGCACATGCGTCCAGTGACGCGACATCCACAGTGCCGTCGAGCCCGATTCAGTCAGCGCGACGATCGCCTTTGCACCCAGGTGGTAAGCGGTGAACAGCGCGCCCATCGCGATGGACTGGTCGATACGCGTGAACGTGCGGTCGAGGAAATCCTTGTCCAGTTCGACATGCTCGGACTTCTCGGCTTCGACGCAGATGGCAGCCATCGTTTCGATGGTCTGCACCGGGTACTTGCCCGCCGCCGATTCCGCCGACAGCATCACGGCATCCGTGCCGTCCAGCACCGCGTTCGCGACGTCCGACACTTCGGCGCGCGTCGGCACGGGCGCGTGGATCATCGACTCCATCATCTGCGTGGCCGTGATGACGAACTTGTTGGCGTCGCGCGCCATCTTGATCATGCGCTTTTGCAGCGCGGGCACAGCCGCGTTGCCGACTTCGACGGCGAGGTCGCCGCGCGCGACCATGATGCCGTCCGATGCTTCGAGAATGCCTTGCAGCGCCGGGATTGCCTCGGCGCGCTCGATCTTCGCGATCATCTTCGGCTTGATACCGTACGGCGCGCCCGCGATATTCGCGAGCTGACGCGCCATTTCCATGTCGGTCGCGTTCTTCGGGAACGACACGGCCACGTAATCCGCGCCGAGCGACATCGCCGTGCGGATATCTTCCATGTCCTTCGCGGTCAGCGCCGGCGCCGTCAGGCCGCCGCCCTGGCGATTGATGCCCTTGTTGTTCGACAGGTCGCCGCCGATCTTCACGATAGTGTGAATCTCGGTGCCGATCACGCGCGAGACGTTTAGCACGATCAGGCCGTCGTTGAGCAGCAGCGTGTCGCCGGGTTTCAGGTCGCGCGGCAGATCCTTGTAATCGAGGCCGACGCGGTCGTCGTTACCGAGTTCGCACTCGGCGTCGAGGATGAAGGTGTTGCCGGCAATCAGCGTGGTCTTGCCGTTTTCGAACTTGCCGACACGAATCTTCGGGCCTTGCAGGTCGGCCATGATGCCAACCTCGCGGCCTGCCTGCCGGGCCGCTTCACGTACGAACTCCGCGCGTTGACGATGGTCGTCGGCGGTGCCGTGCGAGAAGTTGAGACGCACCACGTCGGCGCCCGCCTGAATCATCTGCAGCAAGATGTCCTGCGTGCTGGATGCGGGTCCGATGGTTGCGACAATCTTGGTGGCGCGATGCATGAGTCTCCTCGTCTGGATAAGATCGCTGGGATGAACGTTGGGAGTCGGATGCGGAGGCTGCGCAACGACAGATGCTACATGGGGTGGTGCGCCGTTCGTTCCCTTCGAACCTTGAAGGCCCGGCGTCGAATCGTGGGGGACTGCTGCGATATCTGCTGCCCGCGGTGCTTCGTGCGCCGTGGGTCGAGATGCATCGGCTTCGGTGTTTGAGGCGAGAGACACCGTAGCGGTTGAACCTTCTGCCGCGTCTGCCGCGTCTTGTTGCGCGACATCGATCACAGCCAGTTCGGTATTCATGTATTCGGCGACGGCTGCGGTCTGTGCCACTGGCGCGTTGCCGGAAAGTTGCGAGGCCGCCTGTTCGGCGCCCTCGGGTTGCAGCGCTTGTGCGGAGCGCGCTACGCGCTCCCCTGCCGCTGCCGTGCGCGACGCGTTGCGCGTCTTCTGAGGCTTGTTGGGGGAGCGCGTCGCCATTATCAGGCCCGCGATTCCAGCACAGCGACTGCGGGCAGCTTCTTGCCCTCGAGGAACTCGAGGAAAGCGCCACCGCCCGTCGAGATATAGCTCACCTTGTCGTGGATGCCGTACTTGGCGATGGCCGCGAGCGTGTCGCCGCCGCCTGCAATCGAGTATGCCGACGACTTCGCGATGGCTTCCGCGAGCGTCTTCGTGCCATTGCCGAACTGATCGAACTCGAACACGCCGACCGGGCCGTTCCAGACGATCGTGCCAGCCTTTTCGAGCTGCGACGCGAGCGCCTTCGCCGTTTCCGGTCCGATGTCGAGGATCAGGTCGTCGTCCTGGACGTCGGCGACCTGCTTGATTTCGGCCTTGGCCGTCGGCGAGAACTCCTTCGCGGTGACCACGTCCGACGGAATCGGCACCGATGCGCCGCGTGCCTTCGCGGCTTCGATGATGACCTTCGCTTCTTCGACGAGATCCGCTTCGACCAGCGACTTGCCGATCTTCAGACCCGCCGCCAGCATGAACGTGTTCGCGATGCCGCCGCCGACGATCAGCTGATCGACCTTGTCGGCCAGCGACTTCAGAATGGTCAGCTTGGTCGACACCTTCGAGCCCGCAACGATCGCCACCAGCGGACGCTTCGGCGCGCCGAGCGCCTTGCCGAGCGCTTCGAGTTCAGCCGCGAGCAGCGGGCCGGCGCACGCAACGCTCGCGTACTTCGCGATGCCGTGCGTGGTCGCTTCGGCGCGGTGCGACGTGCCGAACGCATCGTTCACGTAGATGTCGCAGAGCTTCGCCATTTTCTGCGCGAGTTCGTCGGAATCCTTCTTTTCGCCCTTGTTCACGCGGCAGTTTTCGAGCAGCACGACCTGGCCCGGCGCGACATTCACGCCGTTCTCGACCCAGTTCTGCACGAGCGGCACGTCGCGGCCGAGCAGTTCGGCCAGACGCTTCGCGACGGGCGCGAGCGAGTCTTCAGGCTTGAAGTCGCCTTCCGTCGGGCGGCCCAGGTGCGACGTGACCATGACGGCCGCGCCCGCGTCCAGCGCGGACTTGATGGCGGGCACGGAAGCACGGATACGGGTGTCTTCGGTGATGTTGCCGGCGTCGTCCTGCGGCACGTTCAGGTCGGCGCGGATGAACACGCGTTTGCCGGATAGTTTGCCTTCGGCGATCAGATCGGAGAGACGCAATACCTGTTTCATGATTGATATGCGAGTTGATTGGAAGGCGGTGCGGACGCTGCGCGAACAGCCAATCGAGAACGGTGCCGGCGGCTTCGCGCGTGTTCCGGGAGACAGCCATTTTAACCGATCGACGGACCGATCTAAGCCCGTCCGAGCGAATCCCAGTATTTGCCGGCTACAGCGGGCGTTGCGCGATATTGCAGCGCAACATCCGCACGTGCGTTCGCTTGCATCCCGTCAAACGTCTCAGAAAATCAACCGCAGCGCCGTGAACACCAGCATCCCGACGACGATCGTGCCGAGCATCGTCCGCCGCCACAGGAACCACGCAAGGCCCGCCAGCGTGCCGTACAGCTCGTGATTCGACAGCGCGATGGACACGCCGCTGTCCGTCACGAGCACGTCCGGCACGACCACAGCCGCGAGCGCCGCCGCGGGCGCGTAACGCAGCATCCGTTGCGCGCGCTCCGGCAGCACCGTGCGCTCACCCCCGATCAGAAACAGCGCGCGTGTCAGCGCTGTGACAAACGTCATCCCGATGATCGCGAGCCAGATCTGCAGCGTGCTCATCGCGTATCTCCTGGATGGCCCTGGCTTCCCGGCGTTCCCGCTCTGTTGCGGATGCGGCGCAGGTCGGCGCGCTCGACCAGCGCGTCGGCGGCGGTGCCCGCGAGGATCGCCGTCACGACTGCGAGCGGCAGCGCGAGGCGATACGGCAGATCGAACGCGACCAGCGCGACGATACCCGCGACGCTCACGGCCGCCAGCGTGGAGCGCGACGAGATCGCCGACACCATCACGGGAATCAGCGCGAGCGTGCCCGCGAGCGAAAGGCCCCAGTTATCGGGAAAGAGACTGGCCAGCAGAATGCCGATGATCGACGAGACCTGCCACGACAGCCAACTCGAGACGGCCATGCCCCAGAAATACGCTTCCTTGCCGGGCACGTAGCCTGGTTTGAAGGCCTTCTTCTGGAACAGCAGATAGATGACGTCGCCGTTGAAATAGCCGACCAGCAGCCGCCGGTACAGCGGCAGATACGAAAAATGCGGTGCGAGACCCGCGCTGAAGATCACGAAGCGCGTGTTGACCATGGCAGCCGTCAGCAGGATCGTCCAGACGGGCAGCTTGGCGAGCATCAGCGGCAGCACGGCCAGTTGCGACGAGCCGGCGTAGACCAGCAGCGACATCGCGAGCGACTGCGGCACGGTCATCACCGACTTGCTCATCGCGATGCCCGTCACGAGGCCCCAGGAGAAGATCGCCATCAGCGTCGGCGAGTAGGCGCGCGCGCCATCACGGAAAGCGCGGCGATCGAGATCGGACAAACGAGCGAGCATGAGGCGAATGCAGCGCGGCGCGATAAGCGCCACGATGACAGGAGGTCAGCGCCAGATCGTGTAGCAGCCGCTGGCGCATCCGGTTAGTTTTCAGCGACCGCCGGATTATAGCGTCCGGGGTGCCCGCAAATGCCCGTTGATTGTGCAAAAGACGCTAAAATATCGCTTTTCGCTGCGTGGCCCGAACGCATCTGTCGTGGTCTCGCCACGCGCCGAACACTGAAAACCGACGCCACAGTCGAACGTCACTAGCGACGTCACGATCGGACGTCAGAATCTGAACCCGCGAACCCGCACCGCCTGGAGAATCGTATGTCAATGGCCGACCGCGACGGCAAGATCTGGATGGATGGCAAGCTCATCGACTGGCGCGACGCCAAGATCCACGTCCTCACCCATACGCTGCACTACGGCATGGGCGTCTTCGAAGGCGTGCGCGCCTACAAGACGGCTGACGGCGGCACGTCGATCTTCCGTCTTCAGGAACACACCAAGCGCCTGCTGAACTCGGCCAAGATCTTCCAGATGGACGTCCCGTTCGACCACGAAACGCTCGCTGCCGCGCAGCGCGAAGTCGTCCGCGAGAACAAGCTGGAGTCCTGCTACCTGCGCCCGATCATCTGGGTCGGCTCGGAAAAACTGGGCGTGTCGGCCAAGGGCAACACCATTCACGTCGCGATCGCCGCATGGCCGTGGGGCGCGTATCTCGGCGAAGATGGCATCAAGAAGGGCATCCGCGTGAAGACGTCGTCGTTCACGCGCCATCACGTGAACGTGTCGATGGTCCGCGCGAAGGCGTCGGGCTGGTACGTCAACTCGATCCTCGCGAACCAGGAAGCCACGGCCGACGGCTACGACGAAGCGCTGCTGCTCGACGTCGACGGCTATGTGTCGGAAGGCTCGGGCGAGAACTTCTTCCTCGTGAACAACGGCAAGCTGTACACGCCGGATCTCTCGTCGTGCCTCGACGGCATCACGCGCGATACGGTCATCACGCTGGCGAAAGATGCGGGCATCGAAGTGATCGAAAAGCGCATCACGCGCGACGAAGTCTATACGTGCGACGAAGCGTTCTTCACGGGCACGGCCGCCGAAGTCACGCCCATCCGCGAACTCGACAACCGCACCATCGGCTCGGGCACGCGCGGCCCGATCACGGAGAAGCTGCAAACGGGCTTCTTCGACATCGTGAACGGCAAGAGCGCGAAGTACGCGCACTGGCTGACGAAGATCTGAATCTGAACGGGCACGTCGCGGCAGGCAGAAAGCCGGGCGCGCCCGCATTGTGCATACAACGAGAAAGTCCCTATGAGCGAAATCAAGGAAATGCCGCTGGTCGAACTGTCGGCGAAAGATCTTCCCGCGTATTGCCCGAACCCGTCGATGCCGCGCTGGAGCAACCATCCGCGCGTCTTTATCGACGTGACGCACGGCGAAGCGCGCTGCCCCTACTGCAGCACGCGCTACAAGCTGCGCGACGGCGAAGTGATCAAAGGTCACTGATCCGCTGCACTGCTTCGACTGCCGCATGGGCTGCGGCGCCGCGCATCGCTCGATGGCGCGGGCGGAAGGCTGAACTTCCCGCCGCGCGCGCCGATATAGCCTGAGCTGCAGTCCACATTCCCTGACAACCCGGCACCGCGCGCCTCGAGCGCGCGGCGCCTTATTTTCGACATCGGAAACTCACCCTGATGCGTCGCGCGTTGGTTATCGCACCGAACTGGATCGGTGACGCATTGATGGCGCAGCCGCTGTTTGCGCGCCTCGTGAAATTGCATCCGCGTATCGCGATCGATGCCGTCGCGCCCAGTTGGGTCGCGCCCGTGCTCGAACGGATGCCGGAAATCCGTGATGTCTACGCGACCGATCTCGCGCACGGCAAGCTGCAGATGCTGCGCCGCTGGCAACTCGCGAGCGACTTGCGCGACGTCGGTTACGACGCGGCTTACGTGCTGCCCAATTCGCTGAAGTCCGCACTGATTCCGTGGATGGCGGGCATTCCGCTGCGCATCGGCTACACGGGCGAAAGCCGCTACGGGCTCTTGAACGTGCGGCACGCGAACCCGCGCAAGGACGAGCGTCCGCCGATGGTCGGCCAATACGCGGCGCTTGCGTACACGCCCGGCGCGAAAGCGCCCGACGAACTTCCGCCGCCCCGGCTCGACGCCGACCTGAACGAAGCGTCGCGCGTGTCGACGCGCTTCAATCTGGACACGCGCGTGCCGCTGCTGGTGTTCTGCCCAGGCGCCGAGTACGGTCCGGCGAAACGCTGGCCGCCCGAGCATTTCGCGGCGCTTGCGCAGATGGTCGGCCAGTCGTTCCCGTACACGAAGATCATCGCGCTCGGCTCGCCGAAAGACGCGCCAATCGCCCAGGCCATCGCCGACCGCGCGCCGAACGTGCGCAACCTGTGCGGCCAGACGGCGCTGGGCGAAGCCTGTGCGCTGATCTCGCGGGCGAGCGCCGTCGTCACCAACGATTCCGGGCTGATGCACGTCGCAGCCGCGCTGCGCCGTCCGCTGGTCGCCGTGTACGGATCGACCGATCCGCGCCACACCCCGCCCTTGTCGGACCTCGCAAAGGTACAATGGCTGCATCTCGAGTGCAGTCCGTGCTTTCAGCGCGAATGTCCGTTGGGCCATCTGAACTGCCTGCGGCAACTGAGCGCCGAACAGGTGTTCGACGATCTACGTGGAATGTTGCTCGCGCAACGCTGAGCGTTGGACCGTCGGATCGTCAAAGCGCCTGCTGCGCTATCCGTCGAGCTTCGCGCGGGGCGCCGTCCCGTGCGCCTGCAGCGTCATGCCCGCGTCTTGAGGCGCGAGCATGCTGGCGGATGGCCTGCTGCACATCACTGACCCGCAACCGCGCGCCTTGCGCGCAAGAGACTGACGAGCCATGCCACGTTTTGCCCACATCTTCGAAGCCGCTGCGGACACGTTGAATGCCTATTACCAGGCAGTCGCGGAGGTCAATATCGACAGTTTGATGGGCTTGTGGATCGACGAGGAATTCGTCAGTTGTATCTGCGCCGATGGCGCGCATCTGCATGGGCTCGACGCGATCCGCTCGGGGCTGACCGTTCAGCTCGAAGCGCAGCCGGTGTCGATCGAACCGCTCGACATCCGCGTTTACGACAGTCTCGGCACCGTTGTCTACGCGATTGCTGAAGCGCATCGGCCCGCCGACCCCGCTGCCATCCCGGCAATGGTCTTCACGACCTACGTGATGGTCCACGAGCGCGGTGAATGGAAGATCGCGCATATTCACGCGAGTGCGATGCCGAACGAAACTGCCTCGCAGTTTGCTGCGAAAATGAGACATGGTCAGGGCGCGCTGCACTGACGCGCCCCGCGAGACCAGCTTGACGGAAGTCCCGGCAAAGACCATGGCTCGGGGCTTCGACTGAATACCGGTGTTGGCATGAGCACGACCCACGACAATAAAGTTTCTTCCAGACCGGCCCTCGATGCAGCCGCGGCTGCGGTTGGGGCTGCCGTGGGCACGTCAGTCGAGGCGACTGTCGACATGCTTTACCGCGCCCCGCTCTGGCTTCCCAACAGCCACATCCAGACCATTGTTCCCGCGCTGTTCGGCCGCCCTCCCGAGGTGACCTACCGGCGCGAGCGCTGGAATACGCCGGACGGCGATTTCATCGATCTCGACTGGCTCGTGCCCGATCCGCTCGCGGCCTCTCCCGCAGCCGCCGATGCGCCGCTGTTCGTGCTGTTTCACGGGCTCGAAGGCAGCTCGGACTCTCACTATTCACGCACCTTGATGGCGAGCGCCCAGATGCGCGGCTGGCATGGCGTCGTACCGCACTTTCGCAGTTGCAGCGGCCCGATGAACCTGTTGCCGCGCTTCTATCACCTCGCCGACAGCAACGAAGTCGACTGGGTGTTGCGGCGGCTGCGCGAGCAGCACCCGGGGCCGATCGTGGCGGCCGGCGTGTCGCTGGGCGGCAACGTGCTGCTGCGCTGGCTCGGCGAGCGCCGCGAGGACGCGTCGATCATCGCGGCGGCGGCGGCGATCTCCGCGCCGCTCGACGTCCACGCGGGCGGCCGCGCGCTGTCGCAAGGCTTCGGGCTGATCTACACACGCAGCTTCCTGAAGACACTCAAGCTGAAGGCACAGCAAAAGCTTGAGCAGTATCCCGGCCTGTACGATCTGAACGACGTGCTCGCCAGCCGCACGATGCATGAGTTCGACGAGGTCGTGACCGCGCCGTTGCACGGCTTTCGGAACGCGGACGACTATTGGACGCGCTCGACCACCCGCCCGCTGCTCCCCGAAATCACCGTGCCGACGCTCGTGCTCAACGCGCGCAACGACCCGTTCCTGCCGGGCGCGGTGTTGCCGTCGCGCAGCGAGGTATCATCGACGGTGGAACTCGATCAACCGGAGCATGGCGGACACGTCGGCTTCATGACGGGCCCCTTCCCCGGCCGGATCGACTGGCTTTCGCGCCGGATCTTCGGCTACCTCGACCCGTTCACGCGACATGGATGACATCGTCAAGCAGGCATTGGCCAAATGGCCGAACGTGCCGCATTGCACAGGCTGGCTGCTGCTCGACCGGCGCGGCAACTGGCGTATGCGCGACGAAGCGGCGCAAGCCGCAGGCGCGCCCGGCGAGCCGATCCGGCATACGGCCCTGCTCGGCTTCATCAACCGCAACTACGAAGCCGATCAGACAGGCCAATGGTTCTTCCAGAACGGACCGCAGCGCGTGTATGTCGAACTCGGCTACACGCCGTTCGTCGTGCGGCTCGCTCGCGATGACGTAAGCGGAAAGCTCTTGCTGACGGATCAGGGTGGCAAGGCGTTCGAACCGGCCGCCGCGTATCTCGATGACGAAGGCGGCATTCTTTTCATCGATCGCTCCACACCCGCGCGTACCGCGGTGCTGCACGATCACGATCTCGATCTCTTCTCCGAGCACACGGATCTTGCGAGCGACGGCCAAAGCGGTGACTTCCGCTGGCGTGACAGTGAGATCTTGAAGCTCGAACCCTTGCGCAAGGCCGAGGTTGAGAAGCGCTTCGGATTCGTCGCAAGTCCTGCAGCGCGTGTCGCTGCGGGCGGCACCTCCTCCTAAGACAACCGCTAGCTGCTGTTCTTCTCGTCCTCGCGCTCTTCCTTATAGCGCGCCTCGAACTCATGCAGTCGCGCGTCGATCGTCGCGAGGTCGTAGTAGCCGACCGATTTGATGTCGCGCGCTTCCTTCAACTGCCGGATCGCCGACGGCCACGCCCCTTCCAGCGCGAACTTCTCGGCGAGCGCGCGATGCTGCGTCAGCGCGTCCCCCGTACCGACGCTCGCCTGCGCGAGATAACGCCACCAGACGGGCTGCTGCGGATCGGCGCGCGTCTCGCGCTGCGCCTGCGCTTGCGCTTCGCCGAAACGGCGTGCGGTAAGCAGCGTCTGCAGACGCATCTCGATGGCCGCGTGCGATTGCGGCCAGCGCTTTTGCGCGATTTCCGCGAGACGCACGGCTTCGTCGTTGCGTCCGGCGCGCCGGGCGATATCGACGGCGAGCACATCGAGGCTCGGCGAACTGCGCGAAGGATCGCCCTCGGCGCGCACGTTGGCGTCGAACGCAGAGCGCGCGGTCGCCAGGGAAGCCGAAGCGTCGTCGTATCGCTCGAGCAGCATCTGCGCGTACGCGATGCCGTACCAGTTGCCCGCCACGTTGAGCGCGGTGCGATCTTCGATCTCGGAGCGCATCCGCGAGATGTCGTCCGCGTATTCGCTGCGCGAGCGGTCCTGCAGCACGCGCGCCCGCGCGCGCACGAACGTGTATTCCGACGACTGGCGCGGCTGCCGATACGGCGTGCGGCGCGCGCGATCGGACATGTCGGCGATACGCTCGCCCGTCAGCGGGTGCGTGCGCGCGTAGGCGGGCGCGCCCGCGTCGCTCATCGACGCGCGATCGAGCCGCTCGAAGAACGACACCATCCCGTATGGGTCGTAACCCGCACCCGCGAGCATCTGGAAGCCGACGCGGTCCGCTTCGTGCTCGGCCGCGCGCGAGAAGCGCAACTGGTTGTCAACGGCATAGGCCTGCCCGCCGATGGCGATCGCGCTGCCCAGATCGCCGCTATGCGCGAGGACGCCCGCCAGCACGCCGAGCAGCATGCCCGCGAGCGCCGCGTAGCCGCTATGCTCGCCCGCCGTGATCATCCGCGCGATGTGCCGTTGCAGCACGTGACCCATTTCGTGCCCGACGACGGACGCGAGCTCCGATTCCGTCTGCGTCGTGACGATCAGCCCGGTGTTCACGCCGATAAAGCCGCCCGGCAGCGAGAAGGCGTTGATCTGCGCGTCGCGCATCGCGAATAGATCGAAGTCCGGACGATAGCCGCCGATGAACTGCGCACTTGCAGCCGCCGCGAGCTTTTCGGAGATCGAGTTCAGATAGTCCCGCACGAGCCAGTCGTCGATATAGTCAGGATCTGCGCGGACTTCGCGCATCACGCGCTCGCCGAGCTTGCGTTCGGCTTGCGGCGTGAGCGAACCGCCCGAGCCGTCGCCGAGATCGGGCAACTGTTGCGTCGACATTGGCGCGCGCAGGCTCGCGTTGCCGCCGGGATTGCCCGAGAAGCGCGACTGCGCGCCGCCGTAGAGGCCGAACACGCCTGGCGCGATGTCGGGCGGCACGGCTGTCGCGCCATACGTGTCGAGCGGCCCGGTGACGAGCGGCAGTTCCGACAGGTTCGACGGCTGCGCGATGATCGCGGGCGGGACGGCGAGCGTGACGGACAACAATGCAGCGAGAAACCGTTTCAGACGCATTGCGGACGATGTGCGAAATCGAAAGCGGCGTAAGGTGCCGGAAGGAATGGGCCTTGTTTTTGATTGTACCGGGTGATGTGGGTGCTTCGGCTTCCTCGTCAGTTCATGGATGGCGGGTTGCCCACAGTCGGGCATCCGCACGCTTTGTGCGCTATCGTGACTCTTCGCCGTCCTGCGCCCGACTGCCCCGCGGCGCTCACGCTGCTATGATAGGCGCCCTCTGTAGGAGCCAACCATGCCCGAACTCACTCATTTCGATGCAGCCGGCCAGGCGCATATGGTCGACGTCGGCGGCAAGGCGGAGACGAAACGCATCGCGATCGCGCGCGGAACGATCCGCATGCTGCCCGCCACGTTCGATCTGATCCGCAAAGGCGAAGCGAAGAAAGGCGACGTGATCGGCATCGCGCGTATCGCCGCGATCCAGGGCGCGAAGCGCACCGCCGATCTGATTCCCTTGTGTCATCCGCTGGCGCTCACCCGCGTTGCGGTCGATTTCGAGCTCGACGAGTCGGGCCCAGCGGTGCATTGCCGCGTGCAGGTCGAGACGCTCGGCAGGACGGGGGTCGAGATGGAAGCGCTGACGGCCGTGCAGGTCGGACTGCTGACGGTCTATGACATGTGCAAGGCAGTCGATCGCGGGATGACCATCACCGATGTGAAGGTGATGGAGAAGCATGGGGGAAAGTCGGGGGATTGGGTGGCGGAGTGAGGATTTGCGGCGCGCTTGCCGCTAGACCTGGCCTCACTCTTCGCTGAATCAGCGGCGCGTCCAACGCGCCGCTTTCGTATTTGACGGCCAACGCATCAATCCTCGTCGTCGCCCTCTTCGTCGTCGTTGTTGATGTCCTTCGGCGGCGTGCCGTACTTCTTCATCAGTTCCGCCTTGAACGCCCCCAGCGTCTTCTGCTGATCGCACAAATCGTACAGATACGCGAGCTGCGAAGGCCAGTCGTGCAGCTCCTCGGCGAAGATCTTCAGACGGTCGACGGTATCGAACGCGCCGTTGGTGTCGCCGCTCAACGCCTGCAACACGGCATAACGGCGCAGCACCGTTTCGCCCGGCAACAGCGCCATTGCCTGGCGATGCATCGCGAGCTTGTGCGGCAGATCCTGGGAGTTCATCGGCAGGAGCGTCGCCATCCCGTACTCGCCCCACGCGCCGAACAGGAACGACGGGTCTTCACGATACTGGTCGAACGGATGCGAGCCGTAATACAGCACTTCGGAGCGCGCATAGTCGCGATAGATCGGATACAGCGCAGCCAGTCCGCCGAACACGATCACAAGGAACGCGCCGAACGACATGCCGCCCGGAATCAGCCGCAGCGGCTTCGTGTCGAGCAGGCCGATCACGAACATCGCCGGCAGCAGGAAGAACATGTACTGCTGCGGATACTCGACGAGCGCATGCATCACCAGCACGCCGATCAGCGCAAGACCGAACACGCGCGCGGCCGTATGCGGCGCGCGCACGACGCGCACGAACCACGCAGCGAGACCGAGCAGCACGATACCCAGTCCGATCAGGCCCGTCTTTGCGAGTAGATCGATGAAGATGTCGTGCGAGTTATTGGCAATCTCGACGCCGCCCAGCGCTTTCGCCAGATCGAACTGATAGCGCGGAAATTCGCCCCAACCAACGCCCAGCAACGGATGCGTGCGGAACATCGTCCAGCCGTACTTCCACAGCGCGAGACGCGGCGCGATCTGGCTCGAATCCTTCATGCGCTCGGCAGCCGACTGGGCCAGACCGAGATCGTAGTGAACGTTCGCCCAGCGGATCGCCGCATTCACCGCGAAAAACAACACGGCAAGCACGACGGGAATCAGCCACTCGCGATTGCTACGACGGCGCGAAGGATTGCGGCGCTGCTCGGCAAACGCCATCCAGAAACCGGCGACGACGATCACGCCCATCTGCAGCCAAGGTCCGCGGGACACCGTCAACGCCAGGCCGCCCGAAAAAATCGCCGTGACGAGCAGCCAGATGAGCACGTTGATACGCCGCGTCTGCACGAGGTACATCGCGCCTGCCGTTGCGAACGCGATGTACGTCGCGAGGTGATTGGCCTGCGCCATGTTGCCGAACGGACGGCGCTCGGTCATCACGCTGTAGGCGACCACGAGTGGAGTCACCTTCACCTCGAGGTGAAACAGCTGGATCGTCTGGCAGAACACGGCAAAGAGGCCGCCCACGACCAGCGCGAACGCCGCCACCGTGAACGCGTTCTCCGCCAGATTCGCCCTGCTGAAACCGAAGCCGGCGTGTGTCGCCATGAATGCGGCGAGCAGGAAGCCGGCGCCGAGCCAGTTCATCGACGGTTGCGCGACGGGCAGCACGAGCGACTGCGCGACCAGCACGAGGCCGAACCCCAGCGGCACCAGCGCGACGACGGGCGAAGCGAACGCGACGCGCGGCCGTGCCGTCGACACCAGAAACGCGATGCCCGCGCCCAGCAGCAGATAGAGCGACAGCGCCGTAAACTCGGCGTAGAAGGTCGGAATCGGATACGTGTGGTTGACGACTGCATACGGCAGGATCAACGCACACGCCAATAGGAACAGTGAAAGATAGCGTGCGAAAGGGTTGGGCATGAGTAACCGGGGACGTCAGCAACCGGCGCACTATACAAAAAAATCCTTACGCTGTGCGCCGGCTCGGCGGAAATAACCCGGAATCCGGCCGTGGCATGGACACTTTTGCCACGGCCTTTGATGCGGGTTCGGTTTATACCGGGCTCATGCCGGGCTCACGCCCGACTTACGTCGCGAATCTCCCACGTTCGCTCAGCTGCGGCACTCGGGCGGCGCGAGATTCGACGGCAGCGTCGGCGCATCGGCGGGCAACGGACCGGCTCCCGGAGCCGGCAGCGACGAGGCAGCCTTGCCGCCCGCGAAGCATTCCCATGTGATGGTCCCCTTCTGCGCCGCGCCTTTCGTCAGCGCGACGCGGGCTGTGGGCGTGTCGGCGCTGTCGGGCGCAGACGGCACGAACACGATCGTGTTCGCGCCTTCGTCCGAGACGCGCGCCGTGAACGCGACGGTGATCTGGCCCGTGTCGTCATCGATATGGATCGACTGCACGTTGCGTGTGGCGGGCGGCGACGCGTAGCCGCTGCCGAATGCATTGCCGCTGCCGGCGTTCTCACCGACGGTCAACTGCGCCGCCGACGCCAGCGACAACCCCTCGCCGACGCGGCTTCGCGCGAGATAGTCCTGATACGCGGGAATCGCATACGCGGCGATCACGCCGACGATGGCCAGCACGATCATCAGCTCGATCAGCGTGAAGCCCCACCAACGCCTGACGCTAGCAAGCGGGACAGGCCATGTGCGCGGCGAGTGGGCGCGCATCCAGGGCGCACAAAACGTGGACAACGAAGCAACGGCAACGATAGCGGTCATCAGCAGACTCCTCAAAACGAAAGCGCCTGCCCCGGGGAATCAGGACAGGCGCTTCGATCGTAGCGAGCCGCGAATCGCGCCGGCAGTCGGCCGAATGGCTAATGGTGCGCGGGCGGATGCATCGGTAGAGTGAGTGCGGTCAATGCGTTCCCGGCGGCGTGTCGCCGGCGATGCGGTGGGCGTTGCGCCGCTTCATCGCATAACCAAGGATCACGACGAACAGCGCGCAAGCGATGCTCATGCCGTACTCGGCAACCGGCGTATCGAGCACGGGCCAACGGTCGCCCGCCGGGTCGTTGATGATGAGGCCGCCCGCGATCCAGCCGAGCAGCGCGCCGCCCAGCGTAATGACGAAGGGGTAACGGTCCAGCAGCTTCAGCACGAGCTGGCTGCCCCAGACGATCAGCGGAATGCTGACGATCAACCCGAACACGACGAGGGCGATGCGGTGATGCGGCTCGGCGGCCTCGGCGGCGCCGGCAATCGCGATCACGTTGTCGAGGCTCATCACGGCGTCGGCCACGATGATCGTCTTGATGGCCGCGACCAACTTGTCGGCGGGTTTGACATTCGCGTGCGCGTCGGGCGCGGGTGCCAGCAGGCGCACGCCGATCCACAGCAGCAGCATGCCGCCCGCGAATTTGAGCAACGGCACGTCGAGCAGCGCGACGGCGAACGCGATCAGCGCCACGCGCAGCAGAATGGCGCCCAGTGTGCCCCACAGCACGCCCTTGGTGCGCTGCGCGGGTGGCAGGTTGCGGCAGGCGAGCGCGATCACGACAGCGTTGTCGCCACCCAGCAGGATGTCGATGACGATGATCTGGAAGACGGCGCCCCAATGGAGCGTGGTGAGGAATTCGAGCATGGAAAGCAGGATAGAAGGTAGCGAAAGCGAACGGCAACAAAAAAGCGAGGCAGCAATTGCTCGCTCCCTCGCTTGTCGTCGCGTCTTACGAAAGGCCTTCGTAAGAGTATCAAAAAACGTCAGCAATAGCCGACGTTTCTTGAGCTTATCGCAACACTTCTTACAGCATCGCCTTCAGAAGACGCGCCATTTCCGACGGGTTCTTCGTGACCTTGATACCGCAGGCGTCCATGATTTCCAGCTTCGCGTCGGCCGTATCCGCACCACCCGAGATCAGCGCGCCGGCGTGGCCCATGCGCTTGCCCGGAGGCGCCGTGACGCCAGCGATGAAGCCAACCACCGGCTTCTTCATGTTGTCCTTGATCCAGTAAGCAGCGTTCGCTTCGTCCGGGCCACCGATTTCGCCGATCATGATCACGGCGTCCGTGTCGGGATCGTCGTTGAACATCTTCATCACGTCGATGTGCTTCAGACCGTTGATCGGGTCGCCGCCGATACCGACTGCCGACGACTGGCCGAGGCCGATCGCGGTCAGCTGGCCAACTGCTTCATACGTCAGCGTGCCCGAACGCGACACGACGCCGATGCGGCCCTTGCGGTGGATGTGACCCGGCATGATGCCGATCTTCAGTTCGTCCGGCGTGATCGTGCCCGGGCA
>NZ_FNDI01000056.1:0-29603 GCF_900100565.1 Paraburkholderia steynii | reverse complement strand
GACACGCTATTCGCGCGATCGGCCAGGGAGCCGCTGCCGAGCGCGACAGCATTAGCCGCCGTCGTGCGTGCGTTGCTGCCGAGCGCGACGGAGTCTGCCGTCGTGGCTTGCGCATTACCGCCAATCGCCACGGAGTTCGCGCCGCCCGCTTGCGAATCGGCGAGCGCCGAGTTCGCGTGGAAGTACTTCAGTCCGCCGCCGTCGTTCAGGTTGTTGAGCGTGTCGCTCATGTTGTTGAAGTTACCCGCCAGGTTCGCGACGTTCTGATTCGTCTGGTAGAGCTGCGAACCGTTGACGGCTTCCATGCTCGACTCGCTCAGCACGCCCGCCATGACGTTTTTGATCTTCGTGCCGCTCGCACCCTTGAGCGTGACGCCGGCGCCCGTCGAATCGTCGTATGCGACGAAGCCGTTCGTCACGTTGCCGTTCGTGTCGACATTCGCGCCGAGATCCTTCAACTGCTTCACGTTGACGGCATCGCTGTTTGCGCTGCCTGCCGCGACGTTGGTCAGCTTCACGGGCGATGTCGCGCCTATACCGCCCAACGTCACCTTGTTGTGCGCGCTGGTGTCGTACCTGACGGCGTCGACGGCTGTGCCGCCCGTTTGTGCCGCTGCATCGATCGCCAGGCCGACGTCGTTGTACGTCGTGCCGTTGATCACGTATTGCGGCTTCTTGATCGAACCGTCGGCGGCGACGTCCGAACCGCCGCCGAGCACCGTCGTGATGCCCTTGAGTTGCGACACGTTGACGGCATCCGTATTTGCCGTGCCCGCCGCGACATTGACGACCTGCCGCTCGGCGCCGCTCGCGCCGACGGAAATCGTATTCGCGCGGTCCGCCACCGATCCGCTGCCCAGCGCAACGGCATTCGCTGCTGTCGCGTGCGTATTGGCGCCAAGCGCAATCGAAGCCGATGCCGACGCCTGCGCGTTGCCGCCGATGGCAATCGCGTCGTCGGCGCTCGCGAGCGAATCGCCGAGTGCCGAATTGGCGTGGAAATACTTGATGCCGCCGCCTTCGACAAGCGTGTTGTAGTAGTTCGTCACGTTGTTGACACTCGCGCCGATGTTCGCGACGTTCTGGTTCGTCTGATACAGCTGCGAACCGTTGACGGCGTCCTTGCTCGCGGACGTGATCGCGCCCGGGGCGACATTGACGATCTTTGTGCCGCTCGCGCCCTTGAGCGTGACCGTTGCTTTCGACGCGTCGTCATACGCAACGAAGCCATTCGTCACGTTGCCGCTCGTATCGACGGTTGCGCCGAGGTCCTTCAGCTGCTTCACGTTCACCGCGTCGTTGTTCGCGCTGCCCGCGGCGACGTTCGCGACCTTCACAGGCGTCGTCGCTGCAACGCCACCCAGCGTGACTTTCGATTTCGTCGCATCGTCGTAGGCAACGAAGCTGTTCGTCACGTTGCCGTTCGTATCGACGGTAGCGCCGAGGTCTTTCAGCTGCTTCACGTTCACCGCGTCGTTGTTCGCGCTGCCCGCGGCGACGTTCGCGACCTTCACAGGCGTCGTCGCTGCAACGCCACCCAGCGTGACTTTCGATTTCGTCGCATCGTCGTAGGCAACGAAGCTGTTCGTCACGTTGCCGTTCGGGTCGACAGTCGCGCCGAGGTCCTTCAGTTGCTTGAGGTTGACGGCATCGGTGTTCGTCGAACCCGCCGCGACGTTGACGATCTGCCGCTCAGCGCCGTTCGCGCCAACCGACACGGTATTCGCGCGGTCCGCCACTGCGTTGTAGCCGATCGCGACCGCATTGTTCGCCGTGACGCGCGCGTTGCTGCCGAGCGCGACGGAACCCGTCGTCGTACCCTGCGCGTTGCCGCCGATCGCTACTGAGTCGGCGCCGCCCGCCTGTGAATCGGCGAGCGTCGTGTTCGCGTGGAAGTACTTGATGCCGCCACCCGCGGCGATGTTGTTGACGATGGTGTTGATGTTGCTGACGTTCGCGCTCACGTTCGCGACGTTCTGGTTCGTCTGATACAGCTGCGAGCCATTGACGGCGTCCATGCTGGCGGCGCTCAGCGTACCCGCTGCGACGTTTTTGATCTTCGTGCCGCTCGCGCCCTTGAGCGTCACGTTCGCGTTGGTCGCGTCGTCGTAGGCGACGAAGCCGTTCGTCACGTTGCCGTTCGTATCGACGGTCGCGCCGAGATCCTTCAGTTGCTTCACGTTGACGGCATCGCTGTTCGCGCTGCCCGCCGCGACGTTGGTCAGCTTGACGGGCGACGTGGCGCTGGTTCCGCCGAGCGTCACCCGGTTGTGCGCGGCCGTGTCGTATTTGACGGCGTCGGCCGAACCCGAGCCAGCGGCGGCATCGAGCGCCGATCCGACATCGTTATACGTCGTTCCGCCGATCACGTAGGCAGGCTTTGTGATGCTACCGTCGCCGGCCACGGTCGCGCCACCGCCGAGTGTGCTCGTCACGCCTTTGAGCTGCGACACGTTGACGGCATCCGTATTCGCCGTGCCGGCCGCGACATTGACGATCTGGCGCTGCGCCGTCGCGTTGCCCACGGAAATCGTGTTCGCGCGGTCCGCGATCGAGCCCGTGCCCAATGCAATCGAACCTGCCGTGGTCGCCGTCGCGCCCGTGCCGAGTGCCATCGCGTTTGTCGCGGCGTTGAACACGAGCGCGTTATAGCCGAGCGCGACGGAGCCCATGCCGCCCGCGATCGAGAACGAGCCGAAGCCCAGCGAGTTGGCGTTCTCGGCATCGGCCATATAACCGATCGACACGCCGTTCAGCGCATTGAAGCCCGTCGATGCGCCCTGGCCGATCACCGTCGAATTGACGGCGAGCGCGGCGGCGCCCGAGCCGACGGCCGTCGAACCCGTGCGTGCCGCGCCCGCGCCTGCGCCGACGGCCAAAGCGTTGGTTCCCGACGCGTTCGCGGACGGCCCGATCGCCATCGCGTTCAGATCGTTCGACACCGAGGTCGGCGCGCCCGTCATCACGTTCGGGCTGACCTTGATGTAGTCGAGCACCGAGGTGTCGGTGAGCAGCATCGAATGCACCATGGGCGACGTCGTCGACAAGGCCTTTTGCAGCGCAGTCAGCTGGCCCACTGTGGCGGCGTCTGTTGCGCTGACGCCGTCCGCGACGTTGGTCACGCGTTTCTCGCCGCCCTTGCGGCCCACCGAAACCGTGTTGGAGTCATAGACCTGCGCGTTCGAGCCGAGCGCCACCGAGTCGTCGTACTGTGCGCGTGCGCCCGTGCCGATTGCCACCGAGCGGTCGCCCGATGCATACGCCGCGCCGCCGATGGCCGTCGTCTCGACGCCGTTCGAAAGCGCCTGCGATGCTGTCGACGATACCTTCACGTACTTGGCCGTGATCTGCACGTCCTGCCCGACCGCGCCGATTGCGTTGATCGCGCTGCCCATGTCGTTGTAGGTGACGCCGGAAATCACGTAGGACGGTGCTGCCAGCGTGCCGTCCGCCTTGACCGATGCGCCCGCGCCGATCGCATTGGCCACGGTGCTGGTCGTCGCGTACATCTGCTTGCCGTTGATCGCGTCGGTGCTGTTCGCGTTGATTGCGCCGTTCGCGACGTTCGTCAGCGCGACGGGCGCGTGCGCGAGCGTGCCGCCCAGCGTCACGATGTTATGCGCCGCCGTGTCGTAGTTCACGCTGTTGGCAGAGCCACCGCCACCGCTCCCACCATTTGCCGCGAGCGCGTCGAGCGCTTCGCCGACGTTGTGATAGGTCTGATCGCCAATCTTGTAGCTCGGCGGCGTGATCGAGCCGTCGGGCGTATTGGCGCTTGAATTGCCGCCGAGCGCCGTCGCTGTGCTCTGCGCCAGCGCGTTCATGCCGTTGCCGACGTCGTTGAAACCTTGCTGCGTCGCCTGGGCCAGCTGGAACATCTGCGAGCCGTTGATCGCGTCGGTGCTGTTTTGCGTGATCGCGCCGGGCGCCACGTTCATCAATCGCACGGGTTGCGTCGCGCCGACGCCGCCCAGCGTCAACGCGTTGTGCGCCGCCGAGTCATAGACGACGAGGTTCGGCAGCGCGCCGCCCGTTATCGCGTTCTGCACGGTCGTGTTCAACTGGCCGACATTGACGGCATCGGTATCGGCCGTGCCGGCCGCGAGATGCGTGATCTGGCGGTTGGTGAGATCGTTGCCCACGGATACCGTGTTCGCGCGATCGGCTACCGAGTTCGAGCCGAGCGAAACCGAGTTCGCCGCAAGCGCCGTTGCATTGCCGCCGACAGCAACCGTCTCTGGGCCTGCAGCCGATGCGTCGCCGAGCGTCGAGCTTGCGTGGAAATACTTCAGGTCCGGCGGGAGATTGATGGTGTTTCCACCGCCGCCGCCACTACCACCTCCACCTCCGCCGCTGCCGCCAGCGGCAATGGCTGCGTTCAACTGGTCCACGTTGACGGCGTCCGTGCCCGCGCTGCCGGCGGCGACGTTCGTGATCTGCCGCTCGCCGCCTTGCTTGCCGACCGATACCGTATTGCTGCGCGTCGCAACCGAACCTTCGCCGAGTGCGACCGAGCCGGCCGCGAGCGCCGATGCATGCGAGCCGAGCGCTGTCGATGTGGATGCCGCCGCAAGCGAATGTCCGCCCAGGGCTACCGTATAAACGTCGGCTGCGTCTGCGTCCCCGCCGACTGCGACGGCGTGATACAGACCATCGGCGATCGCGTTCACGCCGACCGCGACGTTCGCCGCGCCTTGCGCAAGCGACGCGCCCCCGATCGCGATCGGACCGTTGCCTGTATTCGCTCCTTCGGAGCCATATGTCGTGCCGTTCTTGCTGACGCCATTGGCTTGCGCACCGCCGCCGATGGCGATCGCATCGCCACCCGTCGCGGACGAATCACTCAGACTGGACTGGACGTGAAAGTACTTCAGGTTGTTGCGGTCGTAGGTGTACGCGTACGCGTCCTGCGCGTTGACACCGTTGTAGGTGATATTGGTCGTACTGCCGCCTCCGCCGCCGCACCAGAACAAAAAGCAGAACCACTCGCTGCTGGGTGTGGGCGTCGAGAGGTTGGCGGCGCTCGATGTCGGTTTGGGTGTGAGACCGGGATTGGCCGCCCAGGCCGCGCCGTACGAGCCAAACGTGACAGCCGATGCTATCGCCGCCGAAGCGATGTTCAGCGCACAGCGGCTCGACTTCTTGCCTTGCGCGCGGGTGTTTTCCGCTGCGGCGACATAGGTGCCGGCAGCCTCGTTCCACACTGATTTATAAGTTCTGTTCATGCTTCGCGTATTCCCTTGATTGGACGATGATTCGAACGGACCCGCAATGCCGCTTTAATTGGCATTTGCCGGTTCTTATCCGCCGGGGAAATCTATTCGCGAGCGATGTCTCTAAATATCAGTTGAAATGGTAATGCGTGTAGGATTTTGCTTTGTATGTGAACGACAGATGGAAGGACTCAATGCCATCGTGAATTTGCGTGCTTTCGTGGATTAGACGCGTATTTCAAGGGATTTGTGGCATAAATTCGACGCAGGATCAATCGGGCATCCGATTCGGAAATCGGACATTCCGTTTTGGGAAATGTCGCAACCCGGATTCAGTTCAATATTTCTATAGTGATTCCCTGTCCGGTTAAATAGTTTGAATAACCGGATATTGAATTCTGGTTCAACTGGATCTGTCCTTTTAATTACTCCTGGTTTTTCCTCATGAAAATCTCTTTCAAGCGTCATCTTCACAAGCAGGCCGGTCAGGGCATGACCGAATACATCATCATCGTTGCGCTTATCGCGGTATCGGCGATTGCGGTGTATGCGTCGTTCGGCAAGACGATCCGCCAGCAGACGGCAGGTCTCACACACGAAATGTCGGGCACGGATAGCACAGCCGACATCAGCGACGCACGCGCCGCGGCGACGGACGGCAAGAGCCAGGCCGACAAGAACAAGGGCATGGGCGCATACGGCAGCGACGGCGCGCTCTCGACAGGCAACAAGTAAGCGTCTCGCAGGGCTCGTCATCATGGAACGCAACGCCCGTCGGCGAAGAAGCGTACACGTCGGCCAGGCCATGGTGCCTGCGCTGCTGTTCCTGCTGATCGGCGGCATCGGCCTGTATGTCGCCTTCGGATCGTTCCAGATGACGAGCGCGAAGATCAAGCTGCAGAACACGGCCGATGCCGCCGCTTACAGCGCGGCCGTGCTGCAGGCCCGCGACTACAACTTCTCCGCCTATGCGAACCGCGCGATGGTCGCCAACCAGGTGAGCGCCGCGCAGGTCGTCGCGTTGAAGTCATGGATCGACGAACTCGACAACACATACATGGGCAACCCCGACACCGAGGCACTCGTGACGACCTTCGCCGATCATCCGGCGTTGTGGCGTACGCCCAAGGAACGCGCGCGCGTCGACATCGCGCCCGTGCGCGCGACGCTCGACACGCTGTTGCCCGCTGTCGCAAAGGGCGTCGGCGGCATCACGCGCGCTCTCAGCGATGCACAGACGAACTATCACGCGGCGATGTTCGCGGCCGTGCCCGATATCGCCAACGACGTCGCGCAACGCAACCAGTCCGATACGAACGTGACGTCGGGCTATTTCACGAGTCCGCGCAATGCCGCGCAACTAGCGGCGTGGCAGACGTACACGAGCGTCGTGACCCCGGCGGGCAATCTCGACGCCGATCATTTCGCCGACGTCGTCACCGATCCCGCGACGCTCGACGGCTTCGTCAAGGCGCGTGTGTCGTCACGCAGTGTCGCGCCCGACTATCAGCAGATCGACGACACGAGCGCGCGTTGCCGGGGCGGTGGCCGGATCGCGATTCGCGTTGCGCATGCGGGCGGCACGCAGTTGCGCAGCGACAAGAAGGGCTGGCAATCGATGGACGCAAGCACCGCGCACATCACGATCACCTGCGTCGATACGTTCGACGCAATTGCAGGGCATGGCGGCAGTACGAATGGCGAGGTGAACAGCTACATGACGCATCCTCCGTTCGTCGCGTGGAGCGACTGGAAAGGATACGGCGGCTACATGAATTTCGGCGACCCGGACAGCACGCAGCCTGGATTGAACGTGCCTGCCGCGATGGCCGAGCAGTTCTCGCAGGGCCCGGGCGCTTCGCTCGATGCGGCCAATGGCGGCTTGCTGCCGTATCAGGACATCGCGAATGCGCCGCTCGCCAGCGAGGCGCCGCGCATCACGATCGAAGTGGAGCGTTTAGCGGGGACGCTGGTTAAATCGCCAGGGCTGGGCGGCGCGGGCCGCATGCGCGTCGACAACGGCAGCGCGGGCGGCGCGATGCGCGCGCTGGCAAGCGCGCATGCGTACTTCGTGCGGCCTTCGACGGAAGCGCTGGGCGACAGGCTCGCGGGTGGGTTGCTCGATGCCGGTGCATGGCAGCGCGCGGACGGCAAGACGGAATATCCCAGCACGTTTAGCCCGTACTGGCAGGCATCGCTGGCGCCCGTCAGCGCGGACGAGCGCGACGCTGCGCAGGCCGCGCAAATCCCCTCGGATGTGGGCGCGGCGCAACCATGAACCGGTTTCTCGAAAGGCGCGTTTGCGCGCAATCCGGCCAGGCGCTGGTGGAGTTTCTCGTTGCCACGATGCTTGCGACGAGCGTGCTGCTGCTCGCGATCGTGATGCTCGGCAAGTTCAACGATATCCGCAACCACACGCTGATGGGCTCGCGTTACGCGGCGTGGGAGCGCACTGTGTGGATCGACAGCGAAGCGGGCGGTTCGACGATCCGCGACTGGTACGCACGCAACGGCAGCGACGCGTTGCAGCTTCGCAAGAACGATCAGGAGATCCAGCGTGAATTGCTCGCGCGTGTGATGGCGGGCAACGGCGCGCCCATTGCGGGCACTGACCGTAGCGCGGACGTTGGCGCTGGCGGGCAGGGCGTCTCACAACCCGCGATGTGGAAAGACCATAGCGGCGCGGCGCTGCTGGACGACGCACGCGATGTCTCCCTGAGCACGGGCGAAGCCGACATGCCGACACAACTCGACGCCTATACATCGAATGGCTTCGGCTCGATGCCGACGGCAAGTGGCGCGCCATTCGCCGCGACGCTCGATCTGCCTTCACGTGTACTGCAAACAGCGAGCTTGCGCATCGCGACGGGCATGCATAGCGACGCGCTGCGGCGTCTGTGGACAGATTTCGATGGCTTCGCAATCGACGACACGAACGCATTGCTGACCAATGCATGGTTGCCTGAAGGCGCGGCGCGTGCGAAAGCGCTGTTCGCGCAGGCGGTGCCGGCGGCGAACGCGCCATTGATCGCGCCTTCGCTTTATCAGCGGTTGCGTGTCTATGCGCCTGAAATCGATACGCTCGAATCTGGCCGCATCCGCGACGAGGTTGTTCCTGCTGACCGGCTTGCGCGATGAATATCTTGTCGATATGCGCGATCGTATTGTCGTTGATGCCGCTGCAAGCCGTCGCGTCCGGGCAGGCCTGTGACCGTCAATCCGTGCATGCCGAACGCGTGCAGATGATAGGCCGCGACATGCTCGTCAACGGCGTGCCGACGTCCGTGTACGGTATGGAGTTCGATGGAACGCCCGATGACGTTTCGGACGCATTTCGCACGTACTGGACGCGCGCGCATGTGCCCGCCACGGGACGCCGCGACGCGTCGGGGACGCTGCTCGCCGCGCTCGATGGCATGTGCCACTACGTGCTCGTTATTCCCCCGCGCGTCGAAGGCTCGCGCACGAAAGGGCTGATGAGCGTGATGCGCCTGGATGGCGCGGACGCGGCGCATCGTATCGGCGCTTCGACGGTGCCGCTGCCGCAAGGCGCGCGAGCCGTGTCGGATGTCGAAAGCCGCGATGGGCGGCAAACGGGACGCACCTGGCTGCTCGAAGTGAACGGTGACACAAAGGACAACGCGCAACGCTACGCGCGCCGGTTGCAGGAAGCGGGTTGGCGCATCGTCGCACAGGCGCCCGCGCTGCGGCTCGACGGATCGCAGCGTGCGATGGGCGACGTGCTCGCGATGCAGCGCGGCAGCGAACGCGTCGACGCCGTGTTTTCCAACCATAACGGACGTACGGAGGCCGTGATCCATGCGACGACGGGCCCTTGAAATCATGCCGTCGCTCAAGCAGCGGCAGCGCGGTCAGGCCGCCGTCGAATACCTCGTCGTGACGGCTGTGATCGTATCCGCGCTGGTCGCGGGCGGCGATGCGTCCGTCATCAACCAGTTTTGCGCGGCATTCAGGTCGCTTTACCGCGCGTACAGCTTCGCGCTTTCCCTGGCGTAATTACCCGGCTTTGAGTCAGATGTTCAGGAAGATCAAGTTTCATTCGCTGCTCGGCAATGCGTGGTTTCTGCTGCTCGTTGCCGTGCTGACGGCGGGCGCACTGACGTGGTTCGTGTATCGCTATCTCGGCGAGCGCGAGGCGCACGTGCGCGCTGAAGTGACGGGCAAGCTCGCGCAGCGCGGTGTTGAAGTCGTCGTGCCGCGCCGCGATGTGGCGGCGGGCACGCCGTTGTCGAGTGGCGATTTCGTGTCGCGCGAAATCGCCGCCGATCTCGTCTACGACGACATGGTGCGCGTCGACGCATTCGACTCGTTGCGCGGCGCGAAGCTCGTGCGCGCCGTCATGCATGGCCGGCCGCTGCGCATGAGCGATATCGACGCGCTGCGCGGCCGCGATTTCTCCGACATGCTGCCCGCCGGTCAACGTGCGCTGACGCTGGAGATCGACGCGGTGAACTCGACGGCGTCGATGCTGCGGCCGGGCAATCGCGTCGATGTGTACTGGGTCGGCGCGCAGGCCGAGCCGGGCGCCAGCGACGGCAAGGCCGTGCGTCTGCTGCTGCCCGACGTGCTGGTGCTGGCGACGGGCCAAAGCGTCAAACCTCGTAACGCGGGCGACGCCGACGAAGCGAGGAGCATGGGCAATGCGTCGCGCTACGACACCGTGACGATGCAGGTGCCCGCCGCTGACGCGCCGCGCGTCGTGCTCGCGCAAAAGATGGGCGCGCTGCGCCTCATCCTCAGGAACGCGGACGATAACGCCGTTGCACCACCCTTCGCGTTGACGGAAAGCGACGTGTTTCCGGCCGAACGCATCGCGAAACAGGCGTCCGTCGAAGTGATCGCGGGCGGCGGCGCGGGCGCGGCGGCTGCGAACGTCGCGCAGGTCGCGCCGATGTCCACGGCATCCGGCGACGCGCAGCCACGCGAAGTCAAGGCAAGCGAACCCGCGAGCGCCTCGCTGTTCGAAAGCGCAGCCGCCGTGGCAAAGCAATTGCAGCAACGCGACACGTACCGCATCAGCGGCCAGAACTAGAAGAACAAACGTTTCCTTCCATTCATGAAAGCAGGCTTTTACTCGATGGCATTGCGACGCGTGGCAAGCGTGTCGTTCATCATGTGCGCGCTCGCTATCGACGCAACGAGCGTCGTGCAGGCAGCGGGCATGCAGCACGGGAACAACGCGAACGCTGCGCAGAGCGGTGACGTGCTCGACCTTTACAAAGGCGAAGTGCGCATGCTCGACGTACCGGGCACGATCAAACGCATTGCGATAGGCAACGGCAAGCTGGTAACGGCGAATGTCGTCGATGGGCGCGTGATGCTGCTGGCCGAAAGCGCCGGCATCACGTCGCTCGTCGTGTGGAACGAGCGGGGCGTCGCGTTGCAGACGACCGTGCGCGTCGCGAAGGGCGACGTCGGCATGTCGGCGGCGCAGTTACGCAGCGTGCTGGCGTCGGTGTCCGGCGTGCGCGTGCAGGAGGTCGGGCCGAACATCGTGCTGTCGGGCAGCGTGCATCGCGACAAGGCCGCAGCCGTGAAAGCGGCCATCGCGGATATGACGAACGTGATCGACACCACGACGATCGACGAAGGCGATGCGCTAAAGAAAACCCTGCATTTCAAGGTGCAGATCATGGAAGTCACGCGCACGGGCCAGAAGGACATCGGCATCGCGTGGGACAGCCAGTTCGCGGGCCCGCAGGTGTCGGGGCAGGGGTTCATCGGCTCAGGCGTGAGCGGCGCGAACTTCTTTCTGGCGGGCATTGCATCGACGATCACCTCGCGCATCAACTTCGCGATCAACAACGGCGACGCGTACATTCTCGCCGCGCCCGAGCTGAGCACGAAGAGCGGCGGCATAGCGTCGTTCCTCGCGGGCGGCGAGGTGCCCATTCCGAAAGCGGGCGCGCTCGGCACCACCGACGTCGAGTACAAGCCGTACGGCATCCGGCTGAACATCAAGCCCGTCGTCGATGCGAACGACATCATCTCCGCCACCGTGCAGACCGAGATCAGCCAGCTTGATCCTTCCGTGTCGTACGGCGGGTTTCCGGGCTTCCTGACGCGCAGCGCGAGTTCGGATATTTCGCTGCGCGCGGGCGAGACGATTGCGATCTCCGGCCTTGTCAGTGCCGATGCGCTCAACGCGTCATCGGGGATGCCGTATCTCGCGCGTCTGCCCATCATCGGGCAACTGTTCCGCTCGGACAGCTTTCGCGCGAAGAACAGCGACCTCGTGATCTTCGTCACGCCGGTGATCTCGGACCCGTCGAGCGACACCAATGCCGCGCTGCTGGCGCGCGCGGAAGAAGGCATGCGACGCTATGCGGACCAGTATGGCGCGCATAGTCCGCTTGGGCCGCCGATTGCGCCAGTCGCGCCTGCTGATCCCGCGTTGCCTCAGAACACGCCGCTTAATCCCGCTCATTGACGAACATGCTGAAACTGCAAGTGCAATCGCGCAATGCGCCCGCGCGGACCTTCCACGTCGATCACGTGTGTACGATCGGCCGCGATGCGGCGTGCGATATCGTGATCAAGGGCATGCTGGTCGGCCGCACGCATGCGCGCATCGTGAAGGATTTCCATGCGTGGTATGTCGAAGATCAAGGCGGCATTGTCGCGACCACGGTGAACGGCTCGCCCGTCGTGCGTTATGGGCCGCTTGCGGAAGGGGATCAGATCGAAATCGGCATGACCGTGTTGAAGGTCGATGCGATGCAAGTCGGACTCGCCGAGGCTGCGAATGTGACGCGGCAGGATGTCGAACAGACTATGCCTCAGCCTTCCGTGCCGGACGAACCCGAGCCGCATCCTGTGCATGTCGCCGTTTCGCGCGCGGCTGCACCACCGCTTGTCGCGCCGATCAACCGCGCTGAAGGCATCGAGCTTCGCAAGCTGCTGCACATGAAGGTGATCGCCGCGCTCGACTTGCGCCGCCTGAATGTTTCGCGAATGGCCGACGACGAACTGCGCACGACGGTCAGCGACGCGCTCGACGACATCCTCGCGCGCGACGCGAGCTTTCGTCGTCCGGGCATCCCGCTGCCGGCGCTCAAGAAAAGCGTGTTCGACGAAATCATCGGACTGGGTCCGCTCGAAGAACTGATCGCCGACGCGACGATCTCCGAGATCATGGTCAACAGGCACGATGAGATTTTCGTCGAGCAGCAAGGGCGGCTGGTGCGCTCGCCCGTGATCTTCACCGACGAGCGCGCGGTGCTGGGCGCGATCGAGCGGATCGTCGCGCCGATCGGCCGACGCATCGATGAAAGCTCGCCGATGGTCGACGCGCGCCTGAAAGACGGCTCGCGCGTGAACGCGGTGATTCCGCCGCTTGCGCTGAAAGGGCCGAGCATGACGGTGCGAAAGTTTCCGCAGCACAAGCTGCGTGGCGACGATCTGCAGACCTTCGGCTCGCTGTCACACGCGATGCTCGCGTTCTTGCGCACGGCTGTCGAGCATCGCGCGAACATCGTCATATCGGGCGGCACGGGGTCGGGCAAGACCACGCTGCTCAATGTGCTGTCGGACTATATCCCCGACGCGGAGCGCATCGTCACCGTCGAAGATGCCGCCGAACTGCAACTGTCGCAGCCGAATCTCGTCGCGCTCGAAACGCGGCCCGCGAATCTGGAAGGCAAGGGCGCCGTGACGATCCGCGAACTGGTGCGCAACTGCTTGCGCATGCGCCCCGACCGGATCGTGGTCGGCGAATGCCGCGGCGGCGAAGCGCTCGACATGCTGCAGGCGATGAACACGGGTCACGACGGCTCGTTGACTACGGCGCACGCGAACTCGCCGCGCGATTGCATTGCGCGTCTCGAAGTGATGACGTTGATGGCGGGACTCGATCTGCCCGTGCAGGCAATTCGCGAGCAGGTATGCGCCGCCGTCGACATCATCGTGCAGCAGACGCGCTTTTCGTGCGGCTCGCGGCGCGTGACGCACATCACGGAAGTGAGCGGCATCGAGTCGGGCGTGATCCAGTTACAGGACGTGTTCGTGTTCAGGGAAGCGGGCCTCGACGACAACGGCAAGATTCGCGGGCAATTCGTGCCGACGTCGTATATCCCCGACTTCTATCAGGATCTGATACGCCGCCGCATTCCCGTCGATACATCGATTTTCACGCGCAGCGAGTGAGGTTTCGGCGATGACGTTTATTCTTGTAGCGGTGTTCTGCGGCGCGTCGATTTCGGTCTGGTTGGCGACGCGCGCGGTGCGGCTCGCGCTTGCGAACGGCATGCGTCATCTGGCAGCCGAGGTCGAGCAGTCGCTTGCCGATGTCTTCGTGTTCGTGAACCGTCAGAAAGCGGCCGCCGCGACGTTGAGCGCGACGGTCGTATTACCTGTGCTCGTGTTCGCGTTGAGTGGCAGCGTTCTGGTTGCGCTCGCGTCGTTGCCGCTGGTGTGGTTCGTGCCGCGCCGGGTGCTTGCGTGGATGCGCACACGCCGCATCCTGACGCTCGAGCGCCAGTTGCCGGACATGCTGTTGATGATCGCGGGCGCGTTACGCGCAGGCGCGAGCCTGCCGATCGCGCTCGAAAGCGGCGTGCAGGAATCGGCGCCGCCGATCTCGCAGGAGTTCGATCTGCTGCTGCGCGAAATCCGGCTCGGCATCGATCTCGACATCGCGATGCGCAACATCGAAAAACGCATACCTGTACCCGACTTCATGATGGTGACGGCAGCCGTGACCATTTCGCGCGAAGTGGGCGGCAATCTCGCGGAAGCGCTCGAATCCGTCGCGCGCACGTTGCGTGACAAGCTGCAGATGGAAGGCAAGATTCGCGCGCTGACTTCGCAGGGACGCATGCAGGGAATCGTGATGACGTGTCTGCCGCTCTTTCTGATGATGGTGCTGCGCGCGATGGAGCCTGTCGCGATGGCGCCGCTGTTCACGACGCCGATCGGCTGGGGAACGCTCGCCGTGATCGCGGTGATGGAGTTTCTCGGCTATCAGTCGATTGCGCGCATCGTGCGTATCAACGTGTAGGCATGTCATGCGGCTGATTCTCTCGTTTGCGATTGGCGCGGGATTGATAGCAGTGTGTGTGCTCGCACTGCACTCGATGCGCAGATTGATACGCGATGTGCCAAAGGAAGACCGCACCTGGCTCGATCCGTTGCCGCCGTTGCTGCGCTTCGTGTGGCCGGCCGTCAACGTTGTCGCGCACTATGGCACTCGCCGGTTCAGCGCGCGTCTGATCGAGCGCTCCGATGCGCAGTTGCGTCTCACGTCGCTCAACTTTCTGATGAACGCACGGCAGTTTCTTGCCCTGTCGATGGTGTCATCAGTGAGCGCGTTGCTTGTCGCGTTGGCGGTGATGTTCGCAAGCGGTCTGTTTTCGCGGGCCGTTCTGGTGCTGGTGATGTGCGTCGGCTATGTCTATCCGCGTATCTGGATGCGCGACGTACGCCGGCGTCACGTCGCTATGGTGCTGCGCCAGTTGCCCGTCTATCTCGACTTTCTGACGCTTGCCGTCGAAGCGGGACTCAATATCAACGGTGCGCTTCAGAAGGCGGTCGAGAAAGGCCCCGATGGGCCATTGCGGCGCGAGTTCGAACACGTACTGCGCGATCTGAAATCGGGTTTGAATCGCACCGATGCGCTGCGGCGTCTCGACGAACGTCAGCGGATCGGCGAAGTGTCGAACCTGATCCGCACGATCGCGCAAGCGGAACGGATGGGCTCGGGTCTCGCGAAGACGTTGCGCTTCCAGTCGGAGCAGCGGCGCGCGGAACGCTTCCAGCGCGCGGAGAAACAGGCGATGGAAGCGCCCGTCAAGCTGGTGTTTCCGTTGCTGATGTTCATCTTTCCTGTGACGTTCATCGTGCTTGGCTTTCCGATTGCGATGAAGTTCATGCAGGAGGGCTTGCTGTGAGGCATGCGCGTCTGGTTCATCGCGGAGAGTTGGCTCGTATCGCAGTCGAAGTCGCTGACAGGGCGGTCGAGCGAATGCGCGGATTGCTTGGGCGTGTTGCACTCGATGCGGATCACGCGCTGTGGCTCGAACCGTGCAATGCCGTGCATACGTTCGGCATGCGTTTTCCGATCGACGTGGTCTTTATCGACAGGCGTGGGCACGTGCTGTCGATTCATCGAAATGTGGGCAGCGCTCGCATGCTCGTCTGCTGGCGTGCGCGAGCGGCGCTGGAGATGCGCGCGCATGCGGCGCAGGCGTCGCGTATCGAAGTCGGCGACAGGCTCGAATGGAGGGCGTCGACGTGAAGTGGCGAAGCATGCGCAGACGCAGGATGACGGGGCAAGGGATGACGGAGTTTCTCGTTGTCGCGCCGCTGTTGCTGTTCTTCGGCTTCGTGACCGTGCAGTTCGTGCTGCTGTATCAGGCGAAGTCGACGCTCGATGTCGCCGTGCTCGAAGCCGCGCGCGAAGGGGCCGTCAATCACGGTTCGATCGATACGATGCAAGCGGGACTCGCGCGTGGACTCGCGCCGTTGTATGCGCGCAGCGCTGACGCAACGGGTGTGCAGTCGGCGCTGCTTGCGGCGCGGCGTGCAGTGGGCGAGGCGGCCTCGATCGAGATCGTCAGCCCGACGGCGGCGATGATGCGCGACTTCGCTCGTCCGCGTGTCTATCCCGCTGAAGGCGTGACGCGCGATGAAATCCCCAATGACATGCTGATGTATCGCGACACCGCACACGGCGCGGAATCGGATGTGAATGTGCAGGACGCGAATCTGCTGAAGCTGCGCGTGCATTATTGCTTCGATCTGATCGTGCCCGTTGCAAACAAGGTGCTGTACTACGCGACGAATGTGATCGGCGATATCGCAGCGAACGGCGTGTTTTCGCGCGAGCCTGCAGAAGCGAACGTCGACGCGTATGGCTCGCCGAAGCGGCCCGACAGTTTATGCAAGACGACGCTTGCCGATGGATGGCAAAGCCAGCGTTGGCCCGTTGCGCTGGAATCCGAGGCGGTTGTGCGGATGCAGTCGCCGTTTCGCGCGGAGGCGGCGAACGAAGTGCATGCGACGGCGGGGCGTTGATGCACCGAATGCTGTTGCTCGGGGTGATGGCGTGTGTCGTGAGCGATGCGCACGGGTCCGGGCGAGTGGAGATGATGATCGGCGGGTTGAAGGGCGTCGATGCCGATGCGGGTGTCGGTGTCGTTTCGGATACGCCGTTGATCGTCGAGTTCGGCGCGCCGTTGGAGGCTCAGCGCGCGCGTTCGAAAGTGCTCGCGTGGACGGCGCTTGTTGATGATGTCGCGAAGCGTATTGGTGTCGATAAAGCGCTGCTGATGGCTGTCATCGATGTCGAATCGGGCGGCGATCCGTTTGCCGTGTCGCCAAAGGGCGCAAGAGGGTTGATGCAGCTGATGCCGCAAACAGGCGCACGGCAAGGCGCGGACGATCTGTTCGATCCTTACCAGAACGTAGTCGCGGGCACGCGCTTGCTCGATACGCTGCTTGCGACGTTTGGCGATGTGTCGCTGGCGCTCGCGGCGTATAACGCGGGGGAAGGGGCGGTGCGTAAGTTCGGCGGTACGGTTCCGCCATATGCGGAAACGCAGAAGTACGTTCGGCGGGTGATGGAGCGGGTGGCGGTTTATCGGCGATAGCGCGTAGCGGTGAAAAAGCGGTGCCCCTATCTCGCAGTTGATTTGTCATTACGCAGCACAGCGAAGGTAGCGGGATGCAAGGGGCTACCGAGGTGTCGCAGAACGGCCGATCAGACCTGTACCGACGGAACGCTCTTCATGCAGCGCAACGCAAACATCGACCGGCTGTGGCGGATGCCCGAGATGCGGTACAGCTTGTCGCGCAGGAATCGCTCGTACCCGGCGGTACCGTCCACGGCCACTTTCACGAGGTAGTCGTATTCGCCCGACACGAGATAGGCCTCCAGCACTTCAGGCAAGGCAGCCAGTTCGGGGCCAAGGCGCGCCAGGGCATCCTCGTCGTGGCGATCTAGCGTGATCTCTAGCAGGACGATGTCGGCCAGGCCGAGCTTCTTCTGGTCGAGTAGCGCGACATAGCCGGTAATGTAGCCGTCGTTTTCGAGTTGGCGCGTGCGATTCCAGCACGCCGTGGTGGACATCCCGACGAGTTCCGCCAGCTCCGCATTGGTCAGGCGCGCGTTCTTCTGAAGCTCGCGCAGGATCTTCCGATCCTGGTTGTCCAGTGGACGATTTCGCGTTGTCATGGCGATAGAAGGAAGAATGTCAACATGAATTCCATTCTAACCGAACAACGTCCCGCATTTCGGTAGAAATCACGGGCAATTCGGAAGCCTTTATAGCGCGCTGACGCCTATATTTTCACCATGCTTCCGCGCCCGGGAACGGCCTCGCCGGCCATCTCACCGGCTCGGTCCTCCGCAGCGGCCAGGAGCCGCGCCCGGATGATTCGTCGCCTCCGATCGAGGTGGCCCCACGCTGACGATATCGGGCTTCACAGCTCGGGCGAGACGCATATCGGGCACGGGGGCTTTCGACCAACCGAACTCCGGCGGGTCCCTCTCACTCGCATTTGCCGACGCGAAGCACGCGATCCGGCAACGAAGGAAATCACGATGCTTACGCAGCCCTATGTTTCTTTCCTCATCGCCTCTCTGGTGCTGATCTACTCGCCGGGGCCCGTCAACGTGCTGACGATAGGCCAGTCCATGCAGGCCGGCTGGCGCTCGGCGCTGCCATGCGTCTGGGGCGCAACGTGCGCGCTCGTGCTGCAGCTCGTGCTTACCGCGCTTGTCCTGCACTCGATGCTGCTGGTCAGCGAACATTCGCTGGCGTTCATGCGCTGGACGGGCGCCGCATACCTCGTGTATCTGGGTTGCAAGCAATGGCGCTCCGCGAGCCTTGCGGAGCCGAACGCCGCTGAGCACGTGCAGCGCGGTCTGTTCTGGCGCGGCTTCGCGACGTCGGGACTCAACCCCAAGTCGCTGCTTGTCTTTCCGTCGTTCATTCCGCAATTCATAAGCGCGGACGCGCAGTGGTCGGCCCTCGAACAGTATGTGGTGCTGGCCGCGACCTTCACGCTGCTCTTTGTACTGGGGGTCATCTCGAACGCGCTCCTTTCGCACCGGCTGGGCACCCTCCTGCGCCGGCCAAGTCGCCTGAAGGCATTCAATCGGGTCTCGAGCGCCTTGCTGGTGGGAATGGGGGTATTGATGGCCGCCGCTCACTGAGTCGATCTTCAGCCGCCCAATTTCGCCAGCCGAAAAAAAAGCCCGGATAAACCGGGCCTCTAAAATGCACTGCGTCCTCGACGAGAACGCAGCACCTGCAAAGCGATAACTTACGCCGCGAGCAGCGAGCGCAGCACGAACGGCAGAATACCACCGTGCTTGTAGTAGTCGACTTCGATCGGCGTGTCGATACGCAGCAGAACCTGCACGCGCTGATCCGAACCGTCCTTGCGATGGATCACCAGCGTGACTTCCTGTTGCGGCTTGAAGTCGTCGCCGAGGCCTTCGATGTCGTACGTTTCTTCGCCCGTGATGTTCAGCGACTGGACGCTGTCCGTGCCCTTGAACTGCAGCGGCAGAACGCCCATGCCGACCAGGTTCGAGCGGTGGATACGCTCGAAGCTGCGTGCGACCACAGCCTTCACGCCCAGCAACTGCGTGCCCTTCGCCGCCCAGTCACGCGACGAGCCCGTGCCGTACTCTTCGCCCGCGAAGATGACCGTCTGCGTGCCGGCGTCGATGTACTTCATCGCTGCGTCGTAGATCGACTGCTGTTCGCCGCTCGGCTGGTGGATCGTCAGGCCGCCTTCGACGCGCGTGCCGTCTGCCTTTGCCGGGATCATCAGGTTCTTGATACGGACGTTCGCGAACGTGCCGCGCATCATCACGTCGTGGTTGCCGCGGCGCGAGCCGTAGCTGTTGAAGTCGGCCTTCTGCACGCCGTTCGCCTTCAGCCACTTGCCTGCGGGCGAGTCTTCCTTGATCGAGCCTGCCGGCGAGATGTGGTCGGTCGTGACCGAGTCACCGAAGATGCCGAGAGCGCGCGCACCCTTCACAGCAGCGATGCTCGAAGCCGGTTCCATCGAGAATTCCTTGCCGAAGAACGGCGGCTCCGCGATGTAGGTCGACTTCGGCCAGTCGTAGACCTGGCCTTCTTCGCCCTCGATCTTGCTCCACAGGTCGCCCTTCTTCGTGAGCTGCGCGTAGTTCGCGCGGAACGCATCGGCGTCCAGCGCAAACTTCAGCAGCGCGTTGACTTCTTCGCTAGTCGGCCAGATGTCGCCGAGGTAGATGTCCTTGCCGCCCGTGCCCTTGCCGACGGGTTCCGTCATCAGGTCGCGCGTGATGTTGCCCGCGATCGCGTAAGCGACGACCAGCGGCGGCGAAGCCAGGAAGTTCGCGCGGATGTTCGGGTGGATACGCGCTTCGAAGTTACGGTTGCCCGACAGCACGGCTGCCGCGACGATGTCGTTCTTCGTGATCGCTTCGTTCAGTTCCGGCGTCAGGTCGCCCGCGTTGCCGATACAGGTCGTGCAACCATAAGCGGCCAGTGTGAAGCCGAGCTTGTCGAGGTATTGCAGCAGGTTCGTCTTCGTCAGGTACTCGGTGACGATACGCGATCCCGGCGCCAGCGACGTCTTGATGTGCGGCGCCACTTCCAGACCGGCTTCGACCGCCTTCTTCGCCAGCAGGCCAGCCGCCAGCAGCACGCTCGGGTTCGACGTGTTCGTGCATGACGTGATCGCGGCGATCAGGATGTCGCCGTTCTTCACGTTGACGCCGTTGGTCGTCGTGTACTGCGCGTCGAGATCGGCCGACTTCTTCGCAAAGCCGTTTTCACCGACCGGCTTCGAGAACAGATCCGTGAACGTGGACTTCACGTTGCCGATTTCGATGCGGTCTTGCGGGCGCTTCGGGCCAGCCAGCGACGGCGCGACCGTGCCCAGATCCAGCGTGACGATCTTCGTGTAGTCGATATCGCCAGCGTCCGGAATGCCGAACAGATCCTGCGCCTTGAAGTAGTTTTCGAAGGCGGAGATTTCGGCGTCCGTGCGGCCCGTGCCCTTGAAGTAGTCGATCGTCTTTTCGTCGACGGGGAAGAAGCCCATCGTCGCGCCGTATTCGGGCGCCATGTTGCCGATCGTCGCGCGGTCCGGCAGCGACAGCGAGCGCGTGCCTTCGCCGAAGAACTCGACGAACTTGCCGACAACCTTTTCCTTGCGCAGCAGTTCGGTGATGGTCAGGACCAGGTCGGTCGCCGTCACGCCTTCGCGCAGCTTGCCCTTCAGGTGGACGCCGACCACGTCCGGCGTCAGGAAGTACACCGGCTGGCCGAGCATGCCCGCTTCCGCTTCGATGCCGCCCACGCCCCAGCCGACCACGCCGATGCCGTTGATCATCGTCGTGTGGCTGTCCGTGCCGACCAGCGTGTCCGGGTAGTACACGGATTCGCCGTTCTCAGCCTTCTTGTGTACGCCGCGTGCGAGGTATTCGAGGTTCACCTGGTGAACGATACCGACGCCCGGCGGCACGACCTTGAACGTGTCGAACGCCTGCATGCCCCACTTCATGAACTGGTAGCGCTCGTTGTTGCGCTGGAATTCCAGCTTCATGTTCAGGTCCAGCGCGCCCTTCTCGCGGAAGTGGTCGATCTGCACCGAGTGATCGACGACGAGATCGACCGGGACCAGCGGTTCGATCGACTTCGGGTTCTTGCCCGCGCGCTGCGCGACGCCGCGCATGGCTGCGATGTCGGCCAGCAGCGGCACGCCCGTGAAGTCCTGCAGCACGACACGTGCGACGACGAACGGAATTTCGTCGACGCGCGAGGCCGTCGGCTTCCAGTTCGCGAGCTGCTCGATGTGTTCTTCCGAGATCTTCTTGCCGTCGTAGTTACGCAGCACCGATTCCAGAACGAGGCGGATCGACACCGGCAGGCGGTCGATCTTCACGTTCAGTGCTTTACCAAGCTGCGGCAGCGAGTAGAACTTGCCTTTGCCGGAACCGCTGTCGAATTCCTTGAGCGTTTTGTGGAGGTTGTGGGCCATGGTAATTTTCCTGGGGTTTTCGAGGAAATGACGTTGCTACGTTTCTGAACTCACACGACGTACAGATCGACGTATTCATTGACCGGCATCGCTTCTAACTTTGCCTGGTCCAGCGACACATCGAGGATCGCTTGCTGTTGCTTCGCCGGAAAGCGCCGCGCGAGATTCGTCCTGAATTTCTCGACCAGCAGCGGGATGCCTTCGGCGCGGCGACGCTTGTGACCGAGCGGATATTCGACAACGACTTCGTCGAACGTCGATCCGTCGGCGAACCCGATTGTCAGCGCGTTCGCAATCGAGCGCTTGTCAGGGTCGTGATAATCCTTCGTGAACTGCGGGTCTTCCACGCACGCCATCTTGTCGCGCAGCGCGTCGATACGCGGGTCGCGCGCGACTTCGTCTTCGTAATCGGCAGCCGTCAGACGGCCGAAAATCAGCGGCACGGCGATCATGTACTGAATACAGTGATCGCGGTCGGCCGGATTGTTCAGCGGGCCTGTTTTATCGATGATGCGGATCGCCGCTTCGTGCGTGCGGATCGTGATCTTCGCGATGTCTTCGACGCGCTTGCCGCTCGCGCGCAGTTGCTCGTGCAGCGTCATCGCTGCTTCGGCAGCCGTTTGCGCGTGGAATTCGGCGGGAAACGAAATCTTGAAGAGCACGTTCTCCATCACGTACGAGCCGTACGGGCGCTGGAACCGGAACGGCTGTCCTTTGAACAGCACGTCGTAGAAGCCCCACGTTTTCGCGCTCAGCACGGACGGATAGCCCATTTCGCCCGTCTTCGCGATCAGCGCGAGACGCACCGCGCGCGACGTGGCGTCGCCTGCTGCCCAGGACTTGCGCGAGCCCGTGTTCGGCGCATGGCGGTAGGTACGCAGCGCGTGTCCATCGACAAGCGCCTGCGAGACTGCGTTGATCAGCTCATCGCGCGACAGTCCAAGCAACTGGCCTACCACGGCCGTCGAAGCGAGCTTCACGAGCAGCACATGGTCGAGGCCGACCTTGTTGAACGAATTTTCGAGCGCGATGCAGCCTTGAATTTCGTGCGCCTTGATCATCGCGATCAGGACGTCTTTCATCGCGAGCGGCTTTTTGCCGTTGGCGATGGCGGTGCGCGAGAGCCAGTCGGCCGTCGCGAGAATGCCGCCGAGGTTATCGGACGGATGGCCCCATTCGGCCGCAAGCCAGGTGTCGTTGAAGTCGAGCCAGCGGATCATGGCGCCGATGTTGAACGCGGCTTGCACAGGATCCAGCTGGAACGACGTGCCAGGCACCTTGGCGCCGTTTGGGACGATCGTGCCGGGCACGATCGGTCCCATCAGCTTGGTGCAGGCAGGGTAAGACAGGGCCTCGAGCCCACAGCCGAGCGTGTCGATCAGGCAATTGCGCGCCGTCTCCAGCGCGAGATCGCTCCCGAGCTTGTAATTCAGCACATAGTCGACGATATCGACCAGTACTGTGTCCGGATTGGGCCGGACGTTGGAGATCGGTGCGGACATCGAGGTTTGTCCTGTTCGGCCCGTTTTACTGAGCCTTGTTGACGGCGTTCGACTGCGTCGGTGCCGGTGCGCCTTGCGACATGGCGGCCGTCACGCATTCGTCGGCCAGACGCGAGCTGTCCTTGTCCGAGAACAACATTGCCTTGGTCGGGATCACGACGAGATCCATGCCGCTTGCTGCGTCATGGAAGCGGTCTGCGCCCGTCGTCGTGTTTTCACGCGGCAGGTTGTAGTTCTTGTTGCCCCAGTGGACGGTGACGATCTGGTCGCGCTTCATGTCGCCCTTCAGATCGAACGACAGACCTTCCTTACACGACCACTTTTCCGCACCTTCCGGAATCGGATCGACCTTGGCTTCCTTGGCCGGATTCGGCTTGCGCTTGATCAGGCGCTTGGGCTGCGGCGCCTTCGGCTTGGCCGTGGTGGTCGATTGTGCGAACGCGCTGGGCGCCGTCACCAGCAGCGTCGAAGACAGAGCGCCAATAACGGTAGCGATCAGCAGTTTTTTCATGGGAGAGAACCTTTCTATCTAATTTCAGAGTTTAAACAGTGCGCGATTGCAATTTCGCAACCGCCGGGGTACTGCACGCGCCCCGAGAGCGCACAGCGGACGCTATTTTCTCCTATTTAGCGCCACGAACTTCAAATTCTCCGGACCCGTGTAATTTGCGCTGGGTCGAATGATCTTGTTGTCGACGCGCTGCTCGATGATGTGCGCGGCCCAGCCGGACGTGCGTGAGATCACGAAGAGCGGCGTAAACATGGCCGTCGGCACGCCCATCATGTGATACGACACCGCGCTGAACCAGTCGAGATTCGGGAACATCTTCTTCGCGTCGGCCATCACGCCTTCGAGCCGCTCGGCGATATCGAACAGCTTCATGTTCGATGCCTCTTTCGACAGCTTCTTCGCGACTTCCTTGATCACCTTGTTGCGCGGATCGGAGATCGTGTACACGGGGTGTCCGAAGCCGATCACGACTTCCTTGTTTTCGACGCGGCGGCGGATGTCGGCTTCTGCTTCATCCGGCGTCTGGTAGCGGGACTGGATCTCGAACGCGACCTCGTTGGCGCCGCCGTGCTTCGGGCCGCGCAGCGCGCCGATCGCGCCCGTGATGGCCGAATACATGTCCGAGCCCGTGCCCGCGATCACGCGGCCCGTGAACGTCGACGCGTTGAATTCATGCTCCGCGTAGAGATTCAGCGACACATGCATCGCATCGACCCACGATTTCGGCGGCTCCACGCCATGCAGCAGATGCAGGAAGTGGCCACCGATCGAATCGTCGTCGGTTTCGACTTCGATCCGCTTGCCGTTGTGCGAGTAGTGGTACCAGTACAGCAGCATCGAGCCGAGCGAGGCCATCAGCTTGTCGGCGATATCGCGCGCGCCCGGCAGGTTGTGATCGTCTTTTTCGGGCAGCACGGTACCCAACACGGAGACGCCCGTGCGCATCACGTCCATCGGGTGCGCGGCGGCGGGAATCCATTCGAGCGCGGCCTTCACGTTCGCGGGCAGGCCGCGCAGCGCCTTGAGCTTTGTCTTGTAAGCGGCGAGTTCGGCGACGTTGGGTAGCTTGCCGTGTACGAGCAGATACGCGATCTCTTCGAATTCGCTGGCACCGGCGATATCGAGAATGTCGTAGCCGCGGTAGTGCAGGTCGTTACCCGTCTTGCCGACCGTGCAGAGCGCGGTGTTGCCCGCCGTCACGCCCGACAGGGCCACGGATTTCTTCGGCTTGAAGCCGCTTGTTGTTCCCGGTGCAGCCGCTTGCGTCGTATCGCTCATTCCAGGGGTCTCCTTGATGTGCCGCTTACTTGTCCTGCTCGTTGTTCCGCGTACCTTGGCTGAACAACGCGTCGAGCTTCTGCTCGTACGCGTGATAGCCGATGCGATCGTACAGTTCTTCGCGCGTTTGCATCGTGTCGACGACATTCTTTTGCGTGCCGTCGCGTCGAATGGCCGTGTAAACGTTTTCGGCGGCCTTGTTCATCGCGCGGAACGCCGACAGCGGATACAGCACCAGCGAGACATCCGCGCCGCGCAGTTCATCGACGGTGAATAGGGGCGTCGCGCCGAATTCGGTGATGTTCGCGAGAACGGGGACCTTCACGGCCTGCGCGAACTGCCGGTACATGCCGAGTTCCGTCATCGCTTCCGGAAAGATCATGTCGGCACCGGCTTCGACGCAGGCCATCGCGCGGTCCATCGCCGCTTGCAGGCCTTCGACGGCGAGCGCGTCGGTGCGCGCCATGATGACGAAGTTGGGATCGGTGCGCGCGTCGACGGCCGCCTTGATGCGGTCGACCATCTCGTCCTGCGTCACGATCGCCTTGCCCGGTCGATGCCCGCAGCGTTTCGCGCCGACCTGGTCTTCGATATGCATCGCGCCCGCGCCGGCCTTGGTCAGCGCCTTCACGGTACGCGCAATATTGAACGCCGACGGGCCGAAGCCCGTGTCGACGTCGACCAGCAGCGGCAGATCGCAGACATCGGTGATGCGGCGCACGTCGGTCAGAACGTCATCCAGCGTCGAGATGCCGAGATCGGGCAAGCCCAGCGAGCCAGCCGCGACGCCGCCGCCCGACACGTAGATCGCCTTGAAGCCCGCGCGTTGCGCGAGCAGCGCGTGATTCGCGTTGATCGCGCCGACCACCTGCAGCGGTTTTTCGGTGGCGACGGCTGCGCGGAACGCGGCGCCTGCGGATGTGTTGGCGTTGCTCATGATGCGGATTCCTCGTTTGGCCCGAACAGCGGCGCGGCTTCGGCGGGCACGCTGCGGCCCGTCGAGCGGGCGCGGCGCAGCACCGACCAGTAATATCGATAGCTCGCGCGATCGTGCAGCGTGTCGCGATGGCGCGTCGGGCCCCATTGCGCGGACTGCGCGGCGAGCAGGATTTCCGTCGCCGTCGCGATTTCTTCGTCGCGCGGCGCGAAGGCCGACACGATGGCGGGAATCTGCGCGGGGTGAATGCTCCACATGCGTGCGTAACCGAACTCGTTGCGCGCGCGCAGTGCGTCGTTCGCGACGACGTCCATGTCGCGCACTTCCGTCGATACATTGTGCGACGGCACCTTGCCATGCGCGTGGCAGGCCGCCGAAATCTCGAGTTTCGCCCGCCGCACGAGCGGGTGATCGAACTGGCCTGGCGAGCGCATCGCGGTATCGGGAATTGCGCCGTCGTGCGCGGAGACGAAGTCCATCAGGCCGAAGCTCAGGGACTCGACGGCGGGCAGCGCGGCCAGATCGAACACGCGCGTCAATGCGCCATGCGTTTCGATCAGCAACTGGACGGGAACGGGTTTCGCAACGCCGAGCTCGCGCCGCGTGGCCTCGATGAACGCGCACATTTCGGCGGCGTCGGGCACGTTGCGGATTTTCGGCAGTGTGATGAAGGCAGGCGCGCGCTTTGCCGCGCGCAGGATGAGGCGCACGTCGTCGCGCCAGTGCGCGTGGTTGAAATCGTGAATCCGCACGCCGACGCGGCCGAAACGGTCATGGTCGCTGCCCAGCAGCGACGCGACCAGTTCCGCATGTTCCGCCTCGCGGCCCACTTGCGCGCCGTCTTCGCAATCGAGCGTGATGTCGAAGACAGGGCCCAACTCCTGCTGCAAAGCGAGCGATTTGAGCATCAGCTTCTCGCTGCCCGCGTAGTGGTCGCAGGCAGGCAGGACAGTGGGCGGCGCTTCGCCGTCAAACAGGACTTCGGCGGGAGTCAGTGCGCGCATTATCGGCGTGTGGGTACTGTTTGGAAATTCTGATTCGGGCGCGTTCTGGTCTTTTACGACCGTGATATACGACGGTCAGATCAAAACGCGCTCGAATCAGTTGCGAACCCCTGCATGAGTTGCTGCGCAAACCATCATGCAGGATTGTCAAACGTAAAAAACCGGAACCCGTCACGCTGCAACGGAGTCCCGGTTGTTCTGCATCAGGCGATTAGCCGAGCAGGTGCTGAACGCCTTCGCGCTCTTCGAGCAGCTCGTTCAGCGTGTTGTCCATCTTTTCGCGCGCGAATGCATCGATCTGCAGGCCTTCGACACGCTTGTACTCGCCGTTTTCGCACGTCACGGCAACGCCGTAGACGATGTCTTCGGGGATGCCGTACGAACCGTCCGACGGAATGCCCATCGTGACCCACTTGCCGTTCGTGCCGAGCACCCAGTCACGCACGTGATCGATCGCTGCGTTCGCTGCCGAAGCCGCCGACGACAGGCCGCGCGCTTCGATGATCGCCGCGCCGCGCTTGCCGACCGTCGGGATGAACGTGTTGCGGTTCCATTCTTCGTCGTTGATCAGCTTGGTCAGGTCCTGGCCTTCTGCCGTGGCGACGCGGAAATCCGGGTACATGGTCGGCGAGTGATTGCCCCACACGACCAGCTTTTCGATCGAAGCGACCGGCTTGCCCGACTTGGCAGCCAGTTGCGACAGCGCGCGGTTGTGGTCCAGACGCAGCATGGCCGTGAAGTTCTTCTTCGGCAGATCCGGTGCCGACTTCATCGCGATGTAGGCGTTCGTGTTCGCCGGGTTGCCGACGACCAGCACCTTCACGTCGCGGCTCGCCACTTCGTTCAGTGCCTTGCCTTGCACCGTGAAGATTTCGGCGTTGGCCGACAGCAGGTCCTTACGCTCCATGCCTTTCGAACGCGGACGCGCGCCGACCAGCAGTGCGACGTCGGCATCCTTGAACGCAACCTTGGGATCGTCAGTGACCACGACACCCGCGAGCAGCGGGAACGCGCAGTCTTCGAGTTCCATCACGACGCCTTTGACGGCGGCTTGCGCTTGCGGCAGGTCCAGCAGTTGCAGGATGACCGGTTGATCCTTGCCGAGCATGTCGCCATTGGCGATGCGGAACAGCAGGGAGTAACCGATTTGACCTGCGGCGCCGGTGACGGCAACGCGCTTTGCGGGCTTAGCCATTGAGAAATCTCCAGGACGATGCGTTGAACGCTAGGGAAAACGCCATTCTATATGGGCGTTACGCGAAGCGTGGTTTTAGCACGGCAAATTCGCTGCGCGAGCCCTGCAGGCGGTCCGAAGAAGGCCCGAAGGCACGCTGCCGGCGAAGCCGCCGTGCCGGATAATCTGTGCTGCCGAGCGCGGGGATGGATAGTGCTTGCAGCGATCGGCGTCATGATAGACGCGATATCAAGGCCGCTGCATGGCGCGGGCTCCTGCAAACAGCGCGTTTCGGCGGGGCATTGCGGCGCACTTGCCGGGCAATGCAGGGCGAAGCGAAACCTGGACTGCGTGAGGGAACAGCGTGATGCAGGGTGGCCTTCCGGTGCATCACGCTGTTGACATAAAGCGCTGTCAAAAATGCGTGGCACAACCCGCAAACCCTTGCTCGACAAGGAGTGTAGGAGTCGGGCGGGACAAAGTCAACCGTATCTTATGTCTTATATAAGACATATCTATTACGGCAAAAAATCTGGACGGCATGAGGCGCTTTGTGTTGAAATGCGCGCATGAATTCGAACCCGGCCAGCACAGCGAACCCTCCCGGCGCGTCCGGCGCGGGCGACGCTGCGCCTGTCTCGACGCCGGCGCCGTCGCCGACGTTCAGTCCTCTCTACCAGCAGATCAAGGCGCTCATCACGCAGAGCCTCGAGTCGGGTGAATGGAAGCCGGGCGAGATCATTCCCAGTGAAGTCGAACTGGCCGCGCGTTACAAGGTCAGCCAGGGCACGGTGCGCAAGGCGATCGACGAGCTTGCCGCCGACAACCTGCTGGTGCGCCGTCAGGGCAAAGGCACTTTTGTTGCTACGCACAACGAAGAGCGCGCGCAGTTCCGCTTCCTCCGTCTTCTCGCCGACGACGGCGCCGAGCATCCGCATATCAGCCGGCTGCTCGAATGCCGGCGCTTGCGTGCATCGGCGGATATCGCGCGGCAGCTGGACCTGAAGCCGGCCGATCCCGTCGTGCTGATCAAGCGTCTTTTGACATTCGACGGCGAAGACACGGTGCTCGACGAAATCTGGTTGCCGGGCGGCGTGTTCCGCGGGCTGACGCTCGAGCGCCTGTCGGAGTACAAGGGGCCGCTCTACGCGATGTTCGAAACGGAGTTCGGCACGCGCATGATTCGCGCGTCCGAGAAGATTCGCGCCGTCGCCGCGGACCCGTCCGTTGCCGATCTGTTACACGTGCCGACGGGATTTCCGTTGCTGTCCGTGGAGCGCGTGTCCTATACCTATGGTGACCGTCCCGTCGAAGTACGGCGCGGATGGTATGTCACAACCGGGTATTACTATCAGAACGATTTGAGTTGAAAGAAAAAGCGTTGCCGTGGGCTTGCGGCAAGGCTTGCGCGGGCCTTCATGCGCGCTTCGCGGCACGCTCGCCAGAGCAGTGTTACGCTGCAGCGCGAAATGAAAAGGCGCTAAAATTGCGGATTAGTGTGACTACAAGTAGGGGTCTAGCATGGCAGAAGCCGTAAAAAAACCGAGGCCGGAATACCGGAACATCGGTATCGGGCAGATATTGACGGCATACCGTCTTCCTCTCGCGGGGCGGGTGTCGATTCTTCACCGCGTGAGCGGCGGCCTGCTGTTCATCTTCCTTCCGTTCCTGCTGTACCTCTTTGACCAGAGCCTGACCTCCGAACTGAGCTACGAGGTGTTCAAGGGCTTCCTGTCCAACATCATCGTCAAGCTGATCGTGCTGGTGCTGGCGTGGGCGTTCCTGTTCCACTTCTGCGCGGGCGTACGCCATCTGTCGATGGACATGAACCATGACGCGGTCTCGAAAGAGCGTGGCAAGAGCACGTCGGTCGTCGTGCTGGTGGTGTCGTCGATCCTGACGATCGCCTTCGCGCTCAAACTGTTCGGAGCATTCTAAAAACATGTCCGCCAATAACCGAGTTGGTTCCAAGCGCCTCG
>NZ_FNDI01000030.1:0-110924 GCF_900100565.1 Paraburkholderia steynii | reverse complement strand
TGAAGTTGACCCGCGAAAACGGACACCTATCCTTTTGATCAGGAGGTGCCGATGATGGGCAAGCATCGTACCCCGTACCCGGCGGAATTCCGGGCGCAAATGGTCGAGCTGGTGAGAGCTGGTCGCAGACCTGAGGAGCTGGAGAAGGAGTTCGAACCGACCGCGCAGACCATCTACAGCTGGGTGGCGCAGGCCGATCGTGACGCAGGTGTGCGTCATGACGGACTGACCACGGCCGAGAGGCAGGAACTGACAAGATTGCGCCGTGAAGTTCGACAACTGAAGATGGAGCGCGACATCCTCTCTCACGCGGCGGCCTGGTTCGCGAGGGAGACGGGATCTATTCCACCGAAGGGCGGTACGGATTCATGAAAGCGAACCGGGCCCGCTGGCCCATTGCCACGATGGCACGGCTGTTCGGGGTCTCGACGAGCGGTTACTACGCGTGGCTGATACGCGAACCATCGCGCCGCACATGTAGCGATGCGCAACTGCTCACGCGTATCCGTACGTTACATGCGAGTTCGCGCGGCACATACGGGGCGCCGCGTATTCATGCGCAACTCGGGCGCGAAGGCGTGCACGTTGGACGCAAGCGGGTCGCGCGTCTGATGCGCATGGCAGGGCTATGTGGCGCGAGCCGGGGCCGCTGGCCGCGCACCACGCGCTCACGTGCGGGAGCCCGGCGAGCACCGGATCTGGTACGCCGGCACTTCAGCGCTGACGCAGTGAACGTGCTGTGGGTGGCTGACGCGACCTACGTGCCCACCGATGAAGGCTTTCTGTATCTCGCCGTGGTGCTGGATGTATTCAGCAGGCGCATCGTCGGCTGGGCGATGTCGAATCATCTATACACGGAACTGATGTTGCGTGCCCTGGACATGGCGTTGCAGCAACGGCGCCACGAGGGCGTCATTCTCCATTCGGACCAGGGATGTCAGTACACGTCCATTGCCTTTGGCAGGCGCTGTCGCGAAGCAGGTGTGCAGCCGTCAATGGGGACTGCGGGTGATGCTTACGACAACGCGATGTGCGAGTCGTTCTTCGGAACACTAGAAGCCGAACTGCTCGGTCGCGAACACTTCGCTACTCACGAGCAGGCGCGGCGGCGCATCTTCTCCTTTCTGGAAGGCTGGTACAACATCCGTCGCCTTCATAGCAGCATCGGCTATTGCTCGCCGCTCGAATTCGAAAGTCTGCATGCGCAAGAACAAAAATCATCGTCTCGCGGGTTGCCCACCGGCGGACAGCGTCATGGTCGTGACAGGCGACCCGCCGCCCGCCCGTGGACAACCCGCGACTCAACGCTTAAAGGAGGATCAATATCGTATTAACCCAACTGCAGATCTTTCCGTTGAAGCGGGTCACCCTCAGTTTCCTTCGGCGTCTGGAACGCCAGACCGCCGATAAGAATGGACACAAGCGACTGGGTGTTGACCCGGACACCCGCCGCGTCAAGCGACACATCGATGCCGCTTGCCTGCCAGAACCGCGTACCCGTAGTCACATACCTGTCGTAAGGCGCGTTGACGAATACGTGTACCGTGACACCGTTTCCATCCTGGTCGAGCGCGTATGAAGTCACCTGTCCGACCTGCAGCCGACGGAAGAAGACGGGCGAGCCTACATCGAGCGACCCCATGTCTTCGCCCTTAAGCACGAACTCGCTCCCGGGCTCACCGGTTGCGATTACCGGCGGAGTCTCAAGGCCGATAAAGTCGTGTCGCACGACCTTCGACTTTCCAGGATCCATACTCACAAACGAGCCGGATAACAACGTCCCCAGACCGGAGACGGTGCCACCTGAGATGCGGGGCTGAACGACCCAGAACCGTGAGTCATCGACAAGCATGTCGGACGCGTTTTTGGTCAGCTCAGCTGTCGCGATGACACGGGTGTGGTCATTCGATAACACAACCTTCTTGACGGTCCCAATTTCAACGTTCTTGAACCTGATTCTGGTCTTGCCTGCCTCCAGGCCGTCCCCCGTCTTGAAACTGATCGTGACGGTCGGTCCTTGTTCAAGTACTGCCTTGACCGCAAGCCAGCCCCCGATCAATACGGCAACGAGAGGTACGAGCCAGACCAGTTGCAGACGCCAGCGCGCGCGACGGACCGTAGCGACTTCAGGGAAGTCCGGTCCACCAGGATCCTGTGGCTCATTGGCTTGAGCCGGTGGTGGCTTGTCCATGATGGGCCTCAACCGTATCCCAGGTGAGCCGCGGGTCGAATGACATCGCGGCAAACATTGTCAGTACGACAACGGCACCAAATGCGATTGCAGCGGGACCTGCCTCGATTGTCGCTAGTGCGTTGAACTGGACCAGGGCAACCAGCATGGTGATGACATAGATATCGAGCATCGACCAGCGTCCGACCAGTTCGACGAGGCGATAAATGCCTGCCCTGCGCCTTGGCACCCATCGCGAGCGACACTGTGCGGTCACGAGAAGAAATACCAGCGCAATGATTTTCAGCATCGGCACCGCGATACTCGCGATAAACACCACTATCGCAAGCGGCCATGAACCGGATGTCCACAGGTAGACCACGCCGCTCAGTATCGTGTCTTTCTCTGCACCGAACAGCGAGCTTGTATTCATCACCGGTAGCACGTTGGCAGGAACATACAGGAACGCCGCGGCAGCTACGAACGCCCACGTTCGGCTGATGCTATCCGGCGTCCGGAAGTGCAGATGTGCGCCACAGCGGGGACAATGAGGGTCGTGTAGCCGGGCAGCAACCGAAAGCAGACCACAGTGATGGCATACGTAAAAGCCAGCGGAAGCGGCTGTTGGTGCTGAAGCCGTACATGGCGCCGGATACGCATTCAGCCTGGACCTGTTCACAGCACAAATTCGCGCCCAGATATCACGTGGTTCGAAACCTGACGATATCGCAGCGAGGAGCAACATCTGGACACCGAATGCGTACAATCCGATACCCGGCACGACTGTCGCGATAACCGAAAGCTTGACCAGCGCCACAAGCAATCCAAGGATCAGCACTTCCGTCATGCACCAGGGCTCGACCAGATGTAAGACGCGAAACGCCAGATCCGGTCTATACGGCGCCAATCCGACGCGCAACGGCAGCAGCAGATACACCAACGCCAGCATGTCGAGCAAGGGCACGAAAAGCGTTGTCAGAAAAACAAGACCCGCAATTGGCCAGACACCATCGTGATAGAGGTCGAGAACGGCACCGAGCAACGTGGTGTCGACCAGATTCCCGTTGACTGACAGGCCGACGACCGGGAACGCATTCGCGGCTGTGAACGTCACCAGCGCTGCCACCGTACACGCGAGCGTCTGGTCAAGTCCTCCGGGACGGTTACGATACAGTGGCGCACCACACCGCGTGCAACGCGCCGTTGCGTTATCGCCGAGAGGCGATTCGCGCTGGAGCAGGTCGCACTGGTGACAGGCGATGAGGGTCCCGCGCGTCATTGCGGCACCTCTGCGACGGGTTGCGGCGCGGCGGGAGGCACCTGCGGCGGCGGCGGCTGTCCGCTTGCCGGCGGGGGCGCCGTCATCTTTTCCGCCTCCACGACCCAGCCGCCGCCCATCGCCATGTACAGGCTGACCACGTTGGTCAGCGTCGCGGCCTGCGTTTGCGTGTACTGGAGCTGCGCGTTGAACAGGTTGCGCTCCGCGTCGAGCACCTCCAGGTAGCTCGTATAGCCCGCATCGTAACGCTGTCGCGCGAGACGCAGATAGGTGCTCAGCGAGTCGACCTGCCGGCCCTGGATAACCAGCTGCTCGCCTGACTTTTGCACGGCGATCAGCGCGTCGTCGACCTGTTGGAACGCCACCTGGATTGCGTTTTCGTACGCGAACAGCGCCTCCTGCTGCCGCGCCTCCGCCTGCTTGTTCTGGCCGTAGATGTTGCCCCCGGTGAAGATCGGCACCGTGACCGATCCAGCGTACGCCCAGACCCGGGCGGGTCCGGTGAAGAGGTTCGAGAACCGGGTGCTGACCGAGCCGAACAGCCCCGTGAGTGAAATGTCCGGAAAGTACAGCGCGCGCGCCGCGCCGATCAGGGCGTTTTGCGCGATCAGGTTCTGCTCGGCCTGGAGAACATCCGGCCGGCGATCCAGCAGCTCCGACGGCAGACCCGCGGGGACGGCGGGCGCTTCAAGCGCGTCCAGCGCTCGGCCGCGCAGGATGGGCTCCGGATTGCTGCCGAGCAGCACGGACAGCGCGTCTTCCTGTTGCGCGATCTGCTGCTCGAGCTGCGGTATCGTCGCCGCGCTCGCCTCATAGTCGGACTGGCTCTGCGCGAGCTCCATCTGCGAGGTCTGCCCAAACTGCTGGCGCAGCGTGAACACGTGAACCGAATCGGCGCGACTCGCGGTCGTGCTTTGCGCGATCTCGAGCTGCCTGTCGAGGCTGCGCAGTACGATATACGATGATGCAACCGACGACACCAGCGTCAGGATCGTGGCCCGGTGCCCCTGCTCCGCCGCGCCCACGTTCGCGCGCGCCGCTTCGGTCTCGCGCCGCACCTTGCCGAACAGGTCGATGTCCCAGAATCCGGACACGCTCGGCTGGAACTCGTTGAAGACCGGCGAAACGCCAGGGGGGATCGGCGTCGGCCCGCTCTGCGACGCGCGCTGGCGCGATGCCAGGAACCCTGCGCTGACCTGCGGGAACAGCGCCGAGCGCGTGCTGACGAACTGCCCCATGAATTCGTCGACGCGCGCAGACGCCTCCTTGACGTTGAGGTTGTTCGCGAGCGCGGTCTTGATGAGTTCGTTCAGCACCGGGTCCTGGAACTGCTCCCACCACGTCGTGTTGACGACGTCCTCCGCTTGCGCCTGCGCAAAGCGGAACGTCGCGGGCGTTTCCACCCTCGGCCGCTCGTAGTTTGGGCCGAGCAGGCAGCCGCCCAGCGCACCGGTCAGGAGGAGAGGCGCGGCCACGCGCGCAATGGAGGCGCGCATGTCAGTCGTCCTCGTGCCGCGCGGACGGCGTGACGTGCGGCGAGCCCGGGCCGCCCGACGCAGGCGTTTTCGTGCTGCCCTTGCCGCGCGACGACAGCGACTCGAGCGCCCAGTAGAACATCGGAATGAAGAACACGGCGATCGCCGTCGCACCCAGCATCCCGCCGATCACGCCCGTGCCGATCGAATGGCGGCTATTCTGCGATGCGCCGAGCGCGATCGCGAGCGGCACGCAGCCGAGGATGAACGCGAGCGAGGTCATCACGATCGGGCGCAGGCGCTCTTCGGCGGCGGTCAGCGCGGCGTCGTATGGCGACTTGCCCTCCTCACGGTTCAGCACCGCGAACTCGAAGATCAGGATCGCGTTCTTCGCGGCGAGCGCGATCAGCATCGTCAGGCCGATCTGGAAGTAGACGTCGTTGTTGAGCCCGCGCAGCAGGATGGCAAGGAAGGCGCCGAACAGCGCGAACGGCACCGCCATCAGCACGCCGAACGGCAGGCTCCACTTCTCGTACTGCGCCGCGAGAATCAGGAACACCATGATGATCCCGAACACGAACACGAGGTTCCCGGTGCTGCCCGCCTTGAGCTCTTCGAATGCCTCGCCGCTCCAGCCGGCCGCATAGCCGGCCGGCATCTGCGCGGCGAGTTCCTGCAGCGTCGAGATGACCTGCCCCGAGCTGTGGCCGGGCGCCGCGTTTACGGTGATCTTCACCGCGGGGAAGTTGTTGAAACGCGTGATCAGGGCGGGACCGGTCACGTACTTGTAGGTCATCACGGCCTTGATCGGGACCATGTTGTTGGTCTTGCTGCGCACGTAGATCTGGTCGAGGTCCTTCGGCGTGATCCGGTAGCGCGGATCGGCCTGCACGATGACCTGCCAGAGCCGCGCGTCCTTGTTGAACTGCGATACGTAGAGCGAGCCGAACATCGTCTGCATCGCGCTGTACACCTCTTCGACCGGCACGCCGAGCGTGGCCGCCTGGTCGCGATCGACCTCGACGAGCAGTTGCTGCGATGCCGCGGTGAAAGTATTCGTCACCCCGGACAGTTCCGGCCGCGCCTTGGCCTTCTTGACGAAGTCGTCGACGACGCCCGCGAGCTGCTGGATCGACCCGTCGCCCTGGCTCTCGATCCACATCTCGGTGCCGCCTGTCGTGCCGAGGCCCGGAATGGACGGCGGATTGACCGGCACCACGATGCCCTCCTGCACCTTCGAGAGCGTCTCGTAAGCCTTGATCAGCACGGCGCGCGCGTTGTCCTCCTTGATGTTCGAGAACTTGTAGCGCTCGTCGAACCCCTTGAAGCCGATGAAGAACGTGCCCGCGTTGTTCTTGTTCTGGCTGTCGAGCAGGCTGAAGCCGTTCACGACCGTGACGCTGCTGACGGCCGGCTGCTTCATGAAGTACTCGGTGACCTTGTCGCCGACGTCCGCGGTGCGGTCGAGGCTCGCCGCGTCCGGCATGATGACCGCCCCGAGCAGGTAGCCCTGGTCTTCCGGCGGCAGGAACGAGCCCGGAATCGACTTCGCCATCAACACCGCGAACACGATCATGCCCACGAATACGAAGAGGCCGATGACGTAGCGCCTGATGATGAACCGGACCGCGCGCCCGTAGCCGGCCGTCATTTGCGTGAACTTGTTGTCGAACCACCGGAAGAAGCCTTTCTTTTCGTGGTGCGTGGCCTTGAGCAGGATGGCGGCGAGCGCCGGCGACAGCGTCAGCGCGACGATGCCCGAGAACACCACCGAGATCGCGATCGTGATGGCGAACTGCTTGTAGAGCTGCCCGGTGATTCCGCCGAGGAACGCCACCGGCACGAACACGGCGCACATCACGAGCACGACCGCCACGACCGGACCCGACACCTCGTCCATGGCGCGCTTGGCCGCGTCCTTCGGGCTGAGCTTGTGGACGGTCATGTTGCGCTCGACGTTCTCGATCACGACGATCGCGTCGTCCACCACGATGCCGATCGCGAGCACCATCCCGAACAGGGTCAGCATGTTGATCGAGAAGCCGAGCGCCGCCATCCCCATCGCGGTGCCGACGATCGACACCGGCACCGCCAGCACCGGGATGATAGTCGCGCGCAGGTTTTGCAGGAACACGAACACGACGATCACGACCAGCACGAGCGCTTCGAAGAACGTGTGGACCACGTCGGCGATCGACGCGCGCGTGAAGTCGGTCGTGTCCAACGCGATCTGGTATTCGAGCCCCTGCGGAAACGATTTCTTCAGCTCGGCGAGCGTCGTGCGCACCTGCTTCGACACGTCGAGCGCGTTCGCGCCCGGCTGCTGGTAGACCGCGAGGACCGTGGCCGCCTTGCCCTGGAAAGTGGTGCGGTTCGAATAGCTCTTCTGCCCCAGCTCGGTCCGGCCGACGTCCTTCAGGCGGACGATCGCTGCGCCATTGCTCGCCGCGCGGATGATGATGTTGTCGAACTGCTCCGGCGTCGCGAGCCGCCCGGTCGTCGTCACCGCGAACGACTGCTCGACGGGGCTGCCGGTCGGCGACTGGCCGACCGTGCCGACGGCGAACTGCTGGTTCTGCGCTCGCACCGCGTTCTGCACGTCGCCCGCGGTGATGCCGAGCTGCGCCATGCGATCCGGCTTCAGCCAGATCCGCATCGCGTAGTCAGGCGTGCCGAAGATCGCCGACTGGTTCGCACCCGAAATTCGCTTGATCGTGTCGAGCACATAGACGTTCGCGTAGTTCGCGATATACGTCGAGTCGAAGCGCTGGTCCGGCGAGTAGATCGCAATGACCATCATGAACGCGTTCGACTTCTTCTGGACCTGCACGCCCTGCGCCTGCACCGATTGCGGCAGCTGTGGCAGCGCGAGGTTCACGCGGTTCTGCACGTCGACCTGCGCGAGCTCCGGGTTGGTGCCGATCTCGAAGAAGGCGTTGAGCGTGAAGTCGCCGGTCGACGAGTTCGATGAGTACATGTAGATCATGTTGTCCGCGCCGTTGACCTGCTGCTCAATCGGTGCGGCCACGTTGTTGGCGACGACGTCCGCGCTCGCCCCCGGGTAAGACGTGGAGACCGTGACCTGCGGTGGCGTGACGTCCGGGTATTGCGCGATCGGCAGCGAGAACAGGGTCAACGCGCCGCCGAGCGTGATGACGATCGAGATGACCGACGCGAAGATTGGCCGGTCGATGCAGAAGTGCGAGATGTTCATCGGGTTCGCCCCTTACTGCGATGCGCCGCCGGGCGCGCCCGGCGCCGCCGGTTGGGTTGGGGCAGACGCTTGCGTATCCGAGGCGCCACCTTTCTCGACGACCGTCTTCCCTCCCGTGTCCGTCGACGCCAGCGTGCCGACGATCTTGAGCGGCACATCGGGCGCGACGCGGATCGCGCCGTCCACGACGACGCGTTCGCCGGCCTTCAGGCCGTCGTTGATGAACCAGTTGTCGCCGTTCCATTCGCCGACCTCGACGACACGCTGATGCGCCTTCGACTCGCCGTCGACGACCCACACGAAATGGCTCCTCGCGCCCTGCAGCACCGCGCGCTGCGGCACGAGGATCGCATTGGGCCGCATTGCCCCCGAGATGCGCGCGCGCACGAACTGCCCCGGGCGCAGGGTCCCCTTCGGGTTGGCGAGCACCGCCCGCACGAGGAAGGTCCCGGTATCGGTACTGAACGCCGGGTTCGCGAAGCTGATCTTGCCGTGCTGCGGAAATTCGGTGCCGTCGGCAAGCTCGACCGCCACGACGAACTCACTGTTGGGCGGAAAGATCAGCTTGCCCGCCGCGATCTGGTCCTGGTACCGAAGCATTTCATTTTGCGAAACGCTGAAGTTCACCCACATCGGGTCAAGTTGATAGACGTAGGTGAGAAGCCCTGACGAGTTCGCGATCAGATAGCTGCCGTCCTGTTGCCGCGCGTAGCTCGCGAGGCCGTTCAGCGGCGACCTGATCGTCGTGTAGCTGAGGTTAAGATCTGCGGTCTCGACCTGCCCTTGCGCGGCGATCACCGCGGCTTGCGCCTGCTTCTCGTTGCCGATCGCGTCGTCGAGATCCTTCTGACTCAATGCCTGCTGTGCCGCGAGCGGCTTCACTCGCGCAAGGTTCTGCTGCGTGACGAGGAGCCGGGCCTGCTGCTGCGCGAGTTGCCCCTTCGCCGTTTGCAGCAACGCCTGAAACGGCTTCGGGTCCATCTGGAACAACGTCTGACCGGCTTTCACCTGCTCGCCTTCGGAGTACGTCCGCCTGTCAAGAAAGCCGTCCACGCGCGCACGGATCTCAACTTCCCGCGAGCTCTGCGTCTGCGCAGTGAACTCCATATCGACCGGCGTATCGCGCGCGGCGACGGTCATCACCGTCACCTCCGGCGCGCCGAGCGCGGGCGGCCCCGCCGGCTTCTTGCAGCCGCCAAGGAGCGCAAGCGCGACAACGAGCAGCAGCGGCAGGCCGCTTCGGCGTGCCGCAAACCCGGCTGATGGTCGACGGATTGGAAAGAACAGACCGCTCATGTCAGACCTCCCACATCGCACCGGCAAACGTGCGGCGCATGCATCCTGCGACTGGCGGCCACATGCGGCCAGCCGGACCTCGCACGGCCGGCGCGTGGGCACACGCCACCGGCTACCGCGAGCGCGAGCGCGAGCGAATGCTGGGTTCATCGAAGCTCGCAAGTGACAGCAGCACGCTGCACGAGGCGATCCGCAACGCTAACCCGTGCGGGCTACTTTGCGAGTTGCCAGCGCTCGTGTACAAAGAAGTGCTAACCATATGCTCTCCAAACGGCCCGGCCGCCCACTGCCTGACCTGCATCGCCAAACCCTTCGGAGGTAGCGAGCGCCTAAGGTCATCTCGAAGGAACCTGCACAACCCGGACGCGACGAACAAGCGGCATACACCGTGCTAGAACTCTCCAGTAATGCCCTGTGGTTCATCTGGCCGCGCCACGCTTGTCGGCCAAGCTTCGATATCTTCTGGCCCTGCACCCCCAATCCCGACCATCAATCCTTCCTGCGCAAAGAGGAACGCATACACATCTGATTGCATCGTTGTCATTGTCAATGCCCTGGCAGCCCCATCATCCAGAACGACGACGCTTGGACCGACACCAATCGACCATCCATCGCTTTTGTCTGGAGGAAATTAACTGCGTCCTGATTCATGAGAAACATTGCTTCAGAAAATTCCTGCGCACCGGCCTGAAGTCCATACGAAAATGCGGAGGCATTGTAGTAGCCAAGTACTTTTCCCGATGAATCGAACATGACTCCGTTTCCTCCCTGTGCACCAACGAGGAAGCCAGCCTTATAGATCGTCGGAAAAACCAGTATTGCCTTAGCATGGCCCTGAAGTTCTTTTGCCTTGGGCGTCGTGTCATACAGCTTGTTCAGTTTTGTACGTGCTGCCTGGTGAAGTTGGGGATCTCCGCCCCCTGAAGACATCTGCTGTGTCTGGCACCCCATCGCAATCATCAATAAAGGCGTCAAAATAACAGTGCGCAGGTACCTGTTCATGACGCAATCTCCAATCAAGGACGCGAGGATCCCAAAGTTGATGAAACACAAATGTCGTCAAAAGATTCAAAGGTATTCAGTCGTGAATTCACCCGACCCGGCACGCGGACATTGACATCCTTCAATCTTTCATAGTCCACTTCCTATCCTGTAGTGTCGCTATTCCCGCGGTACCAGGTCGATTGCTGCGCGTACCGCCTTGATAAACAGTTCGTCATCAAACGGCCTTCTGATGTAGGCAATGGCACCTGCCGCCAACGCCCTGTCACGCTCAGCGACACCTTCGTGAGCCGTTGTGAAAATGACAGGAGCGCCATAGGCAGCCAGCCTCCTCTGAACTTCCAGACCATTGGACACTGGCATCTGAACGTCAAGAATCACGCAGGCCGGGCGATACGATGGTATCGAGCGCATTGTCTCCAGCAGTTCATCTCCCGTTCCAAATCTGTCTGCCGCGACACCGATCGACCGCAGCAGTCTTCGGATCGCACGATTTACCGAGGTATCGTCGTCGACTACCGCAACGAACGGCTTCACTCTGGTCATGGCGAAAGATCCAGTGCAAGTACACCATGGCATTCATCTGTTCGGATACTCGATTAACACTAGGACGTCAGAATCCCATTTGATATAAGACTTTGGTGAGATGCCTCGTGACGTGGCGGGGATCACAGGCCACACTCACTGTCCACAGCCCGCGGATAGTGACACTCTTTCAAGACTGATCTGGATAACGAATTGGCAGGACCGGGACACCGTCAACGGTGCTTTCCGAAGAGGCGAAGAGGGAGACCTACATTTGCTAACAAAGCACACGGTGCGCTGACGCATTGACGTATCGAGATCAACTCCCGAAACGAATGCGATTCGCGTTCGACACTACACCGTTCTCGATCTACACTAATTTTTTCATTTATTCCGTGTCAGGAGAAGGTGCGCCCTGCAGTGCCATTTCTACTGTGCTTAAAAGAATCGAGTCCGTGAATGGTTTGCGAAGGTAACCGGCCGCGCCAGAAGTCAGTGCTTGTTGACGAAGGTCGATTTCGTCAAACGCCGTGATGACAATGACCGGTATTCCATAGCCTGATAATTGACGCTGTACCTCGAGGCCATTCGTACCTGGCATATGAATGTCGAGAATGACGCAACCCGGGCGACGCACCGAAACGTCAGACCATGCGCTCAGAAACTCATCCCCACTCAGGAATGTGTCAGCGTCAATTCCGATCGACAGAAGAAGACGCCTGATCGCCCGGCATACCGACGCATCGTCATCTACTATCGCAACATATGGTTTGGCGTTTTCCATTGATAGCCTGTCGACCTTTAAACCCACCCCTCACGACGGCGATAACGATTCGACAAAGCGACAGGCACGCCACGTCGGACTTTGCCCGAACACCCTTCGATTACAATCCTCTCAATCTCACAGATTCAGATCCGCGATTCAGGATTGGCCGACACTCCATTGCCAGCTTTGTCCACAAGGTGAATCAGATCAGCGAGTGATCCTGCATGCATCTTGGTCATCACTCGCGCGCGATGGATCTTGATCGTCGCCTCTGCAATCCCGAGGTTGTCCGCAACCTGTTTGTTTAAACGTCCGGCGACGACATGAGTCATCACCTCGCGTTCTCTCGGAGTCAGACTTGCCATCCGCGATTGAATGTTTGCCTGCTCCCGACGCCGCTCGAAATCTGCCATTGCACGGTGAAGTGCGCGATCTATAGCCTCAAGCAAAACTTCCTCAATGATTGGCTTGGTCATAAAGTCAAGGGCGCCAGCTTTCATTGCATCCACGCTTGCATCGATATCACCGTGTCCAGTAATGAAGATGACTGGAAATTTCATGTTCAATCGACGTTGAACTTCGAGCCCGCTCAGATCAGGTAGCTGCAGATCTAGCACAACGCAGGCTGGCCGATCGGCGAGGTCCGCATTATCCAGAAACGACTGAGCAGTATCGAAGGCTTCCGCCTGATAACCGACCGAGCAAAGAAGTCGGCAAAGAGCGCGACGAACCGATCCGTCATCGTCAACGATGAAAACCCGCTTTTCGTAGTTCACGATCACCGCTCACAGCGGGATTAACCCGCCGTGCCCTCAACTGGAAGATTGACATAGAAGGTCGCACCGCAGTCTGGATTATTCCTTGCCCAGATTGATCCACCGTGCTTCAGCACAATTGTGCGACTTATTGAGAGACCGAGCCCTAACCCGTGTGGCTTCGACGTGAAAAATGGTTTGAAGATCATGTCGAGTTGCTCGACCGTCACGCCGGGTCCCCGGTCTCGTACCGCGATCTGCACGGAGCCTCCTCTATCTGAAGTAACGTCTAACTCCACCGTGCGATCGGGACTCCGGGGATCACAGACAGCCTCGAACGCATTTAAAAGGAGATTAAGTACAACCTGCTGCAACTGCACCCTGTCACCGCATACCGGTGGAAGATCATCGTCGACATGGACCTTCGTCTGAATACCGCGAACGATCGCATCGCTGTGGACCAGCGACACGACGTCATGAATCAGACTGGCCAGATCAAGTCTCTGAACTTCAATTTCTCCCTTTCGAACCAATGTCCGAATCCGCCGTATGATTTCACTCGCACGACAGTTATCAGCGACGACGTCCTTCAAGGTTTCGCGTATTTCGCGAAGATTGATGGGAGTCTTTTCGATGAAGTGCTGCACTGCCTGTACGTTACTCAATATCGCCGTAAGCGGCTGATTCAGTTCGTGTGCGAGCGACCCTGCCATTTCGCCCAATGATGAAACGCGAGCGAGATGCGCAAGTTCCTGTGCGTTGCGGTGAAGCTCATACCGTTCACTCCGGTCGACGACGACGGCCAGGAGTATATCGATTTCGCTGATTCTGCATACGTTCGTTAATACTTCAGCCAGAAACTCTGTGCCGTCTGCTTTTCTGGCCACGACTGTCATTGTTCTGGACTTCCGGTCATTGCCCGCAACGAACGCATCCGGGATCGAGTGGTCTCGCTGATTCTGCGGATCGGGGAATAGCACGCTTGCCGGCATGCCCTGAATACACTTTCCTCTATAACCGAACAGTTCAATTGCACTGGGGTTCGCAAATGAAATCGCTTCGCGTTCACAAAACCCAACGATGGGTATCGGAAGACTCTCCAGCAGGTCGCTGGTTACAGGTGCATTGCCGGGTTTTTTACGGCTCCTTCCCCGTTCCAGCCATTGAGATTGTGCCAATGGTCTGCGCAACGTCCTTCCAGTGGTCCCTTCGGAAGAGAATAAAATTTGGGCTGCAATCGTTTTCGTGGCAGATGCAGTTTGCGTGACTCTAGCTTTAACCAGTCTGCTAATAATATCGATGTCAAAGTTTCGCTTCGCCCGGATCACTCCAGGATCGACGACCGAACTCGCATCGAACAGGTGTCGTTTTCGAACAAGAATTTTTGACACCATGAGCATGGTCGCACCATAGAAGTTCGCTGCCGTGGTGACCATTACCGGTCTCCTTGCCGCCGAACCCACACATAGTCGATGGGCTCCTCAAGGGTAGTCGGATATCAACCGTCGCTGCGGTCTTTCGACCTCTTTGATAGTCGCGAATGCGGAACGACTGCGTGCGTCAAACAGGGATATTCTTGCTTGATGATAGGTCGATTCTGTGAACTTTTCGGTATTGTTTTCCTTGTCTTCATCACAAGAAAAATCGTTAGCTTTTTGAAGGGCTTCAATCCCCCCCTCTCTTAAGCTTTCCTTAAGAAATGGGATTTTTAATCGACCGCGATAGTAAGCTTGCTTAACTTAGTGATCCAGTTACTAAACGCGGTCAGCGTAAGCGCGGTGTGGAGACGACACCCGCGACGCTTCATTGGGTTATCGGCGAACGGTCGGACCAACGTCCAGGATTGCGATCGGTCCGTCAGCTGAATCGTTGCATGCCGAGGGTCAACTGTGTCCGACCGACATGGTTCACGCGGGTCAATTAGTCGGTGCTCATTTGGCATTTTCCACCTCCCGTTCTTCGCTCTCTGGTCGATTGCCTCCGATCCAACCTCCGCGCGCGGCGAGTAATTCTTCGTACTTCGACCATATAAGACTAAAGATCAATAGTGTTCTCTCTAAAGAAATACCACACTGGAACTTGTCGTACTGACGGATCGGGGCACGTTGAGCCCATGGCTAACCGGAAGGAGTGTGTACCATGTCGAAAATTGTTACACCGCTCGCCATCATTTCCGCTATAACGTTCGTGGTGGCATGCACAACTACCAGTTCTGGGGACAACACCGAAGTGTCGTCGATACCGGAACAGCCAATAGCAGTTGCGCCACCTCCAACGATACAACCGACAAGTGCCTCCAGGGTTCTGGACGCAGACACCCGCGCCGCAATGTTCAGTCTGGTTTCAACGAATCCGAAGATGGATGGTCTGGCTCATCGTGCCAAGGGAATCCTGGTATTTCCGATCGTTGTGAGGGCGGGATTTCTCGCGGGTGTATCTCATGGTGTCGGTGAGATGATCGAAAACGGGAAGGTGACCGGATACTACGCAACGACTTCGCTTTCTTACGGTTTCCAGGCGGGTGCGGAGCGATACTCGTATGCAATGCTTTTCATGACAGACGCGGCACTCAACAACCTGAAGACGAGTCGCGATTTCGAGATCGGGGTTGGACCGACCGTGGTCGTTGTTGACCAGGGGATGGCGAAAAATCTGAATACTGAAACTGCGAAATCGGATGTCTACGCCATCATCTTTGATCAGAAAGGGTTGATGGCCGGGTCATCATTGAGAGGGACGAAGATCAGTCGTATCAGCAGATAAATTCAGTGTGGCACCCAGCAATCGGCAATCAATGAAGCACCAGTTCGTTAGCGTGGTCGGTCGGGACATTGCGATTTCACGGGAAATCAAGGCACGAGCCGCCCTGGATCTATAAGACCTGATGGTTGCCGCGACTGGTGAGGCGCCGGTAGCCTACGCGACCGTAACCCCCGGTTAGACGTCGCACTTGTTGGCGTGGCGATTTCAACCGCGCTAGCCCCACCCTTGGCTGCCAGCCAGTGTCCTGCTCACCCGTGGACAATCGCGGCTTGCGGTAGGTGCCATGTTGCCAAGTTTCTAAGGGACACGCCATAGACGTCATCCTCCTGATCGGACTTTCTTTAGTGCTAACTGCCAGCCTTCATCAAGTGACTGTGCAACATCAACACGAAGCGGCTACCGATGCTTCGACGCACACGATTCCGATTCAACCCGCGTAATTCGGGTGCTTATATGAGCGCCACGGAGGGCAGCCGTTTATCGCACAATTGATTCTCTTTCTCAGAAGTATTAAGGCGGTCATTCGAAAGAAATTCTCTGAGCTCAAAAGTGATGGCTTCTTCCCCGGGAAAACTCATTACGCCACTCGTTCCGCATCGGGCGGCCCATGCTATCGGCGCGCAGGTATTCGCCATCACGCCATCCCGGATGTAACCTTGCGCACCGCCTTTTGCACGTACCCTTGCCGCGTCAGTATCGGGTAATGATGCCCGTGATATCCGTCGCAGCGACATGCGAGCCAAGCAGGCTTTGCGCCTTATGGGCGCAAGCGAACAGTAAAGGCCATCGTGCTACCTCAGCGCGCTCATGAAGCGCTCGACATGGCGTCCGGTCAAATTGCGATACTCACTCTGCGCGTCGAGATATGCCAGCGACGTCAACATTGTCGCCCGTTCGGTGTGGCAGATCCGGCGCGTCTCTGGCTCGCTCCGCCCAGCAACGGGATCAAACTGCCAACCGTCTGGTGTCTGCACGAGCGGAATTGACAGTGTTCAGCCAGCAGTTGACAGGCATTGACAGCGGAGGTCCCGGATGACGGCAATGCCCGGTAGCAGCCGGATAACCTGGGAACCGAACCCACGCTGCGTCCTGACAGAAACGCCCTATACTTTTCTGGCAAGACGTTCGCAACCAGGGTGCGGCAACGCTCTGTGTGAAGCATTCCAGAAGTATGCCGTCGCTCGGTACTAGCTGGAGAAAGCGCATGAAAAAGTGCCTCTTGGCCGGCGCTGCGCTCGTCACCCTGACGGGGACGGCGCATGCCCAAAGCAGCGTAACGCTCTATGGCCTGATTGACGCTGGGCTGACCTACACGAATAGCCAGATTTCCGGAACGGGTTCGGGTGGCCACAGCAACTGGCAGATGACCAGCGGATCGGTCCAATACAGTCGCTGGGGACTACGTGGAGCCGAAGATCTGGGTGGAGGGTTGAAGGCCATCTTTACTCTGGAAAGTGGCTTTAACGTCAACAATGGACAACTGTCATCGAACAATCGTCTCTTTAACCGCCAGGCTTTTGTTGGTCTGACCACCCGCGAATATGGCACGCTCACATTCGGTCGCCAGACCGATGACATGGTCGACTTCGTGGCACCGCTTTCGCTGACGGGAACAGAGTATGGCGGTGTGCATTTTGCTCACCCATTTGACGTCGACAACCTGAACGACTCATTCCAGATCAACAACTCGGTCAAGTATGAGAGTCCGGAATATTACGGATTCAAGATGGGCGGGCTGTATGGTTTCTCGAATCAAGCCGGTGGCTTTGCAAACAATCGTGCCTGGAGTGTGGGCATGTCCTACCTCTGGGGGCCCCTGAACTTTGGGGCGGGCTATCTGCATCTGAATAGCGCGGCCAGGACACCTGGCCAGGTCAATACAGGTGGCGCAGTGACCGATACGACGGGCGCTTCGCTTCAGGGACTACTGGCACCAACCGCTGTTCCCTTAGGCGCGCTTGCCGCGCGCCAGCAAACCTGGGGCGCGGGCGTGAATTACACGTTCGGCCCGGCTGTTGCCGGCTTCGTCTACACGCAGACCAATCTGACGGGCCTGTTTCAGACTGGCTTTAGCACGCACTTCCAGAACTTCGAAGGTAACTTCCGATATGCGCTAAACCCAACCGTTGAGCTCTCGGCCGCCTATACGTATTCGCGCGCAGGTGGAAACTCAGGCAGTGGCAGTCCGCACTGGAACCAGGTGAGCGCGATGGCAGACTACAGTTTCTCGCGCCGAACGGATGCATACATACAGGGAACCTGGCAAGGACTGAGCGCGGGCAGCAACTCCCCACTGGGGGTCGCCTGGATCAACGGCGTGAGCGCGCCTTCGTCCACGAACAATCAGGTCGAAGCGACCATCGGCCTGCGTCACCGTTTCTAAGGCCCGCCGCGCTGGACCCCGAGAAGAGTGGTGGCATCGCGGGCATCCCCGTCTCTGCGACGCCCGTCCTGCCACGCACCACGCGAGAGACGCTGCAGCGGCGCGCATATATAGAACCAAGGTCTACTATCGGCATCGCCCGCGGTCTCCTACTCTGTCGATGAACAGGCGAATGCGGCCCGCCGCGCATCGCCCGGCCATGTCGTCCCACGGAATCCACCCTCACGCCACGGTCCGGGAAGCGCGAACGCCCGGAGGCGTCTCGCCGCCCTTATCTTCCCCCACCTCTGAGGGCAAATCATGAAGAAGCACAGTCTGTGGTTTGCAATGGCGCCCGCGCTGCTTTTCGTGAACGTCGCTGCGGCCCAGCAATACCCGATCCTCGACGCCGTCGCGAACCGGATCGTGCAGAAGTACCAGAACTCGAGTTGCGAGCAATTGTGGCAGGAGCGCGCCGAGAAGAAAGGCAAGCCGAAGCCGCAGGGCGAGGACATGGCGATCCAGGCGATGCACAACGACCCGCAGATGCGCGCCGCGTTCATCGACCGCGTGGCCGCGCCGATAGCCAACAAGATGTTCGAATGCGGGATGATCCCCTGATCGCCGCTGGGCGTGCCGTCACGCTGGCTGATCACGGAGGCTGCGATGACTTTATGGAATCAGGCCTTGTGCGCAGCGGTCGTCGCTCTGGGCGTATGCCTGGCCTCGAGCGGCGACGCGCAGCAACAAGCGAACGCGACCTCGAAAGTTGCGGCGAAACATGCCCGCAAGGCCGCCGCGCCCGACTTTCAGCCGGGGCTCGACCAGCATGCGCTCGACGTCATCAAGGCCGCGTGCGAGCGCCTCGCGGCCGCGAAGTCGATGGCGTTCATGGCCATCGTCTCGTACGAAAGCCCGAGCCGACTCGGCCCGCCCCTCATCTACTCGACCAAGTCGGAAGTCATCATGCAGCGGCCCGACAAGCTACGCGTGATCACGCTCAGCGACGGTCCGCGCTCGGAGTTCTACTACGACGGCAAGACGATGACGGCCTTCTCGCCGGCCGAGAACCTTGTGGCCGTGTCCGACGCGCCGCCGACGATCGACGACGCGCTCAAGAAAGCCTACGACATCGGTGCGATCTATTTCCCGTTCACCGACGTGATCGTCGCGGATCCGTACAAGGACATCGCCGACAGCCTGAAGATCGCCTTCTATATTGGCCAGTCAAGCGTCGTCGACAACACGACGACGGACATGGTCGCGTACGTGACGGGTGACGTGTTCGTGCAGGCCTGGATCGGCACGGAGGACAAGCTGCCGCACCGGATCGATGCAGTCTATCTGAACGATCCCGCGCGGCTGCGCCACGTGGTGGCGCTCACGAACTGGGTGCTGGACCCGCCGTTTGCCGCTGACGTGTTCGTGTCGTCCGACGCGTCCGGCGCGGCGCACATCGCGTTCGAGCGCCCCGACGCCGTCAACGCGCCTGGTATGAAGCCGCCGCCGAAGGCCAGACCCGCCAATCCTCAATGAGGAGGCGCATCGTGAAGACAATCGTGATCTACGTGGCCGCGTGCGTGATTCCCGCTTTCGCGTCGGGCCCCGCCGGCGCCTGGGGACATGCGGGTGCCTGGGGAGGCGCGGGCGGTTGGGGACACACCGGCGGCTGGTCGCGCCCGTCCGGCTCCGACTCGATGACGCGCAGCAATGTCTGGGGTGGCAGCGAAACGCACACGCCCGGGCAGGGCACCACCATGACCAACCGCTACGGCGATACGGCCACGCACGCCGCAGGCTCCAACCAGACCACCTACAGCAACAGGTACGGCGCAAGCGCGACCCACACCTACGGTCAGGGCACCACGGCCACCGGCGCGTATGGTGGCACGGCCACGCATGTCGCGGGCTCCGGGCAGACCACCTACTCGAATCGGTACGGAGCGAGCGCGACCCACACTTACGGCCAGGGCACCACAGCGACCAACGCCTATGGCGGTTCCGCGACGCATGTCGAGGGATCGGGCTACACGACCTACACGAACGCATCGGGCGCGACCGCATATCACAGCACTTACTACGGCGGCGCGAGCTACGCCGCATACCACCCGCCGACCACGGTGAACGTGTATGGGTCCGGCTGCTACAACTGCGGCGGCTGGTCGACGGCGGGAGCGGCTGCCGCGGGCGCGGCCGTCGGCGTCGCGGCCGGCGCTGCGATCGCCTCCGCGAACACGGCGGCGGTCGCCTCGAACGCGTACAACAGCGGCTATGCGGCCGCGAATACGGTGAACACCTACAACGCCGGCTACGTGGCCGGCGCGACAGCCGCAGCGCCCCTGCCCGCCCCTGTCAGCGGGTACTTCGCGATGGGCGCAATCTACGCGACGCTGCCCGCCCGTTGCATCACGCCCTCCGGGCTGGGCGGCACCTACTACCTGTGCGGCAATTCGTGGTTCAAACCTTCGTATGGCGCGAACGGTGTCTACTACCGCGTCGTGCCCGCGCCCTGAGGGACGCGAGGCGCACGGCGTCGAGCGGGTCCGCGCCCGCACGACATCTGACGGAGGACTGAACGGTTGCACCATGGGCACAATCGACACGTAGACCGTGACACCCGAATGTGGCCACTCGACGGTGTCAATGTCCATGCTAGAACTCCGTACGTGTCCGCCGATGCGTGCGTCGGAGTCCATCGGTCAATCGGGCATTGTTGGCGGCACGACATCGGACCTGGTGGTGTACGTCACCGGAATATGATCGTGCAGATCTGGATCGGTTCGCTTTGATCGAGCCTTGCCGCAAGGAGAGCAACCATGAAGAGCATTTTGATGGGCGTTTTAGCGGGCCTCTCATTCGGGTGCCTTGCCGCCCCGAATTGCAACGATGTAAAGACCAATTGCATCGACAATTACAATCGGGACATCGGTGCGTGTGGAAATTACGCCGACAGACGAGCAGAACTTTGCAAGGCGGACGCACAAAATCGATATCTGTCATGCGTCCAGGCTGGTGGCTGCGGGGGCTGACGGCGCCTTGTTCGTTGGGGTCGTGTCGGGGAGAATTACACTACGATTCAAGAGCCGAGATATTGGGGGGCGGCAAGCCAGCCAATTTCGCCCCCATCCGCTCCATATTCAACCAATTCATGTCGCCTTGGTAGGTGGACACTTAAATTTTCGCTGGTCAGTCCCTTTGCGCGGTGAAGCAATGTGATTTCTCTACGTCCCGGCCTTCGCTGGCAGTTATTCCGACTCTTGTCGGGAGCACGGTTGCACACTCTTCCGTCCGCCGGTGCCGACCAGAAGCTCCGCCACTGTGAGGTTGACCGTGATGGCCACCGGCAGGAACCATCGTCTCCGGCTGGACATGATGTCACCTCCTAGGCACTGCCTGGCCTTCGCGGGCTCGGCGGACTATATGAATCAAGCATTGCTGATTGGCTTGATGCATTGTCGTTGTCCTTGCGGTTAGATCAGAACAGTTCGCCCAGGCTGGCATCGATCAGGCAGTCGCTTACCCCGACCGAACGACCGTCGAGCGTGTTCCTTTAAACCAGTACGTCTTGCCCTTCTCATGACCTCGCCGCCGCAAAGGCGGCGGTGTAATCGCGCCGACCTGGGCAACGACGATCAAGCGCGCTGCGCCAATGCGATCTTCCCGTCGACGAGACGATTGATTCGCCAGGGGTTGCCCGTTTTCAACGACTCGGGCAGCAGCGCCTCCGGCATGTCCTGATAGCTAACCGGCCGCAAAAAGCGGCGGATCGCGAGGCTGCCGACCGAAGTCGAACGACCGTCGGCGGTGGACGGATAAGGACCGCCGTGGACCATCGCATGCGCGACTTCGACGCCCGTACCAAAGCCATTGACGAGCACGCGGCCCACGCGTCGCTCCAGTGACGGAAGGAACGAACGCGCCGCTGCGTAATCGGCTTCATCGATCTGCAACGCCGCCGTCAGCTGTCCTTCCAGAGACTCGATCAGTTCACGCATCGTGTGCAGATCTGGGCAACGCACGATCAATGACGCCGCGCCAAAAATCTCTTCCTGTAATTCCGTTTGCTCACGAAACGCGGCGGCGCTTGTCACAAAGAGCGCGCCTTGTCCCTTGTTCGCGCCGGTCGCAGGCTGCGCGCGCGCCACCGTCTGCACCTGCGGATGTTCGGCGAACTTCGACACCGCCGTTTCAAACGCCCGATGAATGCCGGGCGTGAGCATCGTTGCGGCCGGCGCCCGTCTCAGCGCCTCCGAAGCCGCAGCCACGAAGCGATCGAGTGCGGGACCTTCCACCGCGAGAATCAAACCCGGGTTCGTGCAGAACTGCCCGGCACCGAGCGTCAACGATTGCACGAAGGCCTGAGCGATCGCTTCGCCGCGCTGCTCAAGCGCATGCGGAAACAGCAACACCGGATTGATGCTGCTCATTTCCGCATAGACCGGCACCGGCTCGGGACGCGCGGCGGCGACTGCCATCAACTCCGTTCCCGCATGGCGCGAGCCGGTGAATCCGACCGCCTTGATGCGGGGATCGCGAACCAGCCCCTGGCCGATTTCACGGCCGCTTCCGAACAGCAGCGAGAAGGTCCCCTCTGGCATTTCGCAGTCCTTCACCGCCTTCTGCACGGCCATGCCGACCAGTTCCGACGTGCCGGGATGCGCGGCATGGGCCTTGACGATCACCGGGCACCCAGCGGCCAGTGCGGAAGCGGTGTCGCCCCCTGCCACCGAGAACGCCAGCGGAAAATTGCTGGCACCGAACACCGCGATGGGGCCGAGCCCGATGTGCCGCAAACGCAGATCGACGCGCGGTGCCGGTTTGCGCTCGGGCTGAGCCGGATCGATGCGCGCTTCGAGAAAGTCGCCTGCTCGCACGACACCCGCGAACATCCGCAACTGGCCCACCGTTCGCGCGCGTTCACCTTCGATTCGCGCGCGCGGCAAGCCCGACTCCGCGGCGCAGCGCTCGATCAACGCATCGCCTGCCGCGAGGATGTTGGCCGCGATCGTCTCCAGAAAATCCGCGCGGGCTTCGAGCGTGGTTTCGCGGAAGATATCGAAAGCGGACCATGCCAATGCACACGCTGCATCGACGTCTTCGAGCGTCGCGCCACCGAAGCCCGGTTCCAATCGTTCGCCGCTCGCCGCGTCGATGGCATACGACACGCCGTTCGTTCCGCGTCGCACGCTCTGGCCAATCAACAAGTTCCCTGCGATGTTCATTTTCATTTCCTTGATGGGATAAGTCGACGCCCTGTCCCGGGCGTCGTTATTCACTCGACTGTGCTCGCGTCGCCGCAATTTCGACCTCGCAGCACCTTCACGGAATGATTTCAAACCGGCTGGCAAGCGTCAACGCTTTGGACATGACAACTCTTTATAGCGCTATAAGAAGCTCTCAATTTCAAGGCTATTGGATGATTTCTATACTGACTTTCTGCTTAATCTGGAAAGTACTCGTTCATGTTTTATGAAATGCGAACCTATACGGTTCAACCAGGAAAGCTGAAGGAATATCTTCAGAACTTCGAAGCGGAAGGCTTGCCCATCATTTCGCGTCACGCGAAGCTGATCGGCTGGTGGTACACGGAAGTCGGCACATTGAATCAGGTCGTGCACATCTGGGCATGGGAAAGCCTCGACGAGCGCGTTAGGCGCCGTGCTGCGCTGCTCGAAGATCCGAACTGGATGAACAGGTTCATCGCAAAGGCCACGCCGCTGCTCATCGATCAGGAATCCCGCATCATGCTGGCCGCCTCCTTCTCGCCGATCCGCTAGGCAAGCATCCGTCAGGCAACAACTCAAAGGCAAGCCACTTCGTGCTTGCTTCAACAACCAAGGAGACAATCATGTGTGTGCCGAACCCCAAAGGCAATCCAGACGTCAAGCAACTGCTCGAAGGCTTGCCCAGAAACTGGGGCAAGTGGGGACCCGACGACGAAGTCGGCGCGCTGAACTATCTTCAATCGGCGGAGATTCTGCGCGGCATCGCCGCGGTGCGACAGGGCAAGACATTCACGCTGCAAGTCGATATCGGTCATGCTAAAGGCGAGCCGCTATTTCCCGGCCGGCGCCCTTCGATGCGCATGAACGTGCTCGATAAAGGCCATTTTCTGGCAGGCAAGGCACATTTCGACGGTAACGTCGAATATGCCGACGATGTGATCTTCATGCATGTTCAAGGATCGACGCAATGCGACGCACTCGGCCACGTCTGGTACGACGACACCCTCTGGAACGGCTATGACGCGATGAGCACCGTCGGTGGCCTGGCGCGCGCCAGCATTCTGCCGATCGCCGAGCGCGGCATTGCCGGCCGCGCCGTGCTGATCGATATGGCGCGTCACCGCAACAAGCCCGTGCTCGACAAGGGCGAAACATTCGACCATCGGGATCTGCTCGATGCCGCGCGCGCGCAGGGCGTGACCATCGAGCCGCGGGACATCCTGCTGATCCGCACCGGCTGGATCGGCTCGTTCTACGAGCGCGACGCGGATGAGTTCTATCAGGACTATATGGAGCCGGGCTTGACGTTCAGCCGTGAACTCGTCGAGTGGTTTCGGGAGATGGAAATTCCTTGTCTCGTGACGGATACGATGGGCAACGAAGTCACTGTCGATCCCGTGTCGGGCGTGATGATTCCGCTGCATAACGCGCTGATGCGCAACCTGGGTGTCGTATTTACCGAGGTCGTGCTGCTCGACGAACTCGCAGGCGACTGCGAACGCGACGGTCAATGGCAATTCCTCTATACGGCTGCACCGCTGAAGATCGTTGGCGGCACGGGTGCTCCCGTCAATCCTCTCGTCATCAAATAAGCACGCGTAGCGCGCATGCCCCGGTTGTCGGGCATGCGCGCTACGTCAGCCGCAGTCCGTGCGTCAGAAGGTGCCCGGATAGGCGCCGCCGTCCAGCAGCACATTCTGACCCGTCAGATATCCGGCCTGCGCGCTGCACAAGAAGGCGCAGAACGCCCCGAACTCCTCAGGCGTTCCGAAGCGCCCAGCCGGAACGATCTGGCGCTTCGCTTCCAGCGCCGTGTCGTAGCTCTGACCATGCGCATCGGCCGCTGCTCGCGTCGACTGACGCAAACGGTCGGTTTCGAACAGCCCCGGCAGCAGATTGTTGATGGTCACATTGGCCTGCGCAATACGCTTTTGCCGCGCCAGTCCCGCGATAAAACCCGTCAGCCCCGAACGCGCACCGTTCGATAGTCCCAGCACGTCGATCGGCGCCTTCACCGCGCCCGAAGTGATATTGACGATGCGGCCGAAGCCCCGCTCGGCCATCCCGTCCACGGTTGCCTTGATCAACTCGATCGGCGTCAGCATGTTCGCATCGACTGCGGCGATCCAGTCCTCTCGCGACCAGTTGCGAAAATCGCCCGGCGGCGGGCCGCCCGCGTTGTTCACGAGAATGTCGATGTGAGGCGCCGCCGCCAGTGCAGCGGCGCGCCCTTCGCTCGTCGTGATGTCACCGGGCACGGTCTTGACCGTGACCGCGGGATTGAGCATACGCAGCGCGTGTGCGGTCGCCTCGAGCGCGTCACTGCCGCGTGCCGTGATGACGACGTTTACACCCTCCGCGACCAGCGCTTGTGCGCAACCTTTTCCCAGACCCTTGCTTGCCGCGCACACCAGCGCCCACCGACTTTTGATGTTCAGATCCATCCCGCTTGCTCCTTGATTTAAACGATTGCCGTCTCAGCGCGATCCTGCGACTCGCCCAGGCTGCCGCGCGACAGCAGATCATGACGACGCTGAAAAAGATTGTGCCGGCCGATTTCGTCGATCGTTCGCACGCCCGACAAGGCCATGCTGACGTCGAGTTCGCTTTGCAGTATCTGCAGCATTCGCGTGACGCCGGCCTCGCCCATTGCGCCGAGTGCGTACATGAATGCACGTCCGACCATGGTGCCTTTCGCGCCCAGCGCGAGCGCCTTCATTACGTCCTGCCCGCTGCGAATGCCGCCATCCACCCATATTTCGATCTTGTCGCCGACAGCCTCGACGATCGCCGGCAACGCTTCGATGGTGGGCGGCGCGCCATCCAGTTGCCGCCCGCCGTGATTGCTCACGACGATGGCATCGGCGCCGATCGATGCGGCCATGCGCGCGTCCTCGACGCTCAGGATGCCCTTCAGCACGAGCTTGCGATCCCAGCCGCGCCGGATGGCGACGAGATCGTCCCAGCCGAGCGTCGGGTCGAATTGTTGCGCCACCCACTTGCTGATCGCGATGACGTCGTCGCCGCCCTTGACGTAGCCCGCCAGATTGCCGAAGGTTTTGGCGCCGCGCAGCGCACGCATCATCCAGCCTGGCTTCGACGCGAAATCGAGCAGGTTGGAAGCCGTGAGACGCGGCGGAACAGTCATGCCGTTCTTCAGGTCCTTGTGCCGCTGGCCGTTGATCTGCAGATCCAGCGTGACGACGAGCGCCGAACAGCCAGCCAGCTTCGCGCGCTCGATCAGCGACGCATTGAAGCCGCGGTCGCGCATCACGTAGAGTTGAAACCAGAACGGTGCGGCGGTATGACGCGCGACATCTTCGATCGAGCAGATGCTGACCGTCGACAAGGTGAACGGCACGCCGAAGCGCTTTGCGGCAAGCGCGCCGAGCATCTCGCCGTTCGCCCACTGCATGCCGGCGAGGCCGGTTGGCGCGATGGCAACGGGCATGGTCACTGGCTGACCGATCATCGTGCTGGCCGTGCTCCGGCCTTCGACATTCACGGCCACTCGCTGCTGCAGCTTCAGGTCGTCGAACGCGCGGCTGTTCTCGCGGTACGTCGATTCCGAATAGGAGCCGCTATCGACATAATCGTAAAACGCCTTCGGCACGCGCTTCTTCGCCATCAGACGCAAATCCTCAACACACGTAATGACTGACATTCGATCCCTGCACCTTGACTGTCTATCGGTTTGAAACTGCCGTGATCTGGCTGCAGCGCTCGCTGCCGTTCAGTCGGCCGGCTGCACGGTTGCGAGCGCGGCACCCTCTTCGTGCTCTTGCGTGACGCTCACGGGCCTGCGCACCATGACCATGTAAGCAACGGCGGAAAGCAGCGCGACGGCGGCGCTCACGATCAGCGCGTTCACGAACGAATGCGTGCGGTCCACCACAAGGCCGGTGACGATCGGCGCAGCCGATCCCGCCAGGAAGCCGCCGAAGTTCTGGATGCCGCCGAGCGACGCCACGGCGTGACGGGGCGCGGCGACACTCACGAGCGACCATGCGCCGCCGGATGCCATGTTGAGGAAGAACATCGCCACCGAGATGTACACGATGGCCATCCAGGCGGAAGGCGTCAATGCAGCCGGGACGGTGGCCGCCGCCGCGCCGACGAGCCCCACGCAGATCGGCCACTTGCGGCTCGTGATCGGCGCCATGCCTCTGCTGTAGAGCCAGTCGGCGATATAGCCGCTTCCCACCATGCCGAGCGTGCCGACCAGGTACGGAATCACCACGACCCAGCCCGCGCGCGCGATGCTCATGCCGCGTTCGTGCTCCAGATACGCGGGCAGCCAGGTCAGATACAGCCACACCATGTAGATGACGCCCATGAAGCCGAACAGCATGCCCCACGTCGTGCGTTGCGCGAAAAGATTGCGCCACTGCGCGCCGTTCAGCGGTGCTGCGTTGGGTTCTTCCTGCGCACCTTCGGCGAGATGGGCCTGCTCGTCGGCTGTCAGCTCCACTTCGCTGCGGTTGCGATACACCGCGTACCAGCCGAGCGCAACCAGGATACCGAACACACCCGTGACGATGAACATCTCGCGCCAGCTGAGGGTCAACATGAGCGCAGTGAGGATCGGCGGCGCAATCGCGGGGCCGATCGTCGAAGAGGCCACGAAAATCCCCGTTGGCGCGCCGCGATCACGCAGCGCGAACCATTCGCCGATCACCTTCGCGCCGGCAGGAAACTGCGGCGCTTCGCCGATGCCAAGGCACACCCGTGCGAGGAAAAACTGCTGGATGCCATGTACGAAGCCAGTGCACAGCTGCGCGACCGACCAGAGCAGCATGCCTGCGCCGAGCATCAGCCGTGCGCCCAGACGATCCAGCAGGACGCCGACCGGCAACTGCGCGAATGCATAGGACATCGAAAACGCGGAAAGCAACAGACCCATTTGCGACGCGCTAAGCCCCATTTCGCCGCTAATGGTGCTGTTGGCTACCGATAGCGCGCTACGGTCGAGATAGTTGACGCAGCCCGCCAGCGTCAAAAAGAAAATGGAAATGCGCTGGATACGACGCAGCTTTTTGCTCGCCTGCATGTTGAGTGTCTCCGGTTGATTTGTTGGAGTGCCGTCTGCGCGGCACTGAGTCAGTCAGATGCGATGCATCAGAGCGATGCTTCCAGCATGGCGCGGTAATCGCCATCGGACGCTTCGCGGGGATTGGTCTTGTGGCTGTGGTCCTTGAGTGCGCCCCTGATGATGTCGGGGAACATCGCGGGCGTGACGCCCAGTTGCGCGAGGCCGGTCGGCAAGCCGAGCCGCTGCGTCATGGTCCGCACTGACGGCGCCACCTCCGCACCGTTGCCAAGCCCCATAGCGGTTGCCATGCGCTTGAGCTTGTCCTCGTCGCGCACGGATGGCGCGTGCTGATTGAATTCGAGCACCGCGGGCAGAAAGATCGCGTTGAGCGTGCCGTGATGCAGGCGCGGATTGATGCCGCCAAGCGAATGACTCAAGCTATGCACGCAGCCCAGGCCTTTCTGGAATGCGAGCGCGCCTTGCATCGATGCGCTCATCATGTTCAGTCGCGCCACACGGTCACCCGGTTCACGCGTCGCGCGCTCGATGTGACGCCATGCGCGCCACAGTCCGTCCAGCGCGATGCCGTCGGCGGGTGGATTGAACGCGCTCGCGAGGAAGGTCTCGATGCAATGTGCGATCGCGTCCATGCCGGTCGCCGCCGTCAACGCGGGCGGCAAGCCCAGCGTCAGATCCGGATCGCAGATCGCCGCGCGCGGTACCACGAACGGCGAGATCACGCCGACCTTGCGGCCGTCGTCGAGAATCAGAATGGCGCCACGCCCCACTTCGCTGCCGGTGCCCGCTGTCGTGGGCACGGCAATCACGGGCGCGGTTTTCGCGGTGATGTTCGTCGCGCCGCCTTCGATCACGGCGAATCGTTGCAGCGGCCCTTCGTGAGTCGCGCAAACGGCAACACCCTTGGCCAGATCGATCGCCGAACCGCCGCCCACGGCGACGATGCCGTCGCAGTCGCCCGCGCGATAGGCCGCCACCGCGTCGCGCACCGCAGCCTCGTTGGGGTTCGGCGGCGTGCCGTCATAGATCGGGACGGGCGCCGTGCCAGCGAGCGCGTCTAGCACGGTATCGATGATGCCTGCTGCCCGGATACCTCTGTCCGTGACGATCAACGGCCGCCTGATACCTACTCGCTCGCATTCGCTGCCAAGCAAACGGATCGCACCGTAGTCGAACTGAATCTGCGTGATGTAGTTGATGAGAGACATGGGAATGAGCGTAAGTTATAGTGGCTGTGGCGCCTCGGCGCCGGACTCCAACGGCCCATAACCGGGCCGTCGCGTTGATGCTGGCGCTTTTTAGACGCCGTGTGTGGGCCAGTATAAGGAGGCGCCCATTTCTCAGTAATTGAGAAGATTTGATACAGATATAACTTTCCCTCAACCTTCATGACACCGCCGCTCAACTCCATCATTTCCCGCCTGCATCTGAAGCAACTGCGACTCCTGATCGCCCTCGGGGATCACGGGTCGTTGCTGAAGGCGGCGCAGCAGGTCGCGCTCACGCAGCCGGGCGCCAGCAAGGCCTTGCAGGAAATCGAAACGACATTCGGGACACCGCTGTTCAATCGCACGAACCGGGGACTCGAGCCCAACGAAGCGGGACGCTGCGTGATTCGCTACGCACGCCTGATCCACACCGATCTGTCGCACATGCGTGAAGAGATCGTCGGGATCATGCGCGGCCAGGGCGGCCGTGTGGCGGTCGGTGTGATCATGGGCGCCGTGCCGCTGCTCACCGATGCGATTACTTCGCTGATCGCGCGTAACCCCGAAATCTCAGTCGAAATCGTCGAAGACACGAGCGCAACATTGCTCAGCCAGATCGACGAAGGCCGGCTGGATCTGGCGATCTGCCGGACGACGATCAGTCAGACGCCGCAGCACTACGAAACCACGCGGCTGCAGGAGGAAACGCTCGCAGTCGTGGCCAATGTGCAGCATCCGCTGCGGCGCGCGAAGAAGGTCAGGCTTCAGGACGTCGCGGAATACCGCTGGGTGGTGTATCGCGCGAACATGCCTATGCGGCTATTGCTGGAGCGCGAGTTTCGCGAAGCCGATCTTCGCTTCCCCATGCATCTGCTCGAAACGACGTCTGCATTCGCCACGCTCGCGCTGCTGCAGAGCAATCCGTCGTTCGTCGCGCTGGTGTCGATCGACGTCGCGCAGTTTTTCGCCAGTCACGAGATGACGTGCATCCTTCCGCTGCATCTTGCTTCGCGTAGCGAGCCTTATGAACTCGTCACCCGAAAAGGCGCGCAGCTCTCGCCCGGCGCGCGACAACTGATCGAGGAGCTGAACGCCAAACATGGCGGCGAAGCGTAATGCCGTCGGGTGCCCTGCGTCCCGCGTGATAACGGGCCCGGATGCCTGATAGTGCGTCATCGGGCCCGAATCCACGCAAGTTACGCGATGCCTTTGTCGGCGAACGATGCCGCCAGCGCGCGCAGACCGTCGCGATAGATACCTTCGAAAAGCCTCGATGCTTCGTCGTCGCTCACACCGGTCGGCGTGAACTCACCGCTCCAGTCGACCAGCGATGCACCCGCCTCTTCGCTCTCACGCACCTGCAGCGTCGAGCGATAGCCCGTGACGGGAAACGGCGCTTCGAGAATCGAATAGGTATAGCTGCGCGCGCGGTTGTCGAAGGCTTCCAGACGCTCGACGATCACATCCCCGGCCGGCGTGGCAAGACGCCGCACACGTCCGCCTTCGCTCAATTCGCTCGACGGAATGTAGGGCAGCCAGTCCGGCAGCGAGTCGAAGCCGCCGATCAGTTGCCACACCTTGTCGGGCGAAACGGGAATGCGGATCGACGCATTGGCTTGGGCCATGTCAGTCTCCTTAAGCCTTGACGGGCAGCGGTGCATTGGCGGCGACCAGACCTTGCTCGCGCAACTCGCGCCAGAAGTCTGCGGGAATCGCTTCCTTGACGGCAGCGTGGTCTTCCGCGATGCGCTCCGGCTTGCTCGCGCCGGGGATCACTGCGGCGACAACCGGATTGGCCAGCACGAACTGCAGCGCGGCGGCCTTGACGCTCACGTTGTGACGCGCGGCGATCGCCTTGATACGTTCGACCTTCGCGAGAATCTCAGGCGACGCCTTCTGGTATTCGAAGTGTGCGCCGCCCGCGAGCACGCCCGAGCTATACGGACCGCCGACGACAATCTCCACGTTTTTCGCGGCAGCGGCCGGCAGCAGCCGCTGCAATGCACGCTCGTGATCGAGCAGCGAATAGCGGCCTGCGAGCAGGAAGCCATCCGGTTTCACTTCCGAGAGATCGAGCAGCAGTTCGCACGGCTCGACGCGGTTGACACCCAGCCCCCACGCCTTGATCACGCCTTCGTCGCGCAGACGGTTCAGCACACGGAACGCGCCCTTGCGTGCCGATTCGAACATGGCGAGCCACTCGTCGCCGTAGAAGTCCTGCGCGACGTCGTGTACCCAGACGATGTCCAGACGATCCGTCTTCAGGCGCGTCAGGCTGTCTTCGATCGAGCGCAGCGTCGCGTCGGCCGAACAGTCGTTGACGATCTTGTTCGGACGGCCAAAGGCGAACACATCCCCCTTCTCGCCGAGATCGCGCGCGCTGACATCCTCGATTTCGTCGAGAATCACGCGGCCTACTTTCGTGCTCAGCACGTAGTCGTCGCGCCTGCGGTCGGAAAGCGCATCGCCAAGCCGGATTTCCGAAAGGCCGGCGCCGTACAGCGGGGCCGTGTCGAAATAACGCACGCCTTGATCCCACGCTGCCTTCACGGTTGCCAGCGCTTCTTCCTCGGGGATGTTGCGAAACATGTTGCCCAGCGGCGCAGCGCCAAAACCCAGCTGCGTGCCGGCCGGCAGTTTGTCCTTGATGCTCATGACTTGCTCCTTTGATTGAGTCGGTAGCGCAAAGTCTAGGGTGACAAGTTAAGTCTGTCTAAGACATAATTTGACAAACTTGAGTCCGATGAGGTCTTATATGCTAGATATCCGTCAACTGCATTATTTCGTCGCGGTCGCCGAAGAGGAGCACGTCGGGCGCGCCGCCGAGAAGCTGCATATCTCGCAGTCGCCGTTGAGCCGCCAGATCGCCCAGCTCGAGGAAAATCTCGGTCTTACACTATTCGAACGTTCGCAGCAGCGGATCCGGCTGACTACCGATGGGCGCACCTTTCTCGCGGAAACGCAGGCGTTCCTCACGCACGCAAAACGGCTGGAATCGTTGGCGCGGCGTCTTGGGCGCGGCGACGAAGGGGGGCTGTGCATCGGCTATCTGGAGAACGCGATGCACTCCGGCGTGTTGCCTCGCGCGCTGCGGCAACTGCGCGCGCAGAAGCCCGACGTACACATCGCCCTTTACAGCTACCGGTCGGCCGATCAGCTAACCGGCTTGCGTCAGCGCAGCCTCGATATCGCGCTCGTTTGCGAGCCGCTATCGTCCGACGACCCGGACCTCGAATCAGCGCTAGTGCTCGACGATCCCATGCTGCTCGCGATTCCCGAGGACCATCCGCTGGCGAACGCGTCGCGCTTCACACCGGACGATCTGGCGGCGCAGAAGTGGATTGCTGTGATGTACGAAGAAGGCGCGCTGCGCCACGATAATTTCATTGCAGCATGCGCGAAAGCCGGGTTCACACCCGATATCGCGATGGAAGCCACCGAGCCGCTGGCTGCACTCGGTCTCGTCGCGGCGGGCCTCGGCGTCACGATGATCCAGCAAAGCCTGCGGCGCCATGCGCCCGCTGGCGTGGTGCTGCATGAACTGTCGTGGCTCAGTTATCGGACGGCGCTATGGGCGGCGTGGCATCGGGTCAACCTGAGACCACTGGTAGAGCATTTCCGCAAGACGCTGCTGCATTCAAGCGCGGTGCCGCCAATGTCTTCAATACATAAGCGGCATAGCGACGACTTGCGCAGTGACGCGTGACCCGCGAAGGCATTTTGCTCGCCCGACCGAACGTCCGCTGCGTGATGGGGAATGGCCGTTCGAATGACCGTGTAACGTCGATGGCGAACGGCGGCAACTGGCCGGCAAGCACCCGCTCACCGGCCAACGGCTATCAGACTTCGGTTTGCTCGGCCATCTCGAGCGCGTCATCTACCTCGGGTCAACCTCCCCTTGTTCCATGGCACACGACGAGTGCCGGAAGAAGTAGCGTTTCCATGACAATCTCCTCTTCAAAGAAGAGAGATCGATTGCGCACTTTGCGGAGTAGTCGATCTTCGACCCACATCAGCCGTTCGCTCTGCTGTAGAGCCAAAGGCCGCTTCCGAGGGCACAACGGACATTCGCAAACCAGCTACAGCCGACCTACGAACCTTCAATGCATTTACGCGCAGATTGTGCAGCCGTTCTATTCCTGCCCACGCTCAGTGCTCATCTGAGGAGAAGAGAACCACGCCTTCGGTGGAGAGGTTGGCGATGTCAGCGCAGCCATCCAATCCCCCGCTACTCGACATTCGCGCGACGTGTCGAATGGCACGCCGCCCCAGATTTCTTTCTTCTCGGTAGCGTTAGGCTGGCACATGAAGACGCCAATCCATTCGATGTTTGAACGGCTCCGGCATTAACCTCAGACTGCAATCAAGTCACCGAATCGGCTGGCATGGACCCAAGGTCCGTTCGCGGATTCGAAGACCGAATCAGGCGCATGATAGTCCATGCGATCACGTATGCCGACCCACATATAGCAAACAATATGTTGTAGCCCGCATTGACGTTTCCGAGAGCCTTGAAGTGATCAAGGAGCGCACCGACGAACAAGGGAAAGACAGTTCCACCAATTGCGCCAGCCATGCCTCCCATTCCGACAATCGATCCCACGAGCCTCTTCGGGAACATGTCCGACGCGGTCGTGAACAGATTCGCAGACCAGCCCTGGTGTGCTGCGGCGGCAAGGCTGAGAAGTCCAACCATTGCCCACATGTTGTCGATCCAGGGCGAAAACGCTATGGGTACCACGAGGAACGCCAATCCAAGCATGGTGATCTGACGTGCGCGAGTGACATCCCATCCGCGAGCGATCAGGCGCGACGATAGCCACCCGCCCGATATACTGCCAATCGAGGTCGCTACATAAACGACCACCAGCGGCAACCCTAGATTCTTAAGATCAAGATGGTATCGGGAAGAAAAATACGAAGGGAGCCAGAACAGCATGAACCACCATATCGGGTCTGTCAGCAGCTTGCCCATGACAAACGCCCACGTGGGCCGGATCTTCAACAGCGAAATCCAGTTCACAGATGGTCCCTTGTCGTCATCCCCGGCTCGATTCTCGTTGATGTATTTCAACTCTTCCACTGAGATCGCCTTGTGCTTTTGTGGCGCGTAGTACATCAAATACCAGAAGCCTAGCCAGACGAACCCTGTCAACCCCGTGACGAGAAATGCGGCTTGCCACCCGTAGGACGCAGCGAGCCAAGGCACCAGCGCTGGCGCGGCCACCGCACCGATGCTGGTGCCGGAAGTCAGGATGCCAACCGCCAGTGCCTGTTCTCTTCTCGGAAACCATTCGGAAACCGCCTTGACAGCTGCCGGAAAATTTCCCGACTCCGCCAGGCCAAGCAACGCACGCATGAAGGAAAAGCCAAGCGTGTTGCGCACGAGGGAATGTCCGCAGGCGGCAATGCTCCAGACAAGCACGCATATCCCGTACCCTAGCTTCACGCCGTACTTGTCGACCAGTTTTCCGGAGAGGATCAAGCCGATCGCATAGCAGGCAGTAAACACCACCACCATGTAGCTATATTCGGTTTCGGTCCAGTTGAAACGCATCGCGAGTTCGGGCTTCAACAGGCCGAGGACTTGCCGGTCAAGGTAATTGATCGTCGTTGCGAAAAAAAGCAAGGCGCAAATACGCCACCGAAATCTTGTTCGATCCATCCGCTACCCCTTTAACGTTCGTAGATCCCGATGTTCGCGGGATCTGAAATGCGAGTTGCCGAACGCCAGAAGAGATCTGCGCGTTTCAGCGACTGAAGTAATTTCGTCGGCCGTGTTAGAAGGCCGGCTTCACCGAGTCAATGTTTTCCTTCGTGACCCGCACAGTTGGCAACACAACCTTGGGCGGCACCTTCTCCCCTTTCAGGATCTTTATCGCGACTGCCATGCTTTCAGTTCCAGCGGGCGGATACAGCCACGTGGCAGCTTCGTCACCGGCCCGGATCGCTTCAAACTCTTCCTTCTGCCCGTCGAGGCCCAACACCTTGATCTCGCTCGACCGGCCGCTCTCCTTGATCGCCTGGATCGCGCCGAGCGCCATCTCGCCGTTCGCGGCGAATACAAGGTCGACCGTGCCGGCCGGATGCGCCTGCAGGATGTTCTGCATCACAGCGTAGGCTTTCGGCCGGCGGTAATCGGCCGGTTGTTTCGCGATTACCTTGATGTCCGCGGATTTCCCGGTCACCGACGTAACGCCGCCTATCCGGTTCACGGATGTCTCGTCACCTGGAATGCCTTCGAGCAATACGATGTTGCCTTTGGGCTTGCCGTATTTTTTTGTCAGCGTTTCGACGATGTACTGACCGGCATCCACACCCAGTGCGCGGTTATCTCCCGATACCATTGTGATTGCGCCCGCGTTCTCGATCGGCTTGCCGACGAACATGTACTGCACGCCTCGCTCCTTTAGCGACGCCAGCTCCTGACGCAAACCCTCTGCTTTCCCGGCCTGCACCAGAAGAAGCTTGATCCCCTTCGACTCCATGTCTTCGATGCCTGCGATCTGGCCCGCGACATTGCCCTGCCCGTCGGTGGCGAGCACACGTACGCCGGCCGCGGCGGCAGCGTCGTTGATCTGCTTGCGCTGGGTCGCGAGCCACGGATGATCGAGACTCTCCTGCGAAAGGCCAATCGTGTCGGCAGCGAGCGCGCTCGCGACACATCCGAATGCAAGAGTCGTGGCTGCCGCTATCTGCATCAGCTTCGTGTTGAACATCGTTGTCTCCTGGGATTTACGACCGGTCTATCGGCCCTTTGAACGACTGAGTTGCGCGTGGATCAACACCGCGCCGACAATAATTGCGCCCTTGACGATCAACTGCGTATAGGCAGGGATGTTGAGCAGATTGAGAAGGTTGTTCAGCACGCCGATCAGCAAGACACCAACGATCGTGCCTCCGATGCCACCCGCGCCACCCGACAGACTCGTACCACCGACCACTACAGCGGCAATCGCATCGAGTTCAAGCCCCTTTCCGAGGTTCGCTTCACCGATGTTCAGTTGCGTCGACATCACGAGACCGCCGAGCCCCGCGAACAACCCGGAAAGGCAGTAGGCAATCAAGCGAATCCTGTCGACAGGTACGCCCGACAGCCGCGCGGCTTCCGCATTGCCGCCCACGGCATACACGTGCCTTCCGTAGCGCGTCATTCTCAGAATTACCGCCGATGCCACCGCCATCACGATGAAAAGCAGCGCCTGAACGGGCACGCCTGCGAGGCGTCCACGTCCAATCCATGCAAGCGACGCCGGAACACCAATGACCGGCTGACCATCGGAATAAGCGAGTCCGACGCCGACAAGCGCCGTCATCATGCCAAGCGTGACGATGAACGGCTGGATACGGCCTTTGGTCGTGACAACGCCGTTGGCCCACCCGCAAATCAGCGCGATTGCGAGGCCGCCCGCGAGCGATGCCACCGGCCCATATGGCTTGAGACCCGCAATGGCGAGCGTCGTGAGCGCGAGAATCGATCCGACGGAAAGATCGATGCCCGCCGTCAATATCACGAACGTCATGCCCAGCGATGTCAGTCCCACCACCGACACCTGGCGTACGACATTCAACAGGTTTTCGGCCGTGAGAAAGTAAGGCGATGACACTGCCGCCGTCACGCACAGGAGCATGAAGATGGCGAGAATGCCAAAGCGCTGGATGAGCTCAATGCGCCGATACGCGCCGCCTGAAAATCTTCCGCTCGAAGCGGTGCCCGACATAGGTTCTGCGAATGCCATGATTTACCTCGCTATCATTTGAAGGACCGACTCTTCTGTTGCGCCATGAGCGGAAGCTTCCCCCGTCACTACGCCATCACGCAGCGCGACGATGCGGTCCGCCATGCCCAGGAGTTCAGGCATTTCCGAGGAGATCAACAGAACCGCCTTGCCAGAGCGGGCAATCTCGTCAATCAACCTGTAGAACTCGACCTTCGCGCCGACATCAACGCCCCGCGTCGGTTCGTCGAGAATCAGAAGTGTGTAGTCGTGGGCAATCCATTTGCCGAACACGACCTTCTGCTGATTGCCACCCGACAAAGTTCCGACGGGCACTTCCGCGCTCGATGCCGACACCGCGAGTTGCCGGCACACGGACGCCACTCGTAACTGTTCGCGGCGTCGGCTAACGAAGCCGAAGCGACAAATGCTCTTGAGTGTGGGAAGCATCGCGTTCTCGCGGATGCTGAGGCCGAGCACCAGCCCTTGAGCCTTGCGATCCTCCGGCACCAATGCGACGCCTGATTCGATCGCCTCGGCGGGCGTCTTCGGGCGATGTGCGCGCCCTCGCAGCGATATCTCGCCCGACGCGATGTCGTCGAGTCCGAAGATCGCACGAGCCACTTCCGTACGTCCCGCACCCACGAGTCCCGCGAGACCAACGATCTCACCGGCACGTATGCTAAAAGTGACGTCCTTTACGCGTTCCGCGAGTCGCAGCGCCTTTACATCGAGCACGATCTGCGCAGCAGGTTCGTCGCCGTTGTCGCGCCGATCAGGAAAGCGTGTATCGACTTCGCGGCCCACCATGAGCCGTATCAGAGACGCGCGATCGAGGTCCGCCACCTTGTGCGTGCAGACCGAGCGACCGTCTTTCATGATCGTGCAGGTGTCGCAAAGGTCGAAAATCTCATCCATCCGGTGCGACACATAGAGAATCGTCACTCCATCGCGCGACAGGGTTCGCACGACGTTATAGAGCAGGGTCATCTCACGATCGGAAAGCGTCGCGGACGGTTCATCCATGATCAGCACGCGCGCTGAGACGGCGAGCGCCTTCGCGATCTCGACGAGCTGCTGTTCAGCTACCGACAGTGTGCCGACACGCCTTCGCACGTCGATCGGTGCACCGATGCGCGCGAGCAGCGCCTTCGCTTCGCTGCGCATGGATGCGGCATCGAGCAAGCCGCGACTGATCCGTTCACGGCCCAGAAAAATATTCTCGGCAACGCTCAAGCCGGGGATCAGGTTGAACTCCTGATAAATCGTCGATACGCCCACCGTCGCTGCTTCGCTCGGCGATGCCGGTGAGTAGGATTTGCCGTCGAGTAACAGTTCGCCCTCATCGGGTGCAGTGGCGCCGCTCAGAATCTTGATTAGCGTTGATTTGCCCGCACCGTTTTCTCCAACCAGCGCATGCACGGATCCACGGCTGCATGAAAACTCGATGCGATCCAGCGCTCGTACACCGGGGTAGGACTTGCTGATTCCCTTCACTTCAAGAGCTTTCATGGACTGCCTCTGCTGAGCGAAACGACACCGCGTTGACACGACTTCGAACCGCTGCGGCGGCCCGGGCAATTCATGCGACCTGCAACTGGATCTTCAATACGTTCCTGTCTTCGGCAAGGCGCTTGAACGCCGCCTGAACGTCATCGAGTCGATAGATCGTGGTAAGAAACGGCGCAACGTTCACGCGCCTGTAGCCGAGCAGGGTCGCGGCTTCGTGCATGTCGTCGCCCATGCCGGCGACACTGCCTTGCACGCCCTGCTCGCGCAGCACGAAGTCGAGCGCGGAAATCCTGAACGTATGACCCGGCTTGGCGAGTCCGAACGCAATCACGCGGCCGCCAGGACGGATCAGCGTGAATGCCTTTTCGTATAGTTCGGTGGAACCGACGCTTTCAATCGCGACATCGACGCCGCGTCCATTGGTTGCGCCGCGCACCGTGGCCTCGAGCTGGGCGGGGTCGGTCACGACCATATCCGCGCCCAGTTCTTTTGCGAGTCGCGCCCGCTGCTCATTCGGCTCGACGACAATGACAGGCGCCGCGCCCGCACGGACGGCGAGCTGCATATGCATCTGGCCGATCGGTCCCGCGCCGATGACCAGCACACTCTCGGCAAGCCGCAGATGGCCCTTGCGAAACGCGCGCACGATGCACGAAAGCGGCTCGACCATCGCGCCTTCTTCAACGGGCATCGCCGCGGGCAACGGGACGACCGCATAGGCCGGCACGCGCACGTACTCGGCCATGCCGCCATTCACATGGATGCCGAGCTGAACCATCTGCGTGCAGTTGAGAATCTCGTTCTTGCGGCAATAGAAGCAGCTGCGGCAACCGAGATTGATGTCGGCGGTGACCGCCTGACCGACCTTTAGCCCTTTAACGGCTGAGCCAACTTCGGCGATCGTCCCGGAGAACTCGTGTCCCGGGATCAACGGCAGACGGTCGCTTGAGTAGTTGCCGTGATAGATGTGCAAATCGGTTCCGCAAATCCCGCAGCGCTCGACCTTGATGAGCACATCGGACGCGCCGCAATCGGGAACAGGCACGTCGCGCAGCTCGAACTGCATCGGAGCAACAAGTACAGCAGCTTTCATGACTTCTCCCTGACATTGAAACGCGGGCACGACCTGTCCCATCCGCCACGCAATCGCGCGGTGGAGGAGGCGGGCGCGGAACCCGTGAGACGTTCTTTGCTACCCGATTGCGGGTTGGCGACGAAACGCTATTGAGGAGTGGGCGCGTCCTGCCGGATCAGCTCACGACGCTTCAGTTCGGCCCAGAAAGCGGACGGGATCTGTGCCCGGAACGTTTGCAGGTTGTCTTCCAGTTGGGCGACCGTGCGCACGCCGGGAATGTTGGTGGGTATTGCCGGGTGGGCGAGGACGAACTGCAGCGCCGCCGCTTTCAAAGGCACCGAGTATTCCCGACACACTTCCTCGATCTTGCGTACCCGTTCGAGAACCGTATCGGGCGCGGCCGAATAGTTGTATTTCGCGCCGGGAACCGCGCCCGTCGCGAGGATGCCGCTGTTGTAGCCGCCACCCAGGATGACCGACACCTGCCGCTCCTCACACAGAGGCAGGAAGCCATCGAGCGCGTCCTGCTCGAGCAGCGTGTAACGTCCGGCGAGCAGCAGACAGTCGAAGTCGTTGCATTTGATGGCCTCATGCGCAACCTGCCATTCGTTCACGCCCACGCCTACCGCCTTCACGACGCCTTCGTCGCGCAACTTCAGCAGCGCCTTCGCCGCGCCCGACATGGCCGCCTCGAACATTTCCGGCTGCCTGTCTCCATGCGTATAGCTGTCGATGTCGTGGATCAGTGCGATGTCGATGTGCTCCAACGCCAGTCGCTGCAGGCTGTCCTCGATCGACCGCATGACACCGTCGTAGCTGTAGTCGAACTTCATTTCGAACGGCAGGCCGTCGACCCACGGCGTAAAGTCGATTTCCGCGCGCTTGCGGGGCTTGAGAAGCCGTCCCACCTTCGTCGACAGCACATATTGGTCGCGCGGATACCAGCGCAACCCCTGCCCGCAGCGAGCTTCGCTCAAACCATGGCCGTACATGGGAGCGGTGTCGAAATACCGCACGCCGGCGTCCCAGGCGGCCTTGATCAGGGCCGCGGAATCCTCCTCCGTGATCGGCCGGAAGATGTTGCCGATCGGCGCGGCGCCGAAGCCCATTAGCGTTGTTTCGAGTCCCGAGCGCGGCCATTTGCGCTTTTCTGCTGGATTCATCGTTATCTCCTGTCGACCAGAGTCGGCGCTTTCGCGCGTGGTCTGGTCCGATGCAACTCGTTGCGAAGGAAAATCGGCTATCTCCGGACTTATTTCATAACCCACCGGATAGTTACTTACGACTCATACTATGCCCCGATCCTGGAGCAATCAAAGGGGGTTTTCCCGAAGCCTTTTCGCCGCCTTACGGAGATTCGATCTCTGCCTTGCAGGCGGCTGTTGAACGTTCTTGCGATTGCGCAAGCAGACCTAGAAACGCGACCATCTCTTCGACCGAGCTTTCGAGCAGATGCCGCCCCGGATGGGTGGCTAAACCTCGGGCTTCCGCTTCTTCCAGCAGGCGCGTTTGGGCCGGCTTCATGATCAGGTCGGCGATGACGGCATGCGGACCAGCATCGGCGAGGTCGATCGGAAGTGGATCGCCAGCGCGCATGCCACATGGCGTCGCGTTGACGACGAAATCGTGACCGGCCCGAGCGCGCGCCGCACTCTCTCCGACGACCACGCCGCTCCCACGCCCCTGTAATGCCTGCGTGAGCCGCTGCAACGACGTTGCATTGCTGTCGAAGAGATCGAGCGATGCGATACCCGCGTCGATCAGCGCATGCGCGACTGCCACACCCGCGCCGCCTGTACCGACAATCAGCGCCGATTTGCCGCGAACCACATGCGCACGACCAAGCAGGCCTTTGACGAAGCCGGCACCGTCGAACATCGCGCCCGTCCAGGAACCGTCGGCTTCGCGCCGTAGACAGTTGACCGCGCCAGTTTGCTGCGCCGCTTCCGACAATCGCGCCGCGTAAGCGGTCGCCTGGAGCTTGTGCGGCACCGTCACGACCACACCGGCCAGGTTGACGATGCCATGCAGCCCATCGAGCACAAGGCCAAGGTCCGCAGCGGGCACGTGAAACGGTACGAGGGCCGCATTCACGCCGTGCCGTTCGAAGAAAGCATTGAAGAGTTGCGGCGACTTTGCCTGCGCGATGGGGTCGCCCAGAATGGCAACGATCCGTGTTTCTCCATCGATGTGCGTCACGGGCGGCGTCCTGTCTGTGCGGTAATGCGTTCGATCAGACGCTGCACGCGCAGCGCATCGTCGCCGGTTACCAAAGGGCTGCGGTCCTCGCGAATCGCGCGTAGAAAATCCTTCAGCAAATCGCGATGGGCCGTATGGGAAAAGTCCATCGGCTTTGCGCCAAATCCCGACGACGAAGGATCATGAAATTCATCGACACGACCATCGTGGAAAAACGCGCGCAGATGTCCCCCTTCGAGAACCGCTGTCCCATTGGTGCCGATCAGCTCAATTCGCTCAGGAAAACCTGGATACGCCGCCGTCGTCGCAAGCACGTGACCGGCGGCGCCGCTTTCGAACGTGAGTGTGGCGCTCGCGAAGTCTTCTGCTTCCATCGAATGCAAAGCTGTTGTTGCCGTTGCACCGACTACCGTTGATACGTCTCCCGCCAGCCACATCAGAATGTCGAGCGAATGAATGGCCTGCGTCAGCAGCACGCCGCCCCCATCGCGGGCATACGTCCCGCGACCGGGCTCATCGTAGTAGGACTGGGGCCGCCACCAGCGCAGATCGACCCCGGCATAGGCGATGGCGCCCAGTGCGCCGCTCTTCGCGAGCGTTGCAAGCCGCTCAACAGCGGGACGAAAGCGATTCTGGAAGACCACAACGAGTTGAACACCGGCCTTGCGACAGACCTCGACCGCGCGTTCTGCGCGAGGCATCGATATGTCGAGCGGCTTTTCAAGCAGTACATGCTTGCGCGCGGCAGCGGCCTGCTCGACGAGTTCGAGATGCGTGTGCGGCGGCGTCAGCACCAGAACGGCATCGACACGTGCATCATCCAATACGGCGTTGAACGAGCTGGCAATCGGGAAGCCATACGTGTTGGCGAAGCGCTCCAGCCGTTCGGCCGACCGGCCGACTACGCCCACCACCTCCACTTCGTCGTTCAGCTCGTTTAGTGCAAGCGCGTGAGGTGTTGCGGCCAGACCGGCGCCAACGATCGCAATTCGACTTTTACGCATCGGTACGTCCTCTACGAAGCTACTTCAGATAAGCGCCGTCAACTCTGGCACGGCTTCGAACAGATCCTGAGCCAGACCATAGTCGGCGACGCTGAAGATCGGCGCTTCTGGATCCTTGTTGATGGCGACGATGACCTTGCTGTCTTTCATGCCGGCCAGATGCTGGATCGCGCCGGAAATGCCGACGGCCACGTACAACTGCGGCGCGACGATCTTGCCCGTCTGGCCGACCTGATAGTCATTCGGAACGAAGCCCGCATCTACGGCGGCACGCGACGCGCCCAACGCCGCACCGAGTTTGTCCGCCAGGGGTTCGAGCACCTTCGTGTAGTTCTCGCCGTTCCCCAGTCCACGGCCACCCGACACGATGACCGAAGCCGATGTCAGTTCCGGCCGGTCCAGCTTCGTCAATTCGCGGTTTACGAACGCGGACATCCCCGCGTCTGCCGCGGCTTGGATTTTCTCGATCGACGCGCTGCCGCCTTCGGCCGCCACGGGGTCGAAGCCCGTCGTACGCACGGTGATGACCTTGACGGGATCGCCCGATTGCACTGTCGCGATCGCGTTGCCAGCGTAGATGGGGCGCTCGAATGTATCGGCGCTACCCACAGCCGTGATGTCGCTGACCTGCGCGACGTCGAGATGCGCGGCAATGCGCGGCGCGATGTTCTTGCCGTAAGCGGTAGCGGGCGCCAGGATATGCGAATAGTCCCTCGCGATATTCAGCACCGTGCCTTCGATGTTCTCAGCCAGTCCGTCGGCGAGTTGCGGCGCGTCGGCGAGCAGCACCTTGGAAACGCCCGCGATCTTCGCGGCGGCGTCGGCTGCGCCCTGCGCATTGCAACCCGCAACCAGCACGTGAATATCACCGCCGATCTTCGACGCAGCGGCAACCGTGTTCAGCGTTGCGGCCTTGATCGATGCGTTGTCGTGTTCTGCAATTACCAGAATCGTCATTTCAACCGTCCTTAGCGTACTTTGGCTTCGTTCCTGAGCTTCTCGACCAGCGTCTTCACGTCCGGCACCATCACGCCGGCTGAGCGCTTCGGCGGCTCGGCGACTTTCACCGTCTTCAGGCGCGGTGCGACATCGACGCCGAGATCGGCAGGTTTCAGCGTCTCCAATGGCTTTTTCTTCGCCTTCATGATGTTCGGCAGCGTAACGTAGCGCGGCTCATTCAGACGCAGATCAGTGGTGACGACTGCAGGCAGCTTGAGCGAGAGCGTTTCCGCGCCGCCATCGACTTCACGCGACACCGTAGCTTTGCCGTCCGCAACCACGACCTTCGATGCAAACGTCGCCTGCGGCAAGCCAGCCAACGCGGCCAGCATTTGACCCGTCTGATTCGAATCGTCGTCGATGGCCTGCTTGCCGAGAATCACCAGTTGCGGCTGTTCCTTGTCGACAAGCGCCTTGAGAATCTTCGCGACCGCGAGTGGCTGCAATTCTTCCGTCGACTCAACGAGAATCCCGCGATCCGCTCCAATGGCTAGCGCCGTGCGCAGCGTCTCCTGACACTGCGTCGCGCCGCACGACACCGCAACGACTTCCGTCGCCACGCCCGCTTCCTTCAGGCGAACCGCTTCTTCAACGGCGATCTCGTCGAACGGATTCATCGACATCTTCACGTTCGCGATATCGACGCCGCTTCCATCCGACTTCACGCGAACCTTGACGTTGTAATCGACCACTCTTTTGACCGTGACCAGAATTTTCATGTGCAACCTCTTCCTTCAACAAAAGCCGGCGCGCAACGGGCCGGGTCGAATCTCACTTGATGACCAGCACCTTCGAACGATCGAACGCCACCGTCACCGCGACGATCAGGATCAGTCCGAACACGATCTGCTGCGCGAACACGCTAATGCCAACGAATGTCATGCCCACGCGCGCGACCGACACGAGGAGCGCACCCACCAGGGTCCTGCCGATGCCGCCCGCGCCACCCGTCAGCGCCGTCCCGCCGACGATCACTGCGGCGATGGCGGGAAGCAGGAACTGATCTGCCAGCGTTGGCGAACCGCTGCCCAGCCGGCCTGCCATGACGACACCCGCAAGCCCGGCAAAGAAAGACGACGTGCCGAACACCAGGCATTTGGTCACCCAGACGCGCACACCCGAAGCGATCGCCGCAGGCTCGCCGGCACCGATCGCGTCAGCGTGGCGGCCGAATACCGTCGATCGATGCAGAAACAGACAGAACGCAAACACTGCGACGCCAAGCAGGATTTCATGCGGCACACCGAACGAAGTGCCCGTGGTCCAGCCGAGCGAAGCGTTGCGCATCTCGTCGCTGATAGCGATGGAGCGCGTGCCGGAGAGCGTCAACGCAGCCGCCGACGCAATCCCGCCCACCGCAAGCGTCGCGATGAAGGACGGAATGCGCAGCATGGTCTGGATCAAGCCGCTAAGCAGGCCAATGCCAAACGACGCAGCGAGTGCGACGACGGCAGCCATCGCTCCGTAACGTGGCAGCAGCATCGCCACGATCACGCTCGCAAGTGACGCCACGGATTGCAGCGACAGGTCGATGCTACCGAGCAACACGACAAAGGTCGTGCCGGCCGCCATGATGAACAGCGTCGAACTGTCGGCGAGCAAGCCGAGTTGCGTCGAAGGTGCCAGAAAGCTCGGCTGCGCGATTTCAATCAACACGTACAGCACGATGAGTGCGAGAAAGGGCGCGTTGTCGCGCAGCTTCGCCGCGAGTGATGGGTTCAGTTGTGGCATGTTGACCTCAGACCATGTGTTCGACGATTTCGACCTGCGAGGGCTTGTGCCCAACCTCGCATGGCAGCACCTTTTCGGCGCGGCCGTCTCGCATGACCATCACGCGGTGGCTAAGCCCGAGAATTTCTTCGAGCGTATCGCCCGTTAGCACGACGGCGACACCCTCCGCTGTCAGTTCGCGGATGAGTTGATAGACCTCTTCTTTTGCACCGACATCGAGGCCGCGCGTCGGATGATCGAGCACGAGAATCCGGCTGCCTGCAAAACGCCATTTCGCGAGCACCACCTTCTGCTGGTTGCCGCCCGACAGGTTGCGGCAGGATGCATCAGGCCCTGGCGTCTTGATGTGTAGCCGCTGAATCCATTCGTTGGCAAGCGCGCGTTCGCTCGCCTTGCGCACCACGCCACCACGACTAACGGCGCCAAGACGCGGCAACGTGAGGTTTTGCGCAACGCTCATCTGGGTGACGAGCCCCTCGACCTTTCGCTCACGCGGAACGTATCCGATGCCAAGCGCGACGGCATGATTGGCCTGCGGCTTCAGACGGGTCTTACCGACCATCACCTCCCCCGCGTCGAGCTTTTCCAGCCCCGCAATGATCCGGCACAGTTCCTCGCGCCCGGACCCGACCACGCCCGCGACACCGAACACTTCGCCGCAGTGGACATCGAAGGAAACGTCGTTGAGCACGTGCCGCAGCGACGCATGGCGCACCGACAGTGCGACCTCCGCGCGGCAAGGCTTTTGCAGGTTCTCGCGGTAGTACTCGCTATGCAGGGACCGGCCGACCATCAGTTCGTGGAGCTTCGTCACCGACGCATTGCCCGACGACATCTCCGACACCACCTTCCCATCCTTCATCACATACACGCGGTCGCTGAGCGACAGCAGTTCATCGAGCCGGTGCGATACGAACACGAACGACGCACGCGATTTGAGTTCACGCACTAGCCCGAACAGGATTTCGATCTCCCCGGCTTCGAGCACAGAAGTTGGCTCATCGAGCAGGATGATCGGCGTGCCGCCCGTGCGGCTAGCAAGCGACAAAGCTCGCGCGAGTTCCACCATCTGTCGCTGGCCAAATGACAGGTCCTCGCACAGCGTCAGCGGATCAACGTCCAGACGCACCGTGGCGAGTTCCTTCTTCGCGGCGCGCTTGAGCTTTGCCCAGTTCATCCGGCCGAAGGTGACGAAGTCTTCTTCGCGACCGAGGAACAGGTTCTCGGCAACGGTCAGATTCGGCAGGATCGATTGCTCCTGATAGACCATCGCGATACCCTTGGACGTCGCGTCGCGCGGGTTGCGGATCACGAGCGGCTTGCCGCCAAGCTCGATCTCGCCCGAGTCCTGACGGTATGCACCCGTCAGGAGTTTCATCAGCGTGGACTTGCCCGCGCCGTTTTCGCCAATCAGACCGACGATTTCATTCGGCCTGACTTCAATCGATACGTCGTCCAGGGCGAGCACACCCGGAAAGCGCTTGGTGACGTTCTTCAGTGAAAGCATGTCTGTTCTCCTCACGCTCATTTGACGATGCGCCGGCGCGAGCGATTGAGCGCGAGGGTCACGGCCGCTATGATCAATACACCCTGGATGCCCTGTTGCACGTAGGGCGGCACACCGAGCAGCACCATGCCGTTGCCGAGCACAATCACGATCAGCGTGCCGATCAATGTGTTCATCGGGCTGCCGTTGCCGCCTGCGAGCGAAGTACCGCCCACTACGATTGCGGTAATCGCAACGAACAACTGACCATCGGCAATGCGTGCGTGTCCCTGCCCGTATTGCGCAACAGCGAGGATGCCCGCCACGCCATAGAAAGCGCCTGCCAGCGCGAACACCGCGATGCGCACGCGCGATACCCGCACCCCACTTAGCCGCGCGAGATCCTCCCCGCCACCGATTGCGAGCGTGTGTCGGCCGAGCAGTGTGTGTTTGTAGACAAACCACGCAATCCCGAGCATCGATATCGCGATCCAGACCGACAGAGGCAGACCCAGATAGCGCGTAATCGAGATGGCGCGCAGCGAAGGGTCGCTCACACGGATCGTGTTCCCCGACAGCCACGCCGTACCGATCCCCGTTGCAACGAAGCCGATCGCCAGTGTCGTGATGAACGACGGAATGCGCAGAAACACGTGCAGCACGCCGTTGGCAAGACCCAGCGCGGTACCTGCGGCAATCGCCACGGCCAGCACCCACAGCCCGAAGTGGTTGTCGTTGTACGAGTTCTCGACCAGCATCGATACCGCAATCGCTGCGACCGCGACGATGCCTTCGGCCGACAGGTCGATGCTGCCGAGCTGAATGACGAACGCGGCACCGAGTGCGATGGTGAGAGGAATCGCGGCACCTATCGCAATCCGTGACAGGTTCATCGGATCGAAGAAGTCGCGGTTCAGCGCGCCGATGCAAAGACCGAGCGCCACCAGCACCAGCAGCGGTGCAAATCGTCGCACGAGTGCCTGCTTCGATACGATCGGGGTCCCGGTTGTTTTTGTGGGCACGGCCTGCCGGGTGGGCGCCAAGGTCAGCTTGTTCATCGATACACCACTGGACCCGCGACGCGGGCATAGAGATTGTTCCATTCGCCGCCAGGCGCAGCCGCGCGTTTCAGCACGTCCTGGACGTTAGCCTTGGTCACGAACGTTGCCTTGCAATAGGACTCGCGCCGGTCTTTAGGCAGCGCTGCCACGTCGATCTTTTTCTCCTTCGCCTGAAGACCCATTGCGAGACCGATGCCACCCAGCCAGTACGGATCCCAGTCGACGGAAGCGACCAGCTCACCGGCCTTGATCGCGCTCAGACCGGGTGGCGTGCCGTCCATGCCCGTCACGGGCATCTGGCCTGCGAGACCTTCGGCGCGCAGTGCCTCGATCGCGCCAAGCGCCATGTCGTCGTTCGCGGCCCACACGCCTTTGATCTTCGAGTTGAATCGCGTCATCCACGCCTGCATGATCGGAAACGCCTTTTGCGAGTTCCAGTCCGCGACCTGGAAATCGAGCAGCTGGATGCCAGGAAACTTCTTCAGCGCCGCGTCGAGCCCGGCCTTACGCTCGATCGCCGGCACGTTGCTGAAAATGCCGCCAAGCGCGACGACGCCTCCCTTGCCGCCCATCTGCTTGAACAGTTGCGTGGCGGTTTCTTCACCGTACGCGACGCCGTCATAGGAAAGATGGGCTACATAGTTCGGGTTCACGTCCCACGGATGCAGATCCTTCGGCTTGTTCCAGATAGTCGTGACGAACGCGCCCGCTTTCGAGCAGGCCTCGACGATCACGCGCGCATCGGCGGAATCATTCGGATCGACGTTGAGCACGAGATTGCCGCCCGTTCGTTGCAGCAGTGCGCGAATATCCGCGATGCCCTTCTCGGAGCTCCCTTCAGTGGTGAGCGGCACATACGGCAAGCCGACGCTTGCCGCGAAGCTTTGCGCGCCCTTGTTGAAGGCCGCGTGATACGGGTTCGTTAGCGACCGGAACGAGCAGGCCAGGGTGGTCTGGCCCGCACCGAGCGATAAACCCGAAACACTGCTGCCTACCATGGCAAAGGCCGCCCCTGCACCGAGCTTGATGAAGTCACGGCGTGAAAGAGCCGAGTGTTGATCGTGTTTGGACATGATGTCTCCTTCCAATAAATATATAGATAGTTACTCATTGTTATGGAGTTCGATACCAGAACTCTCCCTCTCAGGCCGTGCGGCCCAACCCTACGCCAGCGTCGCGGCGGCAACGGGCACTGCCCGGCCGGAATAGCTGGCCAACTGGCCTGCCGCCGGCGCCTGCGCCGCTACGCGCCCGCGAATCAGGTCCGACGCTTTCTCTGCGATCATCAGTGTCGGCGCATTGGTGTTCGAACTGACGATGCGTGGCATGACGGATGAATCTGCGACGCGCAGACCTTCGATGCCGTGTACCCGCAACTGCGGATCGACCACGGACATGTCGTCCACACCCATCTTGCAGGTACCAACCGGGTGATACCCGGTGCGCCCGTATTGCTGCGCGTACTCTTCGTATTGCGCCTGCGTGCGCACAGTTCCGCCAGGGAAGTGCTCGCTTTTGATGAACTTGCGCAATGCGTTCTGCGTCATGATTTCGCGACTTTGACGAATGCCTTCCACGGCGACCTTCAGGTCATAGGGATCGCGGATATAAGCGGGATCGATGACGGGCGCATCGGCGGGATCCGCGCTGTGCAGCGTTACGCTGCCACGGCTTCTCGGGCGCAGGAAATATGAATTGAGCGTGCAACCCGAACCTGACGGAACAGGCGGCACGCCGGCCTCGACGCCAGCCCCGGGCAGGAAGTGGAACTGCAGATCGGGCGTCGGCACGCTGCTGTCGGAATACCAGAACGCCCCGCCCTCCGCGATGTTCGACGTGACCGGACCCTTGTTGAAGATTTTGTATTCGAGGCCGGCGAGCAGCATCATGTGCTTCTTCGCGTACTTATCGAGGCTATAGTGGCCGTTGAGCTCGTACACGATATCAATGTCGAAATGATCCTGCAGGTTCTCACCGACGCCATTGAGCGAATGCAACGGCTTGACGCCCGCGCGCTCCAAGGCCGCGGGTCGGCCAATGCCGGAGAGCATCAGTAACTTGGGAGAACCGATCGCACCCGCCGTCACGATCACTTCGCGCTCGGCCCGCGCAACGACAACGTTCGTCCGCGAGTGCTGGTCGGCGAATTCGACACCCACCGCGCGCCCCTTCTCGATCACGATGCGCGACACTAGGCAATTCGTCTTCACCGTCAGGTTGCTGCGAGCGCGCGCGTCCCGCAGATAGCCCACTGCGGCACTGCAACGCCGCCCATTGCGCTGCGTGACCTGATACACGCCGACGCCTTCCTGTTGCGCGCCGTTGAAGTCGCTGTTGTACGGCAGGCCGGCTTCCTGACCGGCGCGGACGAAGGCCTTGGTGAGTTCATTGACGCTGATGAGGTCGGACACGCCGAGCGGGCCACCAACGCCGTGATACTCATTGCACAGGCGCTCGTTGTCTTCCATCCGACGCAGATAGGGCAGCACGCCGTCGCGAAAGCCCCAGCCCGTGCAACCGTCGCGCTCCCAGGCGTCGTAATCGGACGGCTGGCCGCGCGTATAAACCATCGCATTGATCGAACTGCCGCCGCCGAGCACACGGCCCTGCGCGAACGGAATCTGGCGGCGTTGTGTCTCGGCTGCCGCCGCGGTGCGATAGCCCCATGTCAACGGGCCACCCGTCATCTTGAAGAAGCCGACGGGCATATGGATGTAGGGATTCGTATCAGCGGGGCCGGCCTCGAGCAACAGTACCCGGTTGCTTGCGTCTTCACTCAGACGTGCTGCCAACGCGCAGCCTGCCGGGCCACCACCCACGATCACATAGTCATACATTGCTGTCTCCGATTCTGCGTTCCGCGGCCGCGCATTTCCGCGTGGCCCAACCGTTGCGCGCGGTTCTCAGCGACCGCTTTCGTTGAAAAATGGCCTTACGCGATCCAGCGTGGCCGGTTGCCGAGTTGAACATGCACGGACTTGAGTTCCGTGTACTCCTCGACGCCATAGCGCCCCGTCTCGCGACCGATGCCCGATTGCTTGACACCGCCGATCGGCAGTTCGGGACCGCCCGTGATCGTGCAGTTGATCCAGATGCGCCCGGCCTGCACCTCGCGCAAGCTCTTGAATGCGCCTTGCAGGTCGCGAGTCCAGATGCTTGCCGCGAGGCCGTACGGCACGCCGTTCGCCAACTGGATGGCCTGCTCGAAGGTATCGAAGGCGGTGACCGAGAGCACCGGCCCAAAAATTTCTTCCTGGGCGAGTGTGCTGCCCGGTTGCACGTTGCGAAACACCGTCGGCTGGATAAAGAAGCGCTCGCCTTCGTTGCTGGAAGTGCCGCCGCAGACGAGTTGCGCACCATCGCGCGTGCCGGCGTCGATGAAGCCGCGAATCTTGTCGAACTGCCGCGCTTCGACGATGGCGCCGACGTGGTTGGACGCGTCGAGCGGATCGCCGACACGCACCTTTCCAAGTACCGCCTTCACGCGTTCGACCAGTTCTTCTTCGACCGAGCGGTGAACGACGAGGCGGCTACCCGACACGCAGCACTGCCCCGCGTTGAAAGCGATGCCGAAGGCGATGGCATCGGCGGCATCGTCGAGATCGGCATCGGCGAAGACGATCTGCGGATTCTTGCCGCCCAGTTCCAGCCCGACCTTTTTCATGTTGCCGCCAGCGGCCGTGAGCACCGAGCGGCCCACGGGCGTCGAGCCGGTGAATGAAATCATGTCGACGTCCATGTGTTCGGCGAGTGCCTGGCCGACCACCGAACCGAGCCCCGTCACGACGTTCATTACGCCATCGGGCAGGCCTGCCTCGGTGAGCAACGCGGCGAGCTTGAGCGTCGTGGTCGACGTCAGTTCCGCGGGCTTGACGACCACAGTGCATCCCGCAGCCAAAGCAAACGGCAAACGTTCCGAAAGAATGAAGAACGGGAAATTCCACGGTGTAACGATGCCCACCACGCCGACCGGTTGCCGCACAACCAGACCGAACATGTCGGGGCCGAGCGTGTCGTGCGAGTCGCCATGCACGACGCGGGCAAGCCCCGCCGCATATTCCCAGATCCCTGCCGCCGCAGTGACTTCGCCGCGCGACTGGCCGATGGGCTTGCCGCTTTCGAGGGTCTCGAGATACGCCAGCGTCTCTACATTGTCGCGAATCAGTTGCGCCGTTTTCAGCAGCACCGCTGCACGCGCCTCGCCCGACAGCCGCGACCAGCGGCCGTCGTCGAATGCACGCCGCGCGGCGGCGACGGCGACATCCAGGTCACGCTTCGATGCCCGCGTCGTGGCCGTCACCGGCACGCCATGCCCCGGACTCTTGCGCGTTACCCATTCGCTATCTGCGCCCGAATAGTCCTTGCCGTCGATGAACATCGGCGTACGCACCGGTTCGGACGGTAAGCGCAGCGAGGCTGCCAGTTCACCCAGATCTTTCATTCCTGCCTCCAATATGTGCAATTCTTTACGGCGTCGCTCGCAACCATTTCTCGTCGAGGGCAGTGTCGTCGCCCTGTCCCTGGCCTGAAGCGCGATGTTGTTGGCCCAATTCTGCACCATCCAGTTACTTCCTGACAACCGGCCTTTTGGTTTATAGTCACCGTCATTAGGCCCCTGTACCGGCGTATCAACCCTACTTCTCTACGACCCATATGACCGCTGCAACCACGCCCCAACGACGCGCATCGAAGTCCGCAGAAGCGGTTGTCACGCGGCAGCCCCGGCAGCGTGACCCGGAGGTCACCAAGGCCAACATCCTCGAAGCGGCGAAAAAAGAATTCGCGAAACTCGGCCTAGCCGGCGCGCGTGTCGAAGCCATTGCGACGCGCTCCAAAGCCAACAAGCGGATGATCTATCACTACTTCGGCAGCAAGGAGGAGCTCTTCGTCGCCGTTCTTGAAGATGCTTACGCCGACATCCGTTCTGCCGAGCAGAAGCTCAATCTCGACCATCTCTCGCCGGACGACGCGCTCGTTGCGCTGACCACGCATACCTGGAACTACTACCTTCGAAACCCGGAGTTCATGACGCTCGTGAACAGCGAAAATCTTCATAAGGCACGCCACGTCAAGAAGTCTCAGCGGTTCCACGATCTGCACCAGGGCTTTATCTCCATGTTGCAGCGCATCCTCGATCGCGGCGTCGAAGCGGGCGTGTTTCGTTCGGGTGTCGACGCACGGCAACTGCACATCACGATGGCCGCTATCGGCTACTACTACCTGACGAACCGTTTCACGAGCGGTGTCATCTTCGACATCGACTTCATGGACAAGGCAGCGCTGAAAAGCCGTCTCGAGTTCAACATCGAGACCATCCTGCGAATCGTGCGCCCCTGACAACCCGGGCGCGCGGAGTACGCAACCGCCCTTCGCGCGCCCTGGCATCACGCCACCTTTTCCTGCGTCGCAGGCACGCTCTGCTTCGAGCGCGCGAGCAACGCTTCATCGACGAGCGGAAGGAATGCCATGCGTGCCAGCACGTCGCGTTCGACATCGACTCCTTCCGCGACCTCGATCAGACGCACGCCGTCTGCCTCGAGGCGAAACACCGCGCGCTCGGTCACATACAGCACTTCCTGATTGCTAAGGCGCGCCTGCTCGCCGCTGAAGGTGATGTGCTGCACGCGATCGACGAGCTTGGGCACGCTGCCCGGCGACACGATGTTCAGACGTGCGCCCGCCTGTTCGACCGCTAGACCCTTTGCTTCGAAGCTCCCGCAAAACACGATCTTTCGCGCGCCCTGCGTGATATCGATAAAGCCGCCAGGACCCACGACCGTCGAACCCAGCTTCGACACATTGATGTTGCCCTCGGCGTCCATTTCGCCCATGCCAAGGAAAGAGACGTCGACACCGCCGCCGCTATAGAAATCGAACTGGTCGACGCTCGACAGGATCGCGTCCGCATTGCGTGCCGTGCCGAACATCGGACCGTCGAGCATCGCGCCGTTGTGGATGCCCTGTTCGACCGATCCCCAGAACGTGCCGAGCCGCCCCTGTTCCGCCAGCAAGGCGGGGATGCCGCCTGGAATGCCGAAGCCGAAATTGGCCGACTGCCCGGCACGCAACTCGCTCGCCGCCCGCGCGGCGATGATGCGGCGGATGCCTGTTGGCACTTCGTAGAAGCCGTCGCCGATCGGGCACAGCGCTTCGCCGCTGAGCGCTGGATCGTAATCCGACACTACGCATTGCACCTGTTCGGGCGTTTCGACGAGCGCGTCGACCAGGATCCCGGGAATACGAACCAGGCGCGCGGGCACATATCCTTCGGGCTCGCGCTCCTTCACCTGCACGATGACGCGGCCACCGCAGTTATGGGCCGCGAGCGCGGCGGCATAGACATCCAGATCGGCCGGCTCGCGGCGCAGCGTGACGTTGCCGCTTCCGTCCGCCGACGAGCCCCGCACGATTGCGAAATCGACCGTGAATGGCTTGTAACGCAGGTATTCGCGTCCATCGAGCGTAACCAGTTCGACCATGTCTTCGGTCGCGCGCTCGTTGATCTTGCCGCCGTCGATGCGCGGATCGACGAAAGTGCGCAAGCCCACATGTGTGACGAGGCCGGGCCGCCCCGCGCCGATTTCCCGCAGCAGCGTGGAGATCGCGCCAGCTGGAAAGCTGTAGGCCTCGAAGGCGTTTTCTTTCGCGAGTTTCTGCATCGACGGCGCCCAGCTCCAATGCCCGCCGATCACGCGCTTGACCATGCCGGCATGTGCAAAGCGTCCCAGCCCACTGCCCTGCGCGTCGCCAATACCCAGCGCATGCACGACCGTCAGATCGCGCGGATGCCCGGTCTCGAGGAAACGCTGCTCGAGCTTCGCAAGCACGGCGTCCGCTTCGAGCAGACCGCCTCCCGAACCTGCCAGCGCGATCGTCGCGCCGTCGAAAATCTGCTCGACCGCGTCTGCAGCCTCCTTCCACTTGCTCACTGCTCTCTCCTTTCAGATCGGCCGCAAAACCCGTTGACAGCGGCGTTTCGTTGGTCTTAAATAACCCACCAGATGGTTACTTGTTGCCAATGTTGGCACACGAAACATCTGATTTCAAGGGGTATTGCGCGGCGCTCGGGTTTACCTGCACCGACACGCTGCACCGCAACAATCAGGTATGACGAGCAAGGATGGAGACGACATGAAGCTCTCAGAAACGCATGAGCAGATCCGCGACATGACACGGCGCTTTTCGCAGGAAGTGATTCGCCCTCTAGCCGAGGAACTGGACCGCGAGGAGCGATTCCCCGCGGAGATTTACAAGCAGATGGGTGAACTAGGCCTGTTCGGCATTACCGTGCCCGAGGAATTTGGCGGCGCCGGGCTCGACGTCACCGCTTACGCGCTTGTGATGGAAGAGCTGTCGCGCGGTTATGCGTCGGTTGCCGACCAGTGCGGCCTGCTCGAACTGGTCGGCACGCTACTGAGTGTTCACGGCACCGACGGGCAGCGCGCGAAGTACATGGAGCCCTTGTTGCGCGCAGCCCTCCGGCCGGCTTACTGCATCACCGAATCGGACGCCGGTACCGACGTGTCCGGCATTCGCACCACCGCGAAGCGCACTGCCGACGGGTGGGAACTCAGCGGCGCCAAGCTCTGGATCCACAACGCACCGGTTGCAGATCTGGCGTTCGTGCTCGCACGCACCGATCCGGCGGCCGGCAAGCGCGGCATGAGCATCTTCATCGTTGATTGCCATCTGGCGGGCGTATCGAAAGGTCCGAAAGAACACAAGATGGGCCAGCGTGCATCGCAAGTCGGCGAACTGCATTTCGACCGCGTCAAACTCCCGCACGACGCCCTGCTCGGACAGGAAGGCCGTGGCTTTCACATCATGATGAGCGTGCTCGACAAGGGCCGCGTGGGCATCGCCGCGCTGGCTGTAGGCATCGCGCAGGCCGGTCTCGAAGCGGCGCTGGAGTATGCGCAGACGCGCAAACAGTTCGGCAGTCACATCGCCGATTTTCAGGGCGTCCAGTGGATGCTCGCCGATATGGCGAAAGACATTCGGGCCGCACGGCTGCTCGTGCATGACGCGGCTGAACGCCTTGAAACCGGCGACCGCGCAAGCATCGCCTGCTCGATGGCCAAATGCTTCGCGGGCGACACGGCCGTCAAGCACAGCGCCAACGCAGTGCAGATCTTTGGCGGCAGTGGCTACATTCGCGGCTATGAAGTCGAACGGCTCTATCGCGACGCGAAGATCACGCAGATCTACGAAGGCACGAACCAGATCCAGCGCACGATCATCGCTCGCGATCTGATTGCCAATGGAGCGGCGGTATGAGCCACCGTCCTATCGCACTCGTCACGGGCAGTCGACGCGGCATCGGGCGAGCGATTGCAATCGAGCTCGGCCGCGCAGGGTTCGATGTTGCGCTCACTGACGCTGTGGCATCGGAGGAACTTGATCGGGCGGTTGCCGAAGTCGAACAGACAGGCGCCCGCGCGATCGCCGTCGTATCCGATCTCGCCGACATCGACTCGCATCCTTCCACGCTGCTCGATATCGAAGCACGGCTCGGTGGTTCGATCGATTGCCTCGTGAACAACGCGGGCGTCTCGGTGATGTCGCGAGGCGACCTGCTCGATGTATCGCCTGAGAGCTTCGACCGCTGCATCGCTGTGAACACGCGCGGCACGTTCTTCCTGACCCAGACGTTCGCGAAGCACTTCCTCGCGCGCTCCCGGCCCAGTGTTGCGCCGCATCCGAGCGTCATCACGATCACATCGTCGAATGCGGTCGCGGCCTCGCCGTTGCGCAGCGAGTACTGCGTATCGAAGGCGGGTCTGTCGATGGCGACCACGCTGTTTTCATTGCGGCTTGCCGAGCACGGCGTGAGCGTCTACGAAGTGCAGCCCGGTCTGATCGAAACGGAAATGACGGCGCCGTCCCGCGCACGCTACGACGCCCAGATAGAACAAGGCCTCACAGCCATCAAGCGATGGGGTGTGCCTCAGGAAGTCGCGACCACTGTGCGCACGCTGGCGACAGGCGGACTGCCCTATAGCGTTGGCCAGGCTATCCGTATCGACGGCGGCCTGCTTGTGACCAAATACTGACACGCATATGAACCTGACACTCAAACTTCCGACCGCGCTCGGCACGATGGATAGCTATCGCCTGCAAGGCACGCCGCTCGACGTCCGCGCACCTGCCCGGCCGTTCAACCGTATTGCCTATTCGGCCGCGCATGTGGTGGCCGATCCACTACGCGCCAGCGAACTCAATGAAGCGCCCGCAATCGATTGGCAACGTACGCTCGAATATCGCCGCTACCTGCTCAGGCAAGGGCTCGGCATTGCCGAAGCAATGGATACCGCACAACGAGGCATGGGTCTGTCCTGGCACAGCGCGCTCGAGTTGATCACCCGCACGATTGAAGGCACGCGCGATATCCCCGGCGCGTTGATCGCGTCCGGCTGCGGCACTGATCACGTCGCACCGAATTCGATTACAAACTGCGACCAGGTGATCCGCGCATACGCGGAGCAGCTCGAAGCCATTCAACGCATCGGCGGACGCGTCATCCTGATGGCGAGCCGCGCACTGGCCCGAGTGGCCCGCTCGCCGGAGGACTATCGGCGTGTCTATCGCGAAGTGTTGGCCATGTGCGATGAGCCGGTGATTCTTCATTGGCTCGGCGAGATGTTCGATCCTGAACTTGCTGGTTACTGGGGAGCGTCGGATTACGAGAGCGCGGCGCAAGTCTGCCTCGGTGTGATCGGCGACAGCGTCGATCGCGTCGACGGCATCAAAATATCGTTGCTCGACGACGCCAAGGAAATCTCCTTTCGCCGGCAATTGCCGCCCGCAGTCAAGATGTACACGGGCGACGATTTCAATTACCCCGGCCTGATCGCAGGCGACGCCGCGGGATACTCGCACGCGCTCCTCGGCATCTTCGACGCGATCGCCCCCGCCGCATCGCAGGCCCTGGACGCGCTCGCGGGCAACGATCTCGACACGTTCAACGCGCTGCTCGCACCGACAGTACCGCTGTCGCGCCATATCTTCCGGGCGCCGACGCAGTACTACAAAACAGGCGTCGTGTTCCTCGCATACCTGAATGGGTTCCAGGATCACTTCTTCATGCTCGGCGGTCACCATGGCATGCGCCCGCCCGCCTATCTCGCGGACGTATTCCGCCTCGCGGATCAGGCTGGCCTTCTCCGCGATCCTGAAGACGCCATCATGCGCGTGCGCGCGGTCATGGCATCGCTCGGCTGTAGAGACTGACCATGATCCCCTCAAAAGGGCCTGTGCGACACATCGTGCTGTGTCGATTCCGCAGTGAAGTGGCGGCGCCGAGTCGCCTCGCCTTCTTCGAGCAAATCAGGCGGCTTGCGGAGATACCTGAGATCGCATTCACGAACTTCCACTGCGGGCCAAACATCTCGCCAGAGGGATACGGTCTGGATCTCGCCGATGGCTTCATGATGGATTTCGACAGCCGCGACGAGTGTTTTATCTATCTCGCGCATCCGACTCATCGCGCGATCGTTGCGCGGCTTATCGAAGCACTGGAAGGCGGCGTTCACGGACTGCTCGTCTTCGACATCACTCTGGACAGCCATGAGAAACCTGAAAGGAAGACTCGACCTGTGCTCCATCAACACGGCAACGCTCGGTCATCGCGAACCGCTCAGCCGCACGATTGACCGGATCGCCAGCGCAGGATTCGGCGGCATTGCGCCCTGGCGTCATGAAGTCGAGAAAGTGAACGTTGCGGAGGTCGCGAAGCAGATCAAAGCGCTCGATTTAACCGTCACCGGCTATTGCCGTTCGACATACTTGCCGGCTGCGACCCGAGCGCAGTTCGACGCGAATATCGACGACAACAAGGCCGCCTTGCGCGACGCCGCAACGCTGGGCGCACGGTGCTTCGTGATGGTGGTCGGTGGCTTGCCTGAAGGGAGCCGCGATTTGCGCGGAGCCCGCGCGCAGGTCTCCGATGGCATCGCGGAGTTGCTGGAAACGGCGCGTGAGTTCGGTGTCCCGCTCGCGCTCGAGCCGCTGCATCCGATGTATGCAGCAGACCGGGCCGTGATCAACACGCTGGCGCAAGCACTGGACATCTGTGACGCGCTCGATCCTGAGCGCTCCGGCTTTCTCGGGGCGGCTGTCGACGCATATCACTGCTGGTGGGATCCCGCGTTGCAGGCGTCGATCGCGGCGGCTGGCCGCAACGAGCGGATTCTCGCCTTTCATGTATGCGACTGGCTGCGCGAAACGCGCGACCTGTTGCTTGACCGCGGCATGATGGGCGATGGTGTCGTCGACCTGTCCGCATTGCGTGAACGCGTCGAACGCAATGGATACGACGGGTTGGTCGAGGTGGAGATATTTTCGAAAGAGAACTGGTGGCGCCGGGATCCGGATGACGTGCTTCGCGTCTGCGCGGAGCGGCTTCAGACGGTGTGTTAATGAACCTAACCAATTACGCGAGGAGACAGCCATGAGGGACATGATCCGCTGGGGCGTGCTCGGTGCCGCCAGAATCGCCGACAACTTCGTCGTGCCCGCAATCCAGCGATCGAGCAACGGCCGCGCGGTCTGCGTAGCTGCCCGCGATGGCGAGCGTGCCGCAGCGTTCGCGGCAAAGCACGGCATAGCTGCCTCGTGCGCGAACTACGATGAAGTGATTGCGAGCAAAGAAGTCGATGCGGTGTATATCCCGTTGCCGACGGCCAGTCACTTCGAGTGGTGCAAAAAGGCACTTCTCGCGGGCAAGCACGTGTTGTGCGAGAAGCCAATCGCGATGAACGCCGCTCAGGTTCAGGAACTCATCGCGCTTCGCGATGCGACCGGACTCGTATGCGCCGAAGCATTCATGGTGGCGCATCATCCGCAATGGGCGTTCGTGCGCGATCGGATCGCGAACGGTTCGCTAGGCAATCTCGAACTCGTGGAAGGCTCTTTCACGTATTTCAATGACGACCCTACCGCCCTCAAGAACGACCTCGTGCTTGGAGGCGGTGGCGTGCGGGATATCGGTGTCTACCCGGTGGTGACGACGCGGATCGCGACCGGCCTTGAACCTTTCTCAGTGCGCGCCGACATTACGATCGACCCACGCTATGGCACCGACAAACTTGCAATCTGCGCGCTGGATTTCCCGGGTTTTCGCCTGAACTTCTACTGCGGAACGCAGCTTGCGCGGCGGCAACATATGGTCTTCCATGGTTCCAAAGGCTGGCTTTCCCTGGACGCGCCATTCAATGCAGGCGTGTATGCCGACGCGAAAATCAGACTTCGTTCCGATGCCAGCGGCGTTGTCGAAACGTTCGATTTCGGCGGTGTGGATCAGTATCAGTCGATGGTCGAGAATTTCGGCTCTGTGCTGCTCGAACGCAGTGATTCGATCGCATTCACTCTGGAAAACTCGCTTGGCAACCAGCTTGTCATCGACCAGATCCTGTCGCATGCGAACCGCTAGGCACCCGCAATGAAACTCGCTTCACAAACAATCGATACGCATCACCTTCACGAGGCTCGCGCATTGGCTGCCGCATGCGCAAACGCCGAGGACGCCTCTGTATGGCGATGGTTCTCCGCGTTAATGGAGAGTGGAAAAATCCGTTGGTGTCTACGGGACAACAAATGGCTGGTCACGGTGAACCATCGCCATGTGGCAACCGCCTCGTCTTTCGACGAAGCGATTCGAACGGCCAAAGCACGATCGGGATTGACGCACATGTAACACGTCGCGCGACTCACGGCGATGCTGTTGATCGTTGCGTATCACAGAGGTTCATGACATGACAGAAAGCGGAGAATTTCATTGCGACAAGATCGTGCGCTTTCAGCACTGCGATCCCGCCGGAATCGTCTTCTATCCACAATACTTTGTCCTGTTTCATGAAGTGATCGAGGACTGGTTCAACGACGGTCTGGGTGTCGACTACGCCGAGTTCATCGGAAAGGAGAAACTTGGCATTCCGACTGTGAGCATCCAGGCCGAGTTTGTTTCTCCTGGCAAACATGGCGAGACCCTGCGGTTTGGCTTGCACGTACGAGAAATCGGTAGAAGCTCGATCAAGCTACGCTTGACGGCATGCGCGGGAACAGAGCTGCGCGCGAGGATCGATCAGACCGTTGTACTGTTTTCGCTGGAACTTCGATCCGCAGTCGCGGTTCCGATCGAACTCAAGGAGCGGATGTTAATGTTCTCGGTCAACGAAAATCCCTCCCGGGGTTGCTCATCGGTGCGGCCGGATGTTATTTGATGAGGTAATTCACTTCCTGCATTCTTCTACTCCGCCGCCCCACTATGGCAATCTTTTAAAATCCCTGTCGAATCGCTTCCCGACCCTGAGCCGACCTCCAACTCTGACGAACAATCGGCCGCTTTAAGGGTTACTGCGGCCAATCCGACGAACCAGCAGTAGGCCGCTTCTCGCGAGTATTGAACAAGCGCCTCGGAGGAGTTTTGTCACAGCCGATGACTCACTAAGGAAAAGCGGCAACGGAGATTCCAATGCCGCTTTTCCGAAAGCGTTAGAACGCGATGTTCAGTGCTCCCAGCACGCCCTGGTTCGTGACGCCAGAAGCATATTGCCCGCTGTACGAGATGCTGACGGTAGCGTCGCGCGTGACCTGAACACCGAGGCCGAGGTCGACCACCGCTTCGTTCCGGGCGATGGGTACACCCGAGATGCTGAACGATGAGCCGCCGGAAAACGACTCCGATCCCACAGGTTTCACATCTCCCACCGCATAACGCCAGCCCGCGCTACCCTTGGCGAGAACTTTTGCACCATTGAGCATGAAGGTTGTTTTCCCACGCAGGCCCAGCGTGCCAAAGCCGGTGTTCATGTCCTGGCTACCTACATGCAACGCATCCGCACCGCCGCTTTCATCGAACCCCTGCGAGTGCTGGCTAACGTAGGCGATATTGGCAAATGGCTCGAACGACGAACGTCCGATATCGATGTGATAGCCCAGTTCGCCAAACACTTGAGCGGTGCCTGCGTGGTAGTCCGAACTCAGATGATCGGCGAAGCCGGGAACTGCCAGGTAGCGGTCCGAGCTGATGTCGTGCCATGTATAGGCCACGCCGGCACGGAAACCCAAAGCTCCCACTTGCCTGCCACCGTACAGGCCAACGTGATAGTCATCACTGCCCGCCGAGGCGTTATGACCGCTCACGTTGTACGTGCCATGGCTGTACCCGGCGAGCACACCCGCACGCCAGTTATTGAAGACCGGCATATCAGCGCCAACAAAAAAGCCACCCACAGACGTGTTGAGACGGTTGGCGTTGCCATTGCCGTCGATGTGCCCCCAGTCTCCGTAGAATTGCGCCCAACCCGTGGGACGTCCCGACGATGTTCCGCAGCTCGCGGGGCTCGACGTAGCGACATTCATGCTGTTGTCGCGTGTTGCATCCGAAGCGCACGTAAATGTGTCGGCGAGTCTTTCGCCCACCGCATCCCGCGCGAAATGGCTGCTTTCCAGCATTGCGCTTTGCACCGAGGCATACACTTCTCCAGACAACTGATCGAGCGCCATGCGCGCTTCGTCATTCGTTTGCTGGTTAAGTACCGGAGCGGCTGCCGCGCTGTTTGTGCCGGTCGATTCCAGCCCGCCGGCTACTGCGGCCTGATTAGGCGTCGTGGCCACGGTGTCAATGGACTGGGTCTGCTTGACTTCGAGGTAAGAAGTGCTGGCGTCAAAGCCACTTGCCAGGCCGTAGAAGGCCGTAAGCTGGGTATCACCCGTCACATCGAATGTCCCCGTAACGCCATTCGTAGCGGTGAGCACGGTGTACCGCGTGCCTACAACGTAGGGCGCCGCAGTGGTCCTGGTCACATTGATGATCGCGCCATTCTGAATGGTCGCCGTGCCATTTACAGCAATGCGGTCGGAAGCGGAAGAGGTCGGATCCACTTCGACCTGGTAGATGCCGCCTTTTTCCTGGGTATAAGCACCATTGATATTCAGCGTGCCGATGCTGTTTCCGGGTGTGATGACGCCGCCTGCATGCACAGTCGTAGCGCCAACAGTCCCGATGCCTCGTAGTGTGCCACCCGAGTTGACCGCGATAACCGAATTCGTGTTCGAGCCGTTCACCGCGAGCGTGCCGCTATTGTTGATCGTGAACGACGTGTTGGTCAGCAAGATCGCGCTATCGAGTGCGAGCGTGCCTTGCTGCACGGTCCACGGTGTCGATTCGGCCGACGTACCTGTCAAGTTCCATGTACTGCTGCCGATCTTCTGGAAAATGCCGAAGCCCTGATACTGCGCACTCGCGCCGATGGTCGATACGTCGAACGTGGAGTTCGCCGCTCCGCCGAGCGACAGGGTATCGGCCGCGCTGTACGCCACAACGTTGCCGGTGATGCTCGAGCCTGCCTGAAGCTCGAGCGAATTCACGCCGCCGATGAACTGGATAGCGTCGGCATTGCCGGTCGCGCCGGGTGCAAGGTTTGCCCCGCCGGTGATGACGCCCGCGTTGATGATAGATGCGTTGCTGCCGACCACAGCTGTACCGCCAAGTGCGATCGGCATGTTGGCGGCGCTAAGAGATGAAGAGGCGCCTCCAATGATCGCGCCACTGGTCTGATTGATCAACGTGCCGCCATTCGATATCCAGACGCCTTCGCCGCCTGAACCGCCTCCGCCTGTCCCCGCAAGATTATTTCGGACGGTGCCGCCGACACCACCCGTCAATGTTCCCGCATTCGTCAGCGTGCCGGAGCCGCTCAGTATCACCGCCATGCCGCCGCCGCCGGCGCCAGAGCGGATGCCGCCGGCACCGCCCGCCCCACCCGTAATTGACGCACCCGAAGCGACGCTAACGTTTGCTCCAGCGAACAGACCTGCGCCACCGCCACCGCCTGCTCCAGTAGTCAGGTTCACATTTCCCGAACCGCCTGCGCCACCCGTGACAGATGTGCCCGTCAGTACGAGAAGGTCAGTCCCGGTCGTGACTCCAACGCCTCCGCCGCCGGCACCAGCAAAGCCCCCTCCGGAAGCACTGGATGCGGCCGCGCCGCCGCTGCCTCCGGTGTAGGACTGGTCCACAACGGAAATGTTCGTGGCGCCAGCCACTCCAGTTGCGCCTGGTGATGCTCCCGTAACAGCGGCTGTAGTGGCCGTCCAGCCGCCACTACCACCGTAGCCGGTCGTCGTGATTGTCGCTCCACCGCCTCCGCCGCGAACTAGCGCGCCCGGCGTTGCGTTTGTGCCGTTCGCTGCTGATGCATCTCCATTCGTCCCACCCGCAGCATTGCTGCCAATGCCGAATCCCGTGCCGCCACTTCCCGCCCAGGCAGTTGTCGACACCAATGCCGTGAGTGCGAGCATGGAGGCCTTCAGACGTCGTGCTGGAAGGCAGCTATGCGTATCGCACGTTCCAAATATCAATTCGCCTTTCGATTTCACAGCATTAAAGGTGCCGTGCATTCCTCGAGACTTCAATTCACCACCTCGCGCAAAAGTGCTTACGTTAGATTTCTGCAATTACTTACATGCGCGGAAGATATCAGAACAGCTGGTAATTTTTCACAGGGAATGAACAACGTGCGGCGGCGGCGCAACAGTGCGTTTAAAACGGATAATGGTGAAGGGGAATACGGGCCCCTCGCTGCCAGAGCCCCCTCCGACATGGGTCTGAGGGGCAGCGATCCCGTCAGGGGCAACGTTGAAGAGATTAGCCAGGTCAGCCAGAAATGCGGCACTTCAGAGTTCGGGAATGCGCGTTCGTAATAGCATGCAAAGCCTTTTAACGTCTTTTTGATATTTTTTGTAAGTACGTTTAATGCTCTTGGACGGAGTTAACGTTAATCACCATGCTTTATGAATTTTGCATTTTTATCTGCGCGTCTCGGTAGATCCTCAACAATTGCCAGATTGGGCTCGCTCGCGAGTAGTAGACAAAGTGACGTCTTGTGGGTAAGGAACCCGCATTTGCGAACCTGAATGACAATCGTGGACCGTTCAGGACTCAGGAGTCATCACGACACTGGTGGGATGACGCCGCGCAGACTGATTCGCAACTTGAGGACGGAGGTCGTTTCGGATGGCCGGGGTAACTTACTATGAAAACTCCCTTCGCCATGTTCGCGGGCCTGACTTTAGCCCCAGCTTTCGCGCTGGTCTTCGTAGTAGATCATTCTCTTTTATAGGCTTTCGATCCGATCCACTATCCACTACGTGCTTCAGGTCGCTAAGATTAGTCGCTCCCACGGAATGTCTGCCCGCAAGAATTGTCTTTGCCTTACCGTCAACCAACTTCTTCGTGGAATACTTATCGGTGTCGCCGTCGTAACCCCCAAGTGCGCGCGCATTGCCGCCGTTCGCGCCGTAGTAGTTCGAAAGTCAGATGTCGTTGCGAGTGAACAAGTACTTGCGACCCGTTGCGTTCCTTCGAATCTGTCGATGACGGTCATTCTTTATGGGTTTCGGAGTTGGTATGATTCCCATCTGATTGCGGAATCGAGATCGATCTTCAATGAAACTTGACGTCGAAGGCAAACCGGTAAACACCGTGCCGACTCCCGCACAGATCACCCGCGCGCTCAAATCACTGCGAAGCTACAGCAAGTCATCATATGCGTCATTGACGGACGATTCAGGTAACTACGTGCAGGTAGCCGGCGGTGGCGTGAGCTGTATGATTGAGCGCTTTGAATGCGGCGCGCAACGATGGAGAGCCTTCCATAACAAACCTTCGCCTGTGCGCCCAGACGGCACGATCCTGGTGTTCAGAGCGGGCAACATTCCGATGCGCTCAGATGAATGGTTCATGGCCGATCAGGTAGTAGAAGTATTTTTGGCCTTCCTCAGCGGAACACCGTATCCGCCGTTTGTACACTGGCGGTTAGCGCCGGGCTTCTGATCCTGAGATGCTAATCGTGTCGTCTCGGAACAGGTACGTCGTCTGGCGCTCATACGCATCAGATGAGTAAGGTTGCCGATCGAGATCGTTCAGAACGCAATATTCTCCGTAGCCCACAAACTCATAGTAGACGACCATAGTCTCTGCATGTGAACGCGTCCAGAAGGTCCAGACCCATTCACTTCCCGGCTCATTAAGCGCACGTGCGGCGTCCCCGTCTGGTCCAACTGGAATGCATGCAGGAAGCGATTGTCCGTGCTCATTGGGACATAGCCAAACCTCATGCAAATAACCAAGGGAGTCTTTCATCTCACCTCTTCCTGGACTAGTGATCTCGCCGTCGTGCAAGCGAGCATCTGACGAACGAACTTTTGGGCGAGGTATTGTCAACGATCCTTGGTATGGAGTCGAGCGTCTCTTGTTGGCCGAACCACCCATTCGCTGAAGCCGACAGCGGTCGTTTGCGCTGTCTTCGCCGAACGACAGGTGTGCGACGATGAGCCGCCATATAGGTGTAGATACACGAACGTCAGCAACGGCCGAGAAGCGACACTTCTACATGCGAATTTACTGGGCGGTTCCTGATGCGGAACGGACGCCTGAATGTCTGAGCGACGGTGCGAGCGATTGACGCTTGGCCGTATCCGGAAGTTCGATGTCGAACCCCCGTGGTTGAGACAGGCGTCCCCTCGAATATCCAATGCCGAACCCATTCGGAGACTGCGATCCTCCGACTGGCACCGGCGGATTCACATAGTGGCTGAACAGGTTCTGCTCGCTACCAAGTGCCGGTTCGCCCTCTTTTCTGCACGACTGAGAAAACCAAAGAGGCTCTACACGGCTTTGTTCCGGTTCGCGCGGTCCAATACGCACGCTCACCACAACACACGGTTCGAAAAGCAGGCCGATCGTGATGCTGATTCTCCACGAAACGCAAATGCCACAGAAGGCGCAAGTGATGTAGATTAGGATCTCGTTACGACCCACCACTGTATCTTCGAATCGGTCGCCATCGGAGTTAGTTCTGAAGTTGCACAGGAGCCGGCGTGAACACGAAGCATAGCAAGAAGGGGCATCTCGAAGCCGCGGCGTCACACCACGAGCAGGCCGCGCGACATCACCGCGCGGCTTCCAGGCATTTCGAGGAAGGTCGAGACTTTGCTCACGCCGCACATCAGGCGATGATGGCCCATGGCCACACGTTGCATGCGATCGATCACGCACACGACGCTGGTGCGCACAGCACCAATACGCCGTCGATAACGCCTCCATCGACCGGCTCAGGCGTAACTGCCGCGGACGTGGCAAAACATCATGCGGCGGCCGTGGAGCTTCACACGCAGGCGGCGCAGCATATGCGCCACGCTGTCAATCTCTTCGATCAGGATCGTAGCGCGGTCTCCCACGACGCACAGCTAGCACTCTCCCTCGCACTCCGCGCTTTGTCCCATAGCAACGAAGCAGCCAGACTCTTTGTCAAGCTCGCTGCCAGTGTTGCTTCGTGAGTTAAGGTTGGTTGAATTCAAGCCGGTCATCCCGTACGGTGAAGTATTCGGAGTGGTGCGGTATCCGTCTACACCGCCGATTGAGCGCACCCAACGCTGAAACGCTTTCTGCACGGCATGCATGCCGTAAAGCACCAGGTAGTCGCGCGGATCTACGGTCGTGGGCCTGCCGTAAAGATCCACGCATTGATTGGTATGGAGCAATCCAGCGTGCCACTCTCGACTAGACCTTTCGCTCCAGCAGGTCTGTTGCGAAAGACTTTGCGTGCGCTACGGCCTCGTGCGCGTCGAGGAATACTCCGAGCTGCTCCCAGCGTTCCTCGACCCCATATGTTCCTTTGATACCGAGTGCCCTCTGAACGAGCAATTGCGCTGCGTACCTGCCGTCCTCCAACGGTCGAGCTGTCGCTATTACCTTGTGCGGAAGGTCGGATCTTTCTAGCTGGACCAACTCGACGGGACCGCCAGGTACACCGATATCTTTCAACTCGTTCCTGACTTTGCAGTCCGGGCAGTAGAAGCACCACCCCTCGTCCTCGTGATTGGATCTGACCTGCCCGCGAGCCAGCACGGCACGACATTCAACGTTTTCGCAGATGAACGGCATAGCAGTTTCCGGAGTTGTTTGAAAGAAATCCTAGCATGTCCGCCGACGGCCAACCATCGACATTGTTGCCTGCCTGAGGCTAAGGAAAACCCTCAAACGCGAGCCGGTGAGGTCGCGTCAGCCTGCCGCATAGTCGCCATGATCAGGTATAGACCACCGCCGATCGCCCCAGCAGGTGATCCAGGTCGAACCGACGGCCATCAGTGCCCTGAATGGGCCCCGCGCGCCGTCGACGCCGGCCTCCCTGGTTTGGTTGAGCACCCGCTCCTCGAAATGCCGTGGCTGAACGCAGGATGTACCGCCTACCCCTCTGCGTTCCGCAAGACAGCAATTGAAGGGAAATGCATAGTACATGCAGGATTCTTTGCATTGTGATCGTCACCATGGCGATCAATGGGTGCATGGCTGCGGACGCGGCAAGTACGTGCGCTCCAACATTGCCCGAAGTCGATGCACAACATGGCTTTAAGATCCGGCCCGACTACAGCCTTCTCATCTGGACCGTTCGCCGCCTTTCTGCTGCGTTAAATATCGTTTCTCAATTGCGCATGATGAAGTGCGCGCTTTCCGACCTCAGCGAAGTCAAGGTTCGCTATCGTGGCGATATCTGTGCCTGCAGCGAACGGTTAGTGGTAGGAATCTTGTCGTAGTGCGTTGAGGAACCCCTTGATTCTGTCAAGGCCCTGAAGCGCTCGCCACGGGTCACGCACCCCTGGCGATGGTGTTCTTCGAGCCCGTGTTATCACCTTGCATCGGCCGCAACAGCTGAATGCGCTCAATGACGTGCTGGTGCGATGAACCCGGCGCGGCACTGCTTGCATACGATGCGGACGATTGCATCGGCTGCATTGTCGTGTTTGGCAGTGAGTCGAAGGTGTGTCGTAGGGTGTCCTGCATCGGGAACGCGGCTCACGACTGCGGCGCGCAGCGCGCCGCAGTTCCTAAACATACTGTTTTGGCTAAGGTTGAGCAAACACGTCTGTGCGATTGCCCAAATTGCCTGAGTTTGTTTGCACGAAAAACGGCACAAACGTCGATCCGATCGCGACCAACCCTTGATAGTCTCCGACGAAGAAACCCTCGGCGTCCGGCGCGGTCTTGAGGTCAAACGCTCCCGCCAGATGTGTTTCATTGGCGAACGTCGTTCCGTTGTCTGCCGATGTCGTTTGCCAGATATCCGTCGGTAGTGTCGTGGTGTTGCCATCCGCCAGATTGCGGAAATCGTAATACGTCACGGCAACGTTCCCCGACGAATTGACGCTAATGTTCGGGTTGAATGCCGGTCTTCCCGTGGGTGTATTGACCCGGATCGGAGCGCTCCATGTGCTGCCGCCGTCTTTGGAAGTGGATAGCGCGATCTCATCATAGAGCCCGCCATTAAAGCGGGAATCCTGCCAGACGACATAGAGTTGCCCGGTCTTCGGATCGATCGCGGGCTCGGGAATAATGTCTCCTGAACGCACCGGTTGCCCGGTGTTCGGATCAAACACCGATACGGTCTGCAAACCAGAGATGATCTTCGGCTTCGTCCACGTTGCGCCGTCGTCAGTTGATTTGATGAACGCAACCTTCCCGGCCGCTTTCGAGAACGGCGGAGAGATCAGGTTGAAGAAGTCGTACAGCGTTCCGTTCTGCGAGTTGACCACGATCTGGTTACCGATCGTCTGCTGCCGGGAAGGCAACGCCACGATCACGGTTGGCTGACTCCATGTCATGCCGCCGTCGGCTGTCTTCGAGAACATCGATGGTCCCCGGAACGCGGCCGTATGTCTGTTGGCGTAGGGATTGCCGTTTGGCAATTCCAGTCGGTCCCATACAGCATAGGCGACGCCTGCCTTGGTTGGATTGGCCGTCACCGATTCCTTGTCGTTGAAGAATTGCAAGGTCGGTTCGTTGTTCGCAATGATGATACTTGGCTTCGCCCACGTCAGGCCGCCGTCCTTCGAAACGGAAGCCAGCACGGCATTGCTGTTGTTGGATTGATTGAAGGAGATCGATACAGCGTACGCCGTTCCATCCGGGCCGATCGACACCCACGGATCGGACGCGCGTTCGTAGCCAGTTCCGCCTGCGCACGCACTGAAAGGCAGTGCAACCGGCGTGCCCCACGTAAAACCGCCATCGAATGACGGGCGGGCAACCAGGCCGTGGGCGCCGCCGTTGTCCCATCGGTCCTGTTGCCATACGCCGATCAGGTTCGACGGATTGCTCGGATTCGTAGCGATCCAAGGTTCGACTTCGGCGTTCACGTAGTTCGTGCCCGGGCCACCTATGGTGCAAGCGGCAAAAGGACTGGGACCGGAGACCAGCACGGGCGCAGCCTGACTAGTCGGAATGATTGTGGCGAGGACAACAGCGAGCGGAATGCTGCTCAACAGTACACGGTGCTTGTCGCAACGCATGGAAGGCTCCTTTCCATTGCGGCCTGTAACAGCCCACAGTAGCCTGCCGGCAGTTGCGAAGGAAGTGGAGTGGCATTGCATCTTCGCCGATGGTTTCATCGATAACATCGTCGGCGCGTATTGTGTCCACCATTGTTCGCTCGCCAGATTCGCTACCGCTTCAACCGCCACAAACCGCGAGCGCTGATCACCGCCAGCGCGTCGGTCAAGACTGCACTACCAGATATCAAACCGGTTTCTCACGCACCAGAAACGTCGCTTCGCGATGACTGGACTCTCTGCCAGGACCGCCATTTGTCTGATGCGTGGAATGGACTTTAGGTCGTGGCGAACGACGTTGCGCGAATTTTTTGTAACATTTGAAAGCGATACGCACTCTTATCTGTCGAGCCGTACCAGGCACTGTTTCGACATGTGCTGATATGGGATTCGGACGCCCGCTCGGCACATACGCATTGCCTGATCGCGTCACGATAGGGCCGGGCCAACAAGCGCATCCCGTCCCGTTCGGAGTGTCTGTGTCGCAATGCCAGCGTCGGCGGCGCCGATCAGGTTCAGCGCGGTAGACGCGATCACAGGGACGATCGCCGACCTTTTTGTCGACGATGTCGCGCCAACGTCCGCAGGCGTCCACTCCTCGGAGACTCAGTGCAATGTGCGGAACGGCAACAACGGGTTCGACTACTGTCCTCTGGACGCGCACAAAGCTGTCGTTCGACCAGATCGCGTGCTCGACGTCAGCAATACTAATCATTGCCGCCGTTGGACGATGGTCGCGCTAACGGCGGCTATGGCCGAACAGCCGGCGGATTACGCCATTCCATTCTCTTGCACCCGCGGCGGCTGACCTAGGAGGATTGCCGTGATAAGGCGCGGGTTATCACGGCAACGGACGTATCGGGATCACGCAGCCATCGATCGAGTCAAAAGTCCGCCCCGGATCTATGACGGCGGCTTGGGACTGCGACGCCCCGATATCAGTCAGGATTAGCTCAGCATCGCGAATGTTATCCGCGCACATGTTTTGCGGCATACATCAAAGAGGAATGCAGAATAACGCACCATACAATGCGTCCCCCCGCTTACCAGGAATCTCTCCGGCTTCCTAGTCGCTGGACATAATTCCAAGTTATCAATTATTACAAACGATTGTGCTTTTAGTATTTCTCAGTACGACTATTGTGGATCGCGATCGCGTGTAGTCCATCGTTCGGTAGTTAATGATGCCGGACACATCCCAGTGTTTAGCGCGCGGTTTTACGGCGAATCGACTGGCCCCGGGAGATTCGGACAGGGCGGCTGATACGCAGCATCCGCTCCCACGTAATGCTTCCATTCGACGTGCGTCAAGTTCCGATTGGCAATCGAACATGCCCTGTGCATCCAGGAGTCGGGATCCACGTCCCAAAGGAAGATGCTCGCCTGCTCACCGCCGGAGGCCAGCGTCTTTCCGTCTGGACTGAAGGCTACACTCGAAACACTGCCGTTATGCCCCTTGAAGGGATCGCCCAGTGGGATTCTGCGAGACACATCCCAAAGAATCACAGTCTTGTCACGGCTGGCAGACGCGAGCAGAAGACCATCCGGGCTGAAACTCGCACTGGTCACGTCGCTACGATGAGCAGTGAGCGGTGCGCCCAACTTTGTCCGCTGCAACACGTCCCATAGCTGAAGGTCGCCAAAGCCACCCCCAACGGCAAGGGTTGTGCTATCGGGACTAAAAGCCAGACTCGTCGAACCCGAGGTGTTCGGGAGCGGCTCACCCAACGGTGGCTCGTGTGTCATATTCCATAGGATGACTGAGTCTCTGTCTGCGGACGCGAGCAGCTTTCCATCCGGGCTGAAAGTCAAAGCCACTATCTGATGAATATGGCCCTTAAGTGCCTGGCCCAGCGGATTACGGCCCGCCACGTCCCAAAGGACGATACCACCTGTGTCCCCCCCGGAGGCAAGCGTTTTCCCATCGCGACTGAAGGCCACGCGCCAAGGCCAATACCCCTGACTTCGAAGCGGTTCCGCCAGTGGCATGTGGCGCGCTATGCTCCAGAAAATCAAGGACTGATCCCAACTCGCTGAAGCAAGGATTTTCCCATCGGGGCTGAAAGCAACGCTCGACACTGGCCCCTTGTGCCCTTCCAGGGTCTGCCCGACCGGCACGGGACGCGTCAGGTCCCACAGCATCACTTTCCAGTCCCAGCTCGCCGAGGCAAGTGTTCGGCCTACAGGGCTGAAAGCCACACTCGTCACTTGACCGCGATGCCCGACGAGTGGTTCTCCCAATGCTACGTGGCGCGCCACGTCCCAAAAAATAATTCTCTGGTCTTCGCTGGCCGACGCAAGCGTCTTGCCATCGGGGCTAAAGGCCACCCATAGCAACCCTCCGTGGTGAGCCTTGAGAGGTTCGCCTATCGCGACGCGATGCGCGACATTCCACAGGATCACGGTTTGATCCCAGCCAGCGGACGCGAGCGTCTTCCCATCGGGACTGAAGGTAACACTCGACACACGAGCATGATGACCGGTTAGTGGTTCGCCGACCGGCTTGCGCAGCGCCACATCCCATAGGATGACCGTCTGATCCTCGCTAGCCGTTGCAAGCGTCTTGCCGTCGGGACTGAACGCGACACTTGTCACGAGGGCCTTATGCCCCTTGAGTGGCTCTCCGAGAACTTTCCGGTGCGCCACGTCCCATAGGGTGACCGACTGATCTTCTCCGGCTGAGGCCAGTACCTTTCCGTCCGGGCTGAATGCCAGGCCCCATATGCTCCCCCCGCACCTGAGCCTACCTAGTAACAATCCCGTCGCCACATCCCAAAGGATCACCGTCTTGTCCTTGCTCGCAGACGCGAGGATATTGCCGTCCGGACTAAAAACCACACGCATCACCTGATCCGTGTGCCCCGACAGTGGTGAGTGGATGGGTATTCTGAGCTCGACATTCCACAGCCTCACGGACGAGTCTGAGTCTGCAGTCGCAAGCGTCTTGCCATCAGGACTCAAGGCCGCATCGAAAACGTAAAGCTGTGGGCCCGTGAAGGGCTCTCCACTGCGAAGCCCGCGAGCTACATCCCAGAAAACTGCGATCTCGCGCAAGCTCGCGGAAACGAGGGTTTTGCCATCGCGACTAAATTCCCCGCTCATCGGAATATCGTGGTCGAGAGTCAGAAACGTTCTAAGCTGCGGCTGGCTCGTCAGTACCTTCTGCAAGCTGTCTCTTGCTTCGTACGTGGGCGCAATTCGATTGGCCGATACGGCGAACAGGAGCGCCAACTGATAGTCCCGCCCGATCTGGCTTATGGCCTGCGATGCCAGTTGACGGGACCGGGCCACTAGCGTTTGCTGCTCGGCCACGTGCTGCTCGCGGTGTGCCAGCATCGCCATGCCACCGGTGACGACTGCGGTACAGACACCGGCGGCGCCTATGCCCATCGTAATTCGTTTTCTACGCCCGCGCTCCTCCTGCTGGATTTCCGGTAGCAAGCTCTCCGGCACCTCGCGGATAGCGGCGATGAGCTTGGCGAGCCCCAAATCGCTCGCCCCGTTCATCCAGGTTTTCCAGCCGAATCTTCTAAGATCCACCCAGTCCCACCGCGGATTGTCGTTCAGGCGACCAGGGAATCGGTCCGTTGGTGCGCCGGGTCCAAGCACGACCATAAGGTTTTCGGCCGCGGTATCCGGCCGCGTGCTGAAAAAATAATCAACCTCCTGACACAACCAGTTGGGCGACCTCGCGCCCGAGTGGTCCACGATGTCCTCAAACGCAGCCGGGGTCGATATGACGAGTAGCCGGCGCGAGGCATTCAAGGCAGGAATGACCTTCTGAGTCAAAAAATCAGTTGCCGCCCGCTCGTACGCAACGTCTATGTAGATACGAAGTTCCCGCTCCGCGTTGACTCTCAATGCGTTGGGCAAACGGTTCAAGAGGTCGTCACGCAAATGCGTTCTTTGCAGACGGTGACGAATGTATTTCGCGAGCCGCAACGCATCGGCCCTACGGTAAGAGATGAACAGATCGTAGGCGTAGTCAGTTTTCTCAGACACCATTCCTTCGCTCCAGTAATCACCATCCGATGATCGTATGTCCTGGTACGTTGGCTCGACTGCCGCACGCCATTCCTCTCGGCGGCTACTCCTGATGAGTTCGCCTGCATCTATGGGCGCTATTCTTCATGCGATTGATGATAGGTTAAAACAATATAGTTTGAGCCGAATGTGAGTTCCGTAGAACTCCCAACGCCAAAAGTGAAATTTGCTCGAAACGGCAGCGCAGCGCTCCTTGGCTCTCGAGAACTGATCGGACGGCTTCCGCGTATCGCAGATCGCTGCCGCTAAATGAAATGAATATGCGGCTCGCTTGCGTACTGGCTTGCCATCTACTCTGGAAAGCCTCTTCGTTCAAGTTTCTACGTGGTTTTCGCGTCTTTGTGGCTATTAGAAAGGCATCAGAGAATACCCCCACCTCGAACAGCTCTCCAAATCTGTTGGGAGCTGCCTTAATGGCGAGAACTTCGGCCGGCAGAGAGAATCCAGCGGCGCTAACCGAGGTCGGTTTCCCGTAAATTGCTCTGTCGAGGTGGCTCCGCCTCGTACGTCAATGCCGAATTTTGCGAGGGCAGGCGCGAGCGGGGCAACTCCGCCATTCATTCACGTTATTGAGCCGGCGCGACACTGATCCTCAGGGCTGGGCTAATGCCCCCCACTCGGCCTTCCTTCTACCCCCATTGACCTATTCGCGGCCTCTCCATCCGGATACCGCCTGAGCGCTTCGAGAAGCCTTGCATCCACACGCGCGACGCACGATAGACACCACAGCGGACCTCGATGGCGAACCATCTCGATCGTTGTGAGTTGCCATTCGGTGCGGCAGCAAGGGCAAATGACGGATCCTGGCTTCATCGAAAAAGATGCCCGGCGAATCGGGCTTAAGCACTCGCGCATGAATGCGAATGGCGACGGCCTCACCCTACGAATTTTTCCTGCGAATGATCGCGTTCATGATGTCGCGCAGTTCATTCGCCGACGGAGGATCCGGCAACAGGCCCGTGCGGAGCTCGGGCAGCGTCTTGATGGTCCGCGCATACAGCCACGGCTGCCTGCCGATCGATATGCCCTTGCTGTTGACCGTGCGCCCGGCGCGCCGGACGTATCCCGAACTTTCGCGCAGTTTGAGGCACTTGCACGCGCAGCTCACGGTCACGTTCGCAGCGGCCGCGATCTGCGACTGCGTCTTAGGTCCCATCCGTTCGAGCGCCTCGTAGATGATTCGCGAGCTTGAGTTTTCTCGTTTTAGTTCGCTCGTGTCAGGCACGTTACGCCTCCGTGCTAGGATATTCTCCGCTTAACGCGCCGAGGAAATCCCCATGGCAGCACACGACTTCACCGAGTTCTCGTGGGACGAGCAGGAAGACGTCAAGGCCTTGCTCGCAAGCAGGGGAATCGATCTGCTCGAGTTCAAGATCACGGACAACGACAACTACCCGGCAGGCGGCAGAAAAGGCGCCGTCCGGCAGATCTCCGTCACGCGGGTCGCCAACGGCAAGATGGCGATTTACGACACCGATCATTTCGCCCCATGGCTGACCGACTTCGCCGAGGCGCTGGAAGCCGGTTACTTTGACGACTGAGGTCGCAACGCTCACAACCGCACCCCTGCCGCGATCAACGCGTGCCTGAGGTCCTGAATCGTCCTTGCAAGCGTCTCGCCGAGGTATTGCGCTCTGTATTCGTCGCTCACCAGGATTCATCGAGAGTAAATAGCCCCTTCGTTCATTTTGTTGAGGGCTCTTAGTCTGACGGAGTTGCTCGCATGTCATCTGGCTGGCATCGGTCGAATTCACCCATCGATCGATGCATGGAGCCCCCATTCGAAGTGGACATGCAACGAACGGCCGGTCCGCGTCGTTGAGCGGCCTTCGCCGCGTAGATAGGCGAACGTCAGCTAAGGCCGATCAGCGGGCATAGCATGCTGTGCAGGTCGGCGCGGGGAAGCTGAGTCGGATGCCGCGCCTCACATAAAAGCATGGCGAACGGCGCCATGACACACATGCATGATGTCAGTATGTGTAGCGTGTCGCAAAATTGCGGCTGGCAAATTCACCTCCACCTTCTCGGTTTCCCGTTGAGAGGTCATCCAGAGACAGAAGCATCGTTATAGAGTGTCGCGTATACAACCACACTTACTGCACCCGTGCGGACGATGTCATCGCGGCTTGATCTGCCCAAGCCGCTCCGTCAGCGATTGCGGGTGGCCATCAAACAGCGCCGCGTAGTAAACCGTATTCGACAATACATTCTTGACGTAGTCGCGGGTTTCGTTGAACGGAATTGTCTCCGCGAAAATCGCGCCTTCCACCGGACGCGGCAGGTTGGCCTGCCACTTGCGCGGGCGTCCAGGGCCGGCATTGTAGCCGGCGGTCGCGAGCACGGCAGAACGGTCAAGCTGGTTGTAAATCATCGACAGATAGTACGTGCCGAGCAGGATGTTCGTGTCGATGTCGTTCATCCTCGCCCGCGAGAGCGTACCGAGCCCGATCTTCCTTGCGACCATCGCAGCAGTGTCCGGCATCACCTGCATCAGGCCGCCCGCGCCAACCTCCGAGCGCGCATTGATGATGAAGCGCGACTCCTGGCGAATGAGGCCATACGCCCATCCGGCGTCGAACCCGGTGGACTGCGTATCGCGCTCGACAATCGTGCGAAAGGGCGCCAGGTAGCGCAGCGAAAAATCGTGTTCCGTCTGCGTCCTGTCGGCAGTGCTCACAGCCCGGTCGTAAAGCTCGATGCGGCGCGCGTACTCGGCGACTGCGAGCAGTTGTCGATCGGTCATGCCGCGCAGCCGCCAGTTCCACTCACGGTTACCTTCCGTACGCATGTGCAGCGCGTAGAAGCGTTTTGCCAGCTCGAAGCCTGGTGTCCGGCTGGCCCGCTCAACTTCTTCGTCGGTCGCCCTGGTCTGTGGCGGGATCACGATCTGCAGGCCGAGCGCCTCGGAGGCTAACTGGCCATAGAAAGTGTAGTTACCCGCGATGGTTCGGAATTGCTGGTTGGCTGCCGCCACCTCGCTGCTCTGCTTCAACGCGCGGCCGTACCAGTAGGCCCATGCGGGCTGTGCGCGCAGCGCGGCCGGCATCTGCTCGATCGACCAGCGCACCATGGTCCAATCTCCTGCGAGCAGCGCACTGCGCGTGCGCCATTCGTAGGCCTGAGTCGACAGGGGCGCGTTCGTCGACAGCCGATACCAGTTCACCGCGCCCGGTCGTTGTCTGATCGCCGCCTGATAAGCAATAGTGCCCCAACCGATAGCCCGTTCTGCCAGGGTCAGCGACGGTGCGATGGCGTTGAAGGTGGCCTCGGCGGCCTCCGGATCGCCGACCGCCAACTGTGTGATGGCGAGCAGCGCGAGTTGATGGGACGCCGCGTCAAGCGGGATGCCTTTCGCGAGCAACAGGCGTGGCTGGTTCGTTGCCTGCCCGAAGAGCAGCGAATCCGGGCGCGCTGCGCCCAGCGCATCGACCAGTCTGCTGCCCGTCGTCGTCGCGCCCTGTTCATAGGCCTGCCGAATCAGCTGCCAGACGTCGTCTGGAGCGAACTGCTGGTTGCGGTTGAGCGCGGTGATCAGATCGACGCAGCCGTCACCGTACCACTTCGGCTCGACGAACAGCGCCCGTGCCGCGTCGGCCACGTTTTCACCTCGCGTGGCACGGGACTCCAGCGCATAGCACTTCACCTGCGTGTCGTCGTCCAGAACGAAACTTGCATATTGCGAATCGAAATTGGGCCAGTCGTGGCGCGCCCCGAGCACGCGAAGGTAGTCGTTGCGCAGACGGTCGGCAATCGCCTGTCCGTCGTAGCGTTGCAGGAATGACAGCACCAGTGCATCCGGCACGTCGAGATTCGCATGCCCCGCGCCAGTGAACAGGCGGGGCTTGATCTGGAAATAGCTGAGATAAGCCGGCGCCGGATAATTCGGAATCAAGCTTGCCAAGTGCGCGGCGCGCGCGGGATCGTTGTCGCGTGCGGCGTCATGCAGCTTGATGAAAATCTGATCGTCGGCGGATAAAGACGTGAGCGGGGTGGGATGTCCCGCTAGCACCGCGCCAGATATGAGCAATGTCACGGCGGCAAGGGCAAGGGCTACCGTGCGAGATACCCGGTGAAGTCGTGTGGACATCGCTATTTTTTCGTTGTTTCGCTGCAGAGCATTGAGCCAAAGCTTAGGCTGCAACCCAGCGAAGCGAAGCTTCGAAAAGCACTGGACTCAACCCGCAATTCGGCTCTTTGCGAGCCGGATGGCTCGACCACATCGGCACTTGCGTGTCCGCTGTTTCGTAGCGTGGGGCGGGAGCCGGATTCGGCGATGCGATCCAGAGGGGCTTGAACGCGGTCCCGGTCGTTCTGGCCGGGATGCTCGCTCCTGGGTGGTTTTGGCTCGGAGGGCCGTCAAAGAGCAGCGAGGACTAAATGAAACGGGTACCCACCTGGGTGGAGAATCCTCCGCGTATGTCGTGAAAGACTCTTGACTGACCGGCGCGGCTAGCGCTCACGAGTGCCGCGCGCGGCCCACGGCCGCCGCAGCTTATTGCATCTGACCACACAAATCTTCAGATTCGTGAAAAGGTTGTGGCGGAAGGCAGCCGGAGTCGAACCGACCAGAGAGTGGCTGACACCCCCTACTGGGTTTGAAGCCCAGCCGCACCACCAGATACGAATGCCTTCCGTTGACGCCTAATCTCAACCACAAACTTTCCGCAACCGATTATAGCGAGCACTAAACAACACCATCATCCGTGGCGCGCGCAATCGCGCGACTCCACATCACGCACCCGCTTCGCACTCAAGCGCCTCACGCAAATGCGAATCCGGCCTAAGCCAGTGCATCTCGCGTTGAAAGCGCGTATAGCCGATGCGATCGAAGAACTCCAGAATCTGGATCGCGCGCTTGCGCCCCAGGCCAGTCGCGTCGCGAAACCCCGATGCGCCCAGCGCGCCGCCATGCCCATTCGCAATCCCTGCGACGAGCCGCGCAAGCTCATGCACCACGTCGCGGTGATAAAACAGATCGCGGACAACCTGATGCACGTCGCCTTGCCGCGCGAGCTTGCGCAACACCTGGCGCACGGCATCTTCGTGCTGCCCCGTCGTCTTCGCGAGATCGCGCACCCACGGCGGATCGAAGCGTCCCTCCAGAAGCAGCGGCAGCAACCTGTCCGCGAGACCTTGCTCGTTCGAATCGAGCGCAATCGAATGTCCCGGTGCATGCAACCACGGCCCGCTTCTCGCAACGACACCTTCGGCCACGAGCGAGTCGACTAGCGCGCGCCACATCGCGTCGTGTACCAGCGGCGCCGCGATGCGCCGCAAGCGCGCGGTATCCGGTCCCGGTTCGTCGGGCGAGCGCGCATGATATTGATCGAGCGCGGCAACCACATTCGATCGCAAACGCGCCCAGTGCGTGCGTAACACGACGACGGCATCGCCCGCGTCCTTGCCGTGCAGCGCGATCTCGTCGGCATCGGCAGGCAGCGGCAATGCGTCGGCGGGCAGCCCCGTCAGTTGCATCAGCATCGAACGCGTGACGCCGCGCGGCGCCTCGTCGAGCAGCGGACCGATGCGGCCGTCGTCGAGCCACGCCTGCAATGCGTCGAGCCACGCGCGCCGCTCCGCCGTTCTGCGCTTGCGCGGCGGCCCGAACGGATCGAGCACGCGCCCGCCGCCGACCGTGCGCGTCGCCTGCGCATTGCGCACGATAAAGCGATCGCCCGGCAACGCGCAAACAGGCGCATCGAACACGAGTTGCACGCGCGCGCTGCTACCGGCCGCGAGCGTATCGCCTTCGAGCAACGCGACATGCGCGACACGATGCAGCGTGCCGATATGCACATGCAGCGACGCCCAGTGTTGCAGCGTGATATCCGCGTCCGCGAGCAGCGTCAGCTCGACGTCGAAGCGCTCGCCCGGTTTTGCGAGCCGCGCATCGACGATCCAGTCGCCGCGCGCAATCGCATCTTTATCGATACCGGCGAGATTGAGCGCGCAGCGCTGTCCCGCGCGCCCTACCTCGGCTGCACGGTTTTGAGCGTGGATGCTGCGCACGCGCACGGCTCGATGCGCCGGTTCGAGCATCAGCGTGTCGCCCGTTGCAACGTGTCCGGCGAACACCGTGCCCGTCACGATCGTGCCCTGCCCCGCAAGCGTGAACACACGGTCGACGGCGAGACGGAACAGCCCGTCGTCGCGCCGCGCGCGCCACGCAACGGCCGCGTCGCGCAGATCACTCGACAGCGCGCGCACGCCGGCATCGTCGGGTGAAGTCGCGTTCGTGTCGAAGACGGGTGCATCGATGAACGGCGTCGCGGCAAGCAACGCGCGAATCTCTTCGCGCACCTGCGCGATGCGCGCGTCATCCACGCGATCGATTTTTGTCAAAGCGATCACGCCGCGCGTAATGCCAAGCAGTTGCAGGATCGCGAGATGCTCGCGCGTCTGCGGCATGATGCCGTCGTCGGCGGCGATCACGAGCAGCGCATAGTCGATGCCGCACGCGCCCGCTGCCATCGTATGCACGAGCTTTTCGTGGCCCGGCACGTCGATCATGCCGAGTACGTCGCCGTTGTCGAGCGGCGTGTAGGCGTAGCCGAGTTCGATCGAAATACCGCGCGCCTTCTCTTCCTTCAGGCGGTCGGTGTCGACGCCCGTCAGCGCGCGTACCAGTGTCGTCTTGCCGTGATCGATATGGCCCGCCGTGCCGACGATCATATGCGCAGCTCCGCGCATTGCGCGACGAACACGGCTTCGTCGGCGGCCTCGATGCAGCGCAGATCGAGGTACAGCGCGTCGTCGGCGATACGTCCGAGCACCGGGCGCGGCAACGCGCGCAGCGCTTCTTCGAGCTTCATCAGCGCGCGGCCGCCGCGCTTGCCGGCTGCATTGCGCATCGCGAGACCGAAGCTTGGCAGCTGATCGACAGGCAACGCGCCGCTGCCGATCTGACTCATCATCGGCTCGGCCGTCACGCTGTACGCTTCGCCTAGCGCGCGTTGCAGCACTGCTTGCACACGCGCCGCCTGTTCCTGCATGTCGGCGGCGGGACGCGTCAACAGACGCAATGTCGTCAGCCGCTCGCGCAACAACTCGGGCGCGCGATAAAGCTGCAACACAGGTTCGAGCGCCGCGAGCGTCAGCTTGCCGACGCGCAGCGCCCGCTTGAGCGGATGCTTCTTGATCTTGCGGATCAATTCCACGCGCCCGACGATCAACCCCGCCTGCGGCCCGCCCAGCAGCTTGTCGCCACTGAACGTGACGAGATCGGCGCCCGCTTCGACTGTCTCGCGCACGGTCGGCTCAGTCGGCAAACCGAACTGCGCGAGATCGACAAGCGTGCCGCTGCCGAGATCGACGGCCATCGGCAGGCCGCGCGCATGCGCGAGCTGCGCGACTTCATCGACGGACACGCTTTTTGTGAACCCTTCAATCGCATAGTTGCTGCAATGAACCTTCATCAGCAGCGCGGTGCGCGCATTGATCGCTTCGTCGTAGTCCTTCAGATGCGTGCGGTTCGTCGTGCCGATCTCGCGCAGCTTCGCGCCCGCGCGCGACATGATGTCCGGAATGCGGAACGCGCCGCCGATCTCGACCAGTTCGCCGCGCGACACCACCACTTCCTTCTTCGACGCGAGCGCGGACAAGGTCAGCAGCACGGCCGCCGCGTTGTTGTTGACCACCGTCGCCGCCTCGGCGCCCGTCAGCTCGCAGATGAGTTCGTCGATCAGATCGTCGCGGTCGCCGCGGCTGCCCGTGGCGAGATCGAACTCCAGGTTCATCGGCCGCGTGAGCGCTTCGATCACCGCGCGAACGGCTTCGTCGGGCAGCAGTGCGCGCCCGAGATTCGTATGCAATACGGTGCCCGTCAGATTGAACACCGCGCGCAAATGAGGCCGCGCACGAGCGGTGAGCGTGCGCGACGCATCGTCGATTAGCTTCGTTTCCAAGCTGAACGATTTATCGAAAGAAGTGCCCGCGAGCAAGTCGCGCCTTAGCGAATCGGCGGCCGCGCGTATCGCGTCGACGACCTGCGTGCGGCCGTATTCATCGATCAATGGTTGCGCTTGTGCCGACGACAGCATGCGCTCGACAGCCGGCACACGCGCAAGCAACGCGTGCATGTCCCTGTTCAGCTGGTTTCCCGACACTTCGCTCACGCTTGCGTCCCCCGCGCGGTTGCTACGACGACGGCTCACTCGTCCGAAGGCACTTCCGGCCACAACAGCGGATTCGGACTGCTGCGCTTATAGCCTGCTTCGTTCATCAGCAGATCGAGCGTGAGGCTCGCGAGGTCGTCGGCAAGCGGCTCGAAGTCGTAGTCTTTCTCCTGATAGCCGATCTTGCGATACGTGTGACACTCATCGCACGATTCGGCCTTGAGCGCTTCGCTGCCACCGTCGATGCCGTGATACGCGATGCCCTTCGTCGAATCGCAATTCGTACACTTGACGCGCACCACATGCCACTCGGTCGAGCACAGGCCGCATTGCACGTAGCGATAGCCCTGGAACTGCCCGCCGACGCGCACGATGCTCGCGACGGGCGGCACGCCGCACACGGGACACGCGCCGGGCGCATCGAGATACGGCACGGCGCGCTGATCGATGCGGCTCGCGACGTCCGTCCACACCACCTGCAACGCGGCCATCACGAACGGCGCGGACGCCGGCTCGACTTCGTTGAAGCGCAGCGCAAGGATCGCGTCGGCGAGTGCGTCGAGTTCTTCCGCGCGCTTCACGCGCAAGTCGTCGATCACGCGGGCAAGCATGGGCGTCACCAGTCCCGCCGCTTCGACGCGATCGAGCAGACGCTGCAAGACGTCGCGCCACAACGGGTCGCGTTCCGCCGTGGTCGCGGGCGCGATGGGCATCGAATGCTGCTGCGCGAGGTCAATGGATTCGGTGGAGGGCATCGTCGCGCTGATCTGCGCGAGCGTTTGCTGCTGCGCGTCGGCCAGCGTCGCCATCAGCCGGATATAGCCGCCAATGGGACTCGCACCCGCCAGTTGGCGAAGACGCGCGGCGCGCGTCGAGAATAGTGTCGCGCGCTCCGGCATCCGCAGGCGCGGAATGGCGGAGTGATCGATCGATTCGATCTGGCCGGGTTCCAGGATGCGTTGCACCAATTCAGGTTCCTGCTAGTCAGAAACATGGATGGCGTCAACAGTAGCAGATATGCAGACGCAGCGCGCACTACTGGCCCGGCGCGCGCCGCGCACAGGTTACTTGATACTCTCGCGAAACCACTTCGGATGATGCTTGCGCGCCCAACCGAGCGTCACCGTGCCACGCACCATCGCGCCGATCGAACCCTTCACCCATATCGCCGCGTAGATATGCACGATGATGCTGCAGATCAGCACGAACGCCGTCACGGCGTGGATCACGGCCGCGACGCGCACTACTTCGATCGGGAAATAGAACGCGAAATACGCGCGCCAGATGACGATGCCGCTCAGCAGCAACAGCAGCAGGCACAGCACCAAAACAAAGAACAGCAGCTTTTGCCCGGCGTTGTATCTGCCGACTTCAGGCAACCGGTCTTCGCGATTGGTGAGCACGTCGTTGATCTGGCGCAGCCACTGCCGGTCGTCGGCGTCGAGATAGTTGTGATGCCAGAAGCGCAGCGCAAGAATCATGAACGACACGAACATCACGAGGCCGATGAACGGATGCAGGATACGTGTCCATTGCCCGCCGCCGAACAGCGCGGACAGCCAGAACATCGACGGATGAAACAGCGCGAGGCCCGACAGCGCGAGCAGAACGAAGGTGATCGCCGTGATCCAGTGGTTCGTGCGCTCATTCGGCGTATAGCGCACGATCAGGTCCGGGTTCTCATGCCGATGATGTTTCATTTGACGGGCTCCTCGGGCTTGTGCTCGCGACGTTCGCGGATATCGCGCGCGGCGTTGCGGGCGGCGTCTTCGTCTTCTTCGCTGACCTCGTTCGGGCCGACACGCGTGTAGTGGAAGAAGCCCGCCAGCGCCGTCAGTGCGATCGCCGCGACACCGAGCGGCTTCGCGAGACCTTTCCACAGCTTCACGAACGGACTGATGTGCGGATCGTCAGGCAAGCCGTGATAGAGCGACGGCTGGTCCGCGTGATGCAGCACGTACATCACATGCGTGCCGCCCACGCCGGCCGGGTTGTACAGTCCCGCGTGTTCGAAGCCGCGCTCCTTCAAGTCGGTAATGCGCTCTTCCGCGTGCTGGATCATGTCGACCTTGGTGCCGAACACGATCGCGCCCGTCGGGCAGGTTTTTACGCACGCCGGTTCCTGGCCCACGCCGACGCGATCCGAGCAGAGCGTGCATTTGTAGACGCGATGATCCGCCTTCGACAGCCGCGGAATATTGAATGGGCAGCCCGCAATACAGTAGCCGCAGCCGATGCAGTTCTCCTCGTGGAAATCCACGATGCCATTCGTGTACTGCACGATCGCGCCCGGTGACGGACACGCCTTCAGGCAACCCGGATCTTCGCAGTGCATGCAGCCGTCCTTGCGGATCAGCCATTCGAGATCGCCTTTCGGGTTCTCGTACTCGGTGAAGCGCATCACCGTCCACGAATGCTCGGAGAGATCGCGCGGGTTGTCATAGACGCCCGTCGTGATGCCGATCTCGTCGCGCAGGTCGTTCCACTCCATGCACGCCGTCTGGCACGCCTTGCAGCCGATGCACTTGGTCACGTCGATCAGCTTCGCGACTTCTCCGGTGACAGGCTCGCGCACCGACGTCGGCTGCACGGTCGTGGCGGAAAGACGTCTGATATCGAGCGATTGAAATGCCATGACGCCTCCCCTATGCCTTCTCGACCTTCACGAGGAACGACTTGAATTCCGGTGTCTGCGAATTCGCGTCGGCCACGACAGGCGTCAATGTGTTGGTGATATAGCCCGGCTTCGTGAGCCCCTTGAAACCCCAATGCAACGGAATGCCGACCGTCTGCACCTTCTTGCCGTCGATCATCAGCGGTTTGATCCGTTTCGTGACGACAGCCACAGCGATGATGTACCCACGATTGCTCGACACCTTTACGCGGTCGCCCGCCACCACACCGACCTGCTTTGCGAGATCCTCGCCAATTTCGACAAACTGCTGCGGCTGGATGATCGCGTTCAGGCTCGCATGCTTGGTCCAGAAGTGGAAGTGTTCCGTCAGACGATAGGTGGTCGCCGTATGCGGAAAATTAGCCGCCTTGCCGAACGCCTTGCGGTCGTCCGGGAACACGCGCGCGGCCGGGTTGTTCGTCGCCAGCGGATTGTTCGGATGGAACGTGTTGTAGCCGAGCGGTGTCTCGAACGGCTCGTAGTGCTCGGGGAAAGGCCCTTCGTTCATCCCGTCGCGCGCGAAGAAACGCGCGACGCCTTCCGGGTTCATGATGAACGGCCCCATGCCGTTTTCGGGCGCCTCGTCGATCTTGTAGTCGGGGATGTCGGGCCCGCTCCAGCTCGCGCCGTTCCACGCGATCAGCTTGCGCTTCGGGTCGAACGGCTTGCCGTTCAGGTCGCACGATGCGCGGTTGTACAGCACGCGCCGGTTTGCAGGCCACGCCCACGCCCAGCCGAGCGTCTGACCGATGCCTGTCGGGTCGCTGTTGTCGCGCCGGCCCATCTGGTTGCCGTTCTGGGTCCACGCGCCGCAGAAGATCCAGCAGCCGCTCGCCGTCGTGCCGTCGTCCTTCAGTTGCGCGAAGCCGGCCAGCTGGTCGCCCTTCTTGACGAGCACCTTGCTCGGATCTTTGGGATCGGGCAGGTCAGCGAGCGCCTTGCCGCTGAACTCCATCGCGATCTCTTCGGGTGTCGGGCTGTCGGGATGCGCGTACGTCCAGTTCAGGTTGACGATGGGATCGGGATACTTGCCGCCTTGCTCCTTGTACGCCTTGCGCATGCGCAGGAAGAGGCCTGACATGATCTCGAGATCGCTGCGCGCTTCGCCTGGCCCTTCCACGCCCTGCCAGTGCCATTGCAGCACGCGGCTCGAACTCACGAGCGAACCGCGCTCTTCCGCGAAGCAGGTGGTCGGCAGCCGGAACACTTCCGTCTGGATCTTCGATGCATCGACGTCGTTGTATTCGCCGTAGTTCTTCCAGAACTCGGACGTTTCCGTCGCGAGCGGGTCCATGATGACGAGCCACTTCAGCTTCGCAAGGGCCGCCGCCGTCTTCGCCTTGTTCGGCGCGGCCGCGAGCGGATTGAAGCCCTGGCAGATATAGCCGTTCATCTTGCCCTGGTACATCAGCTCGATGGTCTGCAGCAGGTCGTACGGCTTGTCGAGCTTCGGCAGATAGTCGAAGCCCCAGTTGTTATCGGCCGTCGCGGCGTCGCCCCACCACGACTTCATCATGCTCACGTGGAAGGCGCGATAGTTCTTCCAGTAGCTCAACTGGTTGGGCCGCAGCGGCTGCGCTGCGCGCTTCTTGATATAGGCGTCGAAATCCTGTTCCGGCTCGTTCGGCAGCGTCATGTAGCCGGGTAGCAGATTCGACATCAGGCCCAGGTCCGTCAAACCCTGAATGTTCGAGTGGCCGCGCAATGCGTTCATCCCGCCGCCCGCGATGCCGATATTGCCCAGCAGCAGTTGCACCATCGCGCCCGTGCGGATCATCTGCGCGCCGATCGAATGATGCGTCCAGCCGAGCGCATAGAGAATCGTGCCCGCGCGGCCCGGCGTCGAGGTAGTCGCAAGTGTCTCGCAGACGTGCAGGAACCTGTCTTTCGGCGTGCCGCAGGTCTTTTCGACCATCTCCGGCGTATAGCGCGAATAGTGCTGCTTGAGCAGGTTGTACACGCAGCGCGGATGCTGCAGCGTCGTGTCGACCTTCACGAAGCCGTCGTCGCCGCGCTCGTAGTCCCACGTCGATTTGTCTGCGTACTTGTGCGCGTTCGCGTCGTAGCCAGAGAAGATACCGTCGTTGAACGCAAAGTCTTCACGGACGATGAACGGCATGTCCGTGTAGTTCTTCACGTACTCGTGCTGGATCTTGTCATTGGTCAGCAGATAGTTGATCACGCCGCCAAGGAACGCGATGTCCGTGCCCGTGCGGATTGGCGCATAGAAGTCCGCGATGGAAGCCGTGCGCGTAAAGCGCGGATCGACGACCATCAGCTTCGCCTTGTTGTGCGCCTTCGCCTCGGTCACCCATTTGAAGCCGCACGGGTGCGCCTCGGCTGCATTGCCGCCCATCACCAGAATCACGTCCGCGTTCTTGATGTCGACCCAATGGTTCGTCATCGCACCACGGCCAAACGTCGGGGCAAGACCTGCCACCGTCGGGCCGTGTCAGACACGCGCCTGGTTGTCGAACGCGAGCATCCCCATGCTGCGCACGGTCTTGTGCGTCAGATAGCCGACCTCGTTGCTGCCCGCCGACGCCGCGAGCATGCCCGTGGTCAGCCAGCGGTTGACCTTCTTGCCGTCGGGCGTGCTTTCGACGAAATTCGCGTCGCGGTCTTCTTTCATCAGCTTCGCGATGCGGTCGAGCGCGTCGTTCCACGAGATGCGTTGCCACTGATCGGAACCAGCAGCGCGATACTCAGGATACTTCAAGCGGCTCGGGCTATGGATGAAGTCGATCAGGCTTGCCCCTTTCGGGCACAACGTGCCGCGATTGACCGGGTGGTCCGGGTCGCCTTCAATGTGGATGATGCTGGCAGTCGCGTTCTTCGCGCCGTCGCCGAGGCCATACATCAGGATGCCGCAGCCGACGGAGCAATAAGGACACGTGTTGCGCGTTTCGGTAGTACGAGCCAGTTTGTACTGTCGGACTTCGGCGAGCGCGGGTTCCGGCGAGAAGCCCATCAGGGCCAAACTCGATCCGGCCAGCGTGCTCGCCGTCACTTTCAGAAACTGACGGCGGGACATTTGCAACATGATCGCCTCTCGTTCTATTTGTGGGGAGGTGAAAAAAAGTATAAGTCGTTTCCTGACTATCGTAAGCAGAGGGAACCATAAAGTGCAGCACGATCTATGCTCGACGACCTGGCGTTGTGGTTCAGTCCTGTTGCTCATTCTTGTTGTATTCGCATAGGTAGATGGGCATGACGCTTGCGTAATACGATTGTCAGTTGCATGCCCCGGCGCACGTCAATGCGCGATGAATCCGCGATGCCATGCGTTGTGTGTCCGGCGTATCAACCCTCGTCATGAAGGACCGTCATGGAACTCGATTCACTGTCCGCCGACAAGCTGCAAACGGTCGCGAAGAAGCAGGCGTCGTGGGCTGCCGGCGCGTTGCGGCAGTTCTCCGAGAACCGCTGCGCGGCGATGGCGGCGGGCATCGCGTTCTATGCGGCGTTCTCGCTTGCGCCGACGCTCGTGATGGTGATCGCGATCTCCGGCTGGTTCTTCGGCGCTGAAGCCGCGCGCGGCGAATTGTTCAGACAGGTGCATAGCGTGCTCGGCAACGATGCCGCCGCCGCCGTCACGACGATCGTGCAGAACGCACATCGCAGCGGCGGCGCGGGCGGCATCGCTGCGATCATCTCGTTCGTCCTGCTGGCCGTGGGCGCGTCCGCGACCTTTTCGTCGTTGAATAGCGCGCTCAATATTGTGTGGCCGTCGGTAGCGCCGCGCGCGTCGAGCGTGTTCGCGCTGGTGCGCGTGCGGCTGATCTCGTTCGGCCTCGTGCTCGGCGTGGCGTTCCTGCTGATCGTGTCACTGGTGCTCGACACGGCGATCACGTTTGTCGGCAACTGGATCTGGGGCGACTCGCCGTATGTGGTGATCGGCAATCTGCTGCAATTGGCCGTCGGCTGGATGGTGCTCGCGGTCGCGTTCGCCGCGCTGCTCAAGTTTCTGCCCGATGCGCCCGTGCGCTGGCGCGACGCATTGGTCGGCGGGACGGTGGCGGCTGCACTCTTCTCGGCGGGCAAAAAGCTCTTCGCGCTCTATCTCGCGCACGCCGGCATGGCCAATTCGTTCGGCGCGGCCGGCTCGCTGGCGGTGCTGCTAATGTGGCTGTACTTCTCGGCGGTCGTGTTGCTGCTCGGCGCGGAGTTCGCCGCCGCGCGTGGCCGCATGCACGATCCGCGCGGCGCGTGGGGACTCGCGCCCGCCCCGCCGCCGGGCAGCCGTGCGATGCTGGCATCCGTGCTGGCGGCATCGACGGTGGCGACAGACGCGCGACGCGGTCCAGTGAGCGATCCGCTGCAGTCTTCAACCGTCACGCCGCCGACACCGCGTCCTTCCATGGCAACGCGATTGCTGGCAAAGCATGACGCCGGCATCGGCAAGGCCGTGTCGATCGGCAAGACTGTCATCAAGGCCGAAACGCAGGCAACGCGCGCCGCTGCTTCGACGATCGTCGAAGCAAGACGCAGAGCCGTCGCGGCGGACCGTTACGTCCGGCGGCATCCGTGGGAGTCGATGCTGATCGCGGCGAGCACTGCAATGGCCGTCGTCGCGTTCGCCCGGCGCCGCAACGCATCGAACGACGCGGAAACGCCGCCTTCCGATAACACCAGCCGTTAAGCGTCCACTTCAACAGCGCTGGCCGGCCGCGATCACATCCGCCCGGAACTGTCCACCCGAAACGTCAAGCTGAACGCTCGCAGGCCTTATGACTTCTTAATGTGGAAGCGGAAATTTCCGCAGTCGACTAGACAACTTTCTTACACGAAACATGCGCCTGATGACGTAAATCGTACCGATGCTATCGATCACTGTCATAAAAAGAACAATAATCCGCAGACAAAGATTCAATATTGCTGAAACAGAAACAATCGTTGGCAAGCTTACGATACAAGGGTTCTACCGGGCTGTCGGTTTTTCGATACACCTTAATTTTTTTCAGTTCTTACACTTAGAGACACTGCGCTATTCTCCGTTTCGCAACAACGAAAACCAATCATCTGCGTGGAGAAATGGATGAAACGAATCGCACTGTCGACGCTCTCGCTGGCACTGCTCGGCGCTGCAGGCGCAGCACATGCACAGAGCAGCGTGACGCTTTATGGCTTGATCGATGACTCGATCCAGTACATTCACAACGCCAACACGGCTAATGACAACCTGTGGCAGCTCGCAGCGGGCAACCTGCAAGGTAGCCGCTGGGGCATGAAGGGTACGGAAGACCTGGGCGGTGGCCTGAAGGCGATCTTCCAGTTGGAAAGCGGCTTCAACCCGAACAACGGCAAGATGGGCTCGTACGGCACGGGCACGAAGCTGTTCGGCCGCCAGGCATACGTCGGTTTGACGCACGACGCGTACGGTACGGTCACGTTGGGTCGCCAGTACGACCCGCTGGTCGACCTGGTCCAGCCGCTGACGGCTGACAACTACTTCGGCAGCACGTTCACGACGCCGGGCGACGTTGACAACAACGACAACAGCTCGCGTACGAACAACGCTATCAAGTACGTTTCGCCGGTGTGGAGCGGCTTCCAGTTCGAAGGCATGTACGCTCTCGGCGGCGTCGCTGGCGCAACGGGTGCAGGCCAATCGTGGGCAGGCGCAGCAACGTGGAGCGGCGGTCCGTTCAGCGTTGCAGCTGGCTACTTCCGCATGGAAAACGGGAACACGCTGGCAAGCCGCGGCGTCGTCCCGGGTGTCAACCAGGGTGGCACGTGGAACGCGGGCGTGACGTCGGGCGGTACGTTTGATGGCTCGAACATCAACGGCGCGTACCAGTCGGCCAAGCAAATCGACATCACGTCGGTCGCTGGCCAGTATGTCACGGGTCCGTTCACGTTCAACCTGCGTTACAGCTTCGCGCAGTACAAGCCGGACGCATTCTCGGGCTTCGCGTCGCAGCAGAAGTACCAGGTTGCTGGCGCGTTCGCTGGCTACCAGATCACGCCGGCAATGCTGGTCGGTCTGGGCTACACGTACACGCACGGTTCTGGCGACGCATCGGCAAGCTACAACCAGGTTTCGCTGGGCGGCGACTACAACCTGTCGAAGCGTACCGACCTGTACCTGATCGGTGCTTACCAGAAGGCAAGCGGCCATCAGCGCGACGCAAGCACTGGTGCCATCGTCGACGCGGGCGCATCGGTTGGCTCGTACGGCGCACAAGCAGGCTCGAGCTCGCAAGAGATCATCAGCCTGGGTATCCGTCACAAGTTCTAATAGAACAATATGACGCACGGCTCGAGACGTCGAGCCGTACTCTGAAGCCAGCCGCGGCGCAAGCCAACGCTGGCTTTTTTCATTGCCCCAGTGGAAAAAGTGGATGCGCCCGGAAGCAGGCGCGCTGCGTCAGCGTGATCAGCCGCGTGTTTTAGGCTTGTCGGCTTGCGCCAGAGTCTGCGCGGGCCGTGCGTCGACAGCCGGCGTGCCGCGCTCTGCATCCGCGTGCAACTCGCCCGGTGGCCGATACAGCACCATCTCTCCGACATGCCCGTTCTGCGGCACGTCGCCCGTGACTTGCCAGTCCGGATCGGGAATCTCGCCGAACACCTGCCGAAGCCGTTCGCCCCACGTGCGATGGATCATCTGGTAGTAGGCATTGTCCTGATCGATCGAGACGAAGCGCGTCACCTTCAGCGAATCTTTCTCATAGACGAGCAGATCGAGCGGCAGCCCGACCGAGAGGTTCGAGCGCAGCGTCGAATCCATCGAGATCAGCGCGCACTTGGCGGCCTCGTCGAGCGGCGTGGATGGGATCAGCACGCGGTCGATGATCGGCTTGCCATACTTCGACTCGCCGATCTGAAAGTACGGGTTCACGCGCGACGATTCGATGAAATTGCCCGCCGCATAGATCATGAAGAGGCGCGGCCTCGGTTGCCCGGCGCCATTGCCGCCCTCCGCGTGCTCACGGATCTGTCCGCCGAGAATGAAGCTGCAATTGAAGTCGACGCCGAATTCCTGCAGCGCATTCGCCTCGCGCAGGTGTACGTCGCGCACTGCCTGGCCGACCACGCGCGCGGCATCGGCCATCGTCTGCACGGTCCAGAGCGTGGGCTTCGACGAAGCGGAAGGCCCAGTAGGCTCGGACAACTCTTGCAGCACGGCCTGCGTGAGCGACAGATTGCCCGCGCCGAGCAGCACCAGCATGCGTTCGCCGGGCACTTCGAACACCGACATCTTGCGCGCGGTGCTGATGTGATCGACGCCGGCATTGGTGCGTGTATCCGACAGGAACACGAGCCCTTCATCGACGCACATCGCCACACAGTAAGTCATGACAGGAATCCAGACGGCCGCCCCGAACGAACGGTTGGGCGAGCCGGAAAAAGGCACAGGCCGCGGGCAGCGCCGCGGGACGCTGCCATTGTAATGCGCGCGCCTGGCATGCTGCAGCCGATGCGTGCCCGAGAAAACCCAGGTGTTGCGTTGCGTCTCCTATTGCGGCGACTGCTCCTGCGCCTTCACTGCAACGGATACATCGAGCGTCTCTTCCAGTCCGCCGATCCGCCGTCCGCGCACGGGCGACGCCGCTTCATAGTCGCGCGCCGCCGCGAGCCGGCAATACATCTCGCTGGCGAATGCGGCGTGCGTGACATCGACGGAAATCCAGCCGATGCCCGTGAGCCACACATCGACCCACGCGTGACTCGCCGCATGCTCGACGTCGCCCGGTTCGATATAGCCGCTCACATAGCGCGCCGGAATGCCGCGCGCGCGGCAGCACGCGAGCATCAGATGCGCGTGGTCCTGGCAGACACCCTTGCCGAGCGCGAGCGCCTGCGACGCCGTGCTCGTCACACCAGTCGCGCCTGTCTCGAACTGCACGCGATCGATGATCTTCTCCGCCAGCGCGATTAGCGCGGCCGGCTTGTCGAGCGACGGCACGGACGCCGCCAGTTCGCGAATCGCGGGATCGCAGTCGGTCAGCCGTGTCGCGCAGGTGAAGTGCTCGAGCGGAATCGCACCCGCATCGTCGCCGAGCCGGCCGTCGACCAAGGCAAACGTGTCGACTTCGCCTGATACATGCACACGAATCTCGTCGTGCTGCTTGTTGAGCACGAGCGTATGCAGCACGTTGCCGTAGGCGTCGAAGGTCGAGTCGAGCTTGCCGGGCGCATCGAGCGTCCAGCGCCGCACGATCTGTGAAGCACCGCTCGACGGCGTAAGGCGCAGTTGCTGGATCGAGTAATGGACCGTCGATTCGTAGCGGTAAGAGGTGTCGTGGCGGATCGTCAGATACATTGAGGGCACTCCATCAGGCAACGGGCAGCATCAGGTACGTGCGCGCGACCATGTTGCCGAGTTCGAACACGCGGGCGAGAAACTGCGTGAGCCACGCGTGCAGACCGGTTTCGAAAATCTGCCGGATATCCGAGTAAAGCAGCTCGGCGCGCAGCTTGCCCGCAAAGCGCTCGCATTGATTCGAGCCCTGCGTGCGCAGCATCGCGAGGTTTTCGCAGACGCCATCGAGGGACGCCAGCAGCGAGCGCGGCATCTGCGAATTCAGGATCATCAGTTCGACCACACGCGCCGGCGTCACGACATCGCGATACACCTTGCGGTAGATCTCCAGCGCCGACACCGAACTCAGAATCGACGTCCAGTAATAGAAGTCTTCGAGCTGGCGGGCAGCCTCGCGCGAGTTCGGCTCGGCGTCGGCGAAGCGCACGTCGAGAATGCGCGCCGTGTTGTCCGCGCGTTCGAGAAAGGTGCCGAGCTGCGTGAAGAAGAATGCGTCGTCCTGCAACGCGGTGCCGATCGTCACGCCGCGCGACAGATGCGAGCGGAACTTCACCCATTCGAACAAAGCCGACAGGTTGTTCGACACCTCGCCGTGCGCGGTGCGCTCGTTGAATTCGAGCCACGTATCGTTGATCGTTTCCCACCATTCGGTGGTCAGCGTGCCGCGCACCGCGCGCGCGTTTTCGCGGGCTGCCTGCAGACACGAATGAATGCTCGACGGGTTGGTCGGGTCGGCCACCATGAAATCGAGCACGTTTTCGCGGGTCGGCTCGTCGTAGCGCTGCGCGAACGCATGCTCCAGCTCGGAGATGCGCAGCACCGAGCGCTGCGTGCGCTCCTCCTGTTCGGGCGTCTGCGGCAGCAGTTGCGCCTTCAGGTTGATGTCGAGCATGCGCGCGGTATTCTCGGCGCGCTCCATGTAACGGGCCATCCAGAACAGATGATCGGCAGTGCGGCTCAGCATGTCGGCTTTCCGTATTGATTGGACGCGCTCTCGTCGCCGTGTGACGCGAAGCGCGCCGGGTTGCCCGTGGTTTGTCGGCTTTGCGCCCGCATCGCGCGATGCGGGCGCTTCGGAACATCGTTCGGACGTGGTCAGTCGACCATCCAGGTGTCTTTCGTGCCGCCTCCCTGCGACGAGTTGACGACCAGCGAGCCCTCCTGCAACGCGACGCGCGTGAGGCCGCCCGCGCACATCGTCACCGTTTTGCCCGACAGGACGAAGGGGCGCAAATCGATATGGCGCGGCGCGATGCCCGCTTCGACGAAGGTCGGGCAGGCGGACAGCGCGAGCGTCGGCTGCGCGATGTAGCCGGCGGGCTTTTCGATCAGCCGCTGGCGGAACGCCTCGATTTCCGCGGACGTCGACGCCGGCCCGACGAGCATCCCGTAACCGCCTGCGCCATGCACTTCCTTGACGACGAGCTCGGGCAGATGCGCGAGCGTGTAGGCGAGGTCGTCGGGCTTGCGGCACTGGTAGGTCGGCACGTTGTTCAGGATCGGCTTTTCGCCCAGATAGAACTCGATCATGTCGGGCACGTACGGATAGATCGACTTGTCGTCGGCGATGCCTGTGCCCATCGCGTTCGCCAGCGCGACGCGCCCCGCGCGATACGCCGTCAGCAGCCCCGGCACGCCGAGCGCCGAATCCGGGCGGAACGCGAGCGGATCGAGAAAGTCGTCGTCAACCCGCCGATAGATCACATCCACGCGCCGCGGCCCTTGCGTGGTGCGCATGAACACGTAGTTGTCGTCGACGAACAGGTCCTTGCCTTCCACCAGTTCGACGCCCATCTGCTGCGCGAGGAAGGTGTGCTCGAAGTAGGCGGAGTTGTACATGCCGGGCGTCAGCACGACGACGACGGGATCGTCGACGCCTTCGGGCGCCACCGAGCGCAGCGTGTCGAGCAGCAGATCGGGATAGTGGGCGACGGGCGCGATGCGGTTCTGCACGAACAGCTCGGGGAAGAGCCGCATCATCATCTTGCGGTTTTCGAGCATGTACGACACGCCCGACGGCACGCGCAGATTGTCTTCGAGCACGTAGAACTCGCCGCTCTCACCGGCGCGCACGACGTCGACGCCTGCGATATGCGCATAGACGGCGAGCGGCACGTCGACGCCCTGCATTTCCGGCCGGTATTGCGCGTTGGTGTAGACCTGATCGGCGGGCACGATGCCGGCGCGGACGATGTTGCGGTCGTGATAGACGTCGTGGATGAAGAGGTTGAGCGCCTGGACGCGCTGCCTGAGGCCGGCTTCGAGCGTTTGCCATTCGCCGCGCGGGATGATGCGCGGGATCAGATCGAACGGGATGAGCCGCTCCGTGCCTGACAGATCGCCGTTGACGGCGAACGTGATGCCGACGCGGCGAAACAGCAGATCGGCTTCGGCCCGCTTTCTCACGATTGCCTCACTGCCTTGCTGCACGAGCCAGCGTTCGAACCGCTGATAGTGCGGCCGCACGGCGTCATCGAACTGACGCATCTCGTCAAAGCATCGCATGTTACGCCCCACTCTTTTTGTCGGATAGAAGGCGAATGCGCTGCGCATTCGGTTTTTCAATCTCGATCAAGCAAGCGTTATGCCATTCGGGATTTGTGCGCTGCGCGCGGTGGATGCACTGGGAACGCGCACTGCGATGGCGCTCGATTGTCGCTGTCATCGTAGCGCGGAGGGGGAGGATGCGCTACTCCGGTGCGTGTTGTTGCGCACACGGTGCGTTAAGGGCGCTGGCGCGGGCCCTGGTTTGGGGATTGGTTTGGTTTTGGTTTGGCTCGGTTTTGGCTCGCGGCGCGGGAAGTGGGTTGCCTGTCCCTGTCATCCATCCGCGTTATGAGTTTCCTCTCCACGCGCTGCCCTTGTGCAGGGCGGCATGTCTTTTTGCTTGCATCGGCGGTTTGGCTCCGTGGCGCGGCCAGGTTAGTTTTTGGGGTTTGCGCTGGCATCCGCGTGTTGCCTTCGTGCTTCATGCGTTGCCCCTGTGCGGGGCGGCATGTCTTTTCGCTAGCATCCACGGTTTGGCCGCGTGGCGCGGTCGGTTTCGTTTGCTTGTGTGTTCGCTGGCATCCGCGTTTTGTTAGCGTGCTTCACGCGTCGCCCCTGTGCGGGGCGGCACCTACTTTTCTTTGCCGCCGCAAAGAAAAGTAGGCAAAAGAAAGCGGCTCACACCGCCAATTTTTGTTTTTGCCTGAGGGCCCCCAACGGGTCTTACGCTTCACACGGCAACGTCTCTGTTGGCGCGTGTTGCCAACTCTTCGAATAAACGCCTCACCTGCTTCAAACTCCCGTACAAAGGCCAGCGGCAGCGAATGGTATGTGCCGCCCAGGTGGCAAACTGTGTGTAGGTTGTCGCGTCGTACAGGGTTGCGCTCTTACAGGGTGGAACGCCTGCGCTATCGGTCCGAAGTGAGGCATGCGAGGCTCTACGGCCTACACACAGTTTGCCACCTGGGCGGCGGTGGAATAGCTGGCACGGCATGTTGCGACGCGGGCGCGTGAAGCGGGTGAGGCGTTCATTCAGAGCGCTGGTAACGAGCAAGAGTCACGTGATTGCCGTGTGAAGTGTAAGAACCTTTGGGGGCCCTCAGGCAAGAAGAAATGTTGGCGGTGTGAGCCGCTTTCTTTTGCCTACTTTTCTTTGCGGCGGCAAAGAAAAGTAGGTGCCGCCCCGCACAGGGGCGACGCTTGAAGCACGAAGGCAACGCGCGGATGCCAGCGCAAAGGCTAGAACAAACCAAACCCGCCGCGCCACGGAGTCAAACCGGGGGTGCCAGCGCAGAGGCCAAAACAGCAAACAAAACCGCCCGCGCCGCGAAGTAGCACACTCAGCTGCCAGCGCAAAAGCAAAAGCAAAAGCAAAAGCAAAGAGCAACCCCACCCCCAGCGTCGCAGACAAAAAAAAATCCCCACACACTTCCGCATGCGGGGACCGCGACAAAGCAACCACAACGACAGCGGCTCACGCCGCCATCGAAGCGCATCAACTTTTACGCTGCTGCGTCCTTCAGCTTCTTCAACGCACGTGCCTTGACCCGCACGCTTGCCGGCTTCGCCGGGAACCAACGCTCCTGACCCGTGAACGGGTCCTTGCCGAAGCGCTTCTTCTTCGCCGGAACGGTCTGAACGACGATCTTCAGAAGACCCGACAGCGTGAATTCGCCAGCGCCCTTCTTGTGGACCGAACCGAGGATCGTGTCTTCGAGTGCAGCCAGAACTGCCTTCGCCGACTTCGGTTCGACGCCCGCACGCTCCGCAACGTGTGCAGCCAGCGAGGCCTTCGTGAAGGTGTCCTTGATCGGCGACGAAACGCCGGGCGCCTTCACGGCGACCTTCTTAGCCGTAACTTTCTTTGCGGGAGCAGCAGCTTTCTTTGCAGCAACCTTCTTGGTCGGAACCGTAGCAGCCTTCTTAGCCGCTACCTTTTTTGCGGAAGTCGCCATATTTCTCCTACCTCTAAGGGTCATTGATTGCGAGAAGCGCACGCGATATGCACACGCTTCAACGCCGGATTCTACAAGCGCTTTTGCGTTCTGCGCGAATCTTTTGTGTATAACGGTTACGGTTTGTTGCGCGGCGCTGACTACCTCGCGCATTTCGAGCCTGTTTTTAAGGGGTAAACGCGATCACCAGGCGATTTCGCCGCACCTGTCCAGCACGAATCGTAAAACCCGGCGCCTCACAGCAAGACCCCAGTCTCAATGACGAAATCGAGCGTGCGTTACGCGCGCAAGCGTCGGGGACGCCTGACAGGACGGCAAGCGCGATCCCTCAAAAGCACGCTCAAGTCCTTGATTCGACACGCGGCAGCAGCTTCGCGAGCGTCGCAAGCGCGGTGTCGATCTGTTCAGCCTCGATGCCGCCATAGCCAAATACAAGCCCTGGTTGCGGCGTTGCCCGCACATAGAAAGGCGCGAGCCCATGCAGTGCGATCGATTCGTCGCGCGCCGCTTCGATCACGGCCGCCTCCGTGAGCGGCGCCTTCAGCAACGCAGCCATATGGATACCCGCCGTCGGCACGATGGGCTCGAACCAGCGAGCGAGGTCGCCCTGCAGATGCGCAAGCAGGCTTGCGCGGCGCGCTGCGTAAAGCTTGTGCATCCGCTTCAGGTGCTTGGCGAAGTCACCGTTCAGCATGAAACTGGAAAGCGCGGTCTGCGTCAGCGAGCAACCATGCCAGTCGCCAATCTGCCGCGCCTTGCACAGCGTGTCGAAGAGCGACGCGGGCGGCACCATGTAACCGACGCGCAGCTCGGGGAAGATCGTCTTTGAAAACGTTCCCACGTACGCGACGAGGCCCGTGCGGTCGAGGCTCTTCAGCGGCTCCATCGGCCGTCCTTCGAAGCGGTATTCGCAGTCATAGTCGTCCTCGATGATGACGGCGTCGCGCTGTTGTGCCCATTCGAGCAGCTCGACGCGCCGCGCGAGACTCATCGGCATGCCGAGCGGAAACTGATGCGACGGCGTCACGTAAACGAGCCGCGCGTGCTTCGGCAGCTTGCTCACGATCAGGCCTTCGGCATCGACGGGCACGGCTACCACCTTCGCGCCCACGGCCGTGAGGCACGCGCGCGCGGGAGGATAGCCGGGGTCTTCGATAGCGGCGACGTCGCCGGGGCGCAGCGTGACGCGCGCGATGAGGTCGAGCGCATGCTGCGCGCCCTGCGTCACGATGACGTCCTCCCAGTTGCTTGCGACGGCGCGATTAAACGCGAGATAGCGCGAGATCGCGAGCCGCAATTCCTGTTCGCCGGCGGCATCGCGATACGTGCCGCGTCCGCGCGACTGCACGCGAAGCGCGTGGTTCACGCATCGGCGCCAGACGTCGAAAGGGAAATGGGACTTGTCGGTAATGCCGCCGATGAAGTCGTACGGTGTGCCGGGCGTCGTTTGCGGGCTGAGTACCTCGGGGACGGTGTGCCATACCGGTTGAGCGCGGGCGCTGGAACTGTGGGCCGTTTTCGCGTCATGGGCGGCACGTGCATGTGCTGGTTTTTCGGCGGGCAGCCGCTGTAAACCTGCGGCGACGAAGGTGCCCGAGCCGGGACGCGCATGCAGGAAGCCCTCGGCGAGCAGGCGCTCGAAGACGTCGAGCGTCGTTTTGCGGGAGACGCCGAGTTGCGTCGCGAGATCGCGGGTCGAAGGCAGTTGGGTGCCGCCTGCCAGGCGGCCTTCGATTATCCCTGCGCGCAGTTGTCGGTAGATTTGCCCCGCCAGGTCGTGGCGGCCCTCTACGGATAGGTGGATTTCCATTTCAGTTTTGGTGCTGGTTTGGTTTTTGCCTGCGGCGAGCTTGTTGTTAGCTTAGCGTGCGCGTTGCCGTTTGGTGGGTTTGTTTGTGCGTTCGCACTTGAGGTGTTTGCTGCGGAAGCGGTTTGGTTTTTTTACTTTGCGCGGGCATCTGTGGTTGTGCCTTCGCGGCGCAGGCGTTGGTCTTGGTTTTGGTTTGTTCGTGTTTTCGCTGGCATCCGCGTATTGCCTTCGTGCTTCAAGCGTCGCCCCTGTGCGGGGCGGCACCTACTTTTCTTTGCCGCCGCAAAGAAAAGTAGGCAAAAGAAAGCGGCTAACACCGCCAACATTTCTTCTTGCCTGAGGGCCCCCACAGGGTCTTACGCTTCACACGGCGGTGTCTTTGTTTGCGTGCGTTGCCAACGCTTCAAATGAACGTCTCACCCGCTTCGAATACCCGTACTCGGGCAAGCGGCAGCGAATGGTATGTGCAGCCCAGGTGGCAAACTGTGTGTAGGTTGTCGCGGCGTATAGCTCGGCGCTCTTACATGGAGGCGCGCGCTATCGGTTCGAAGTGAGGCGTGCGAGGCACTACGGCCTACACACAGTTTGCCACCTGGGCGGCGGTGGACTACCTGGCAAGGCGTGCTGTAACGCGGACATATGAAGCGGGTGAGGCGCAGCGCAAGAGCGTTGGCAACGAATGTGGGTCACGTGGTTGCCGCGTGAAGCGTAAGAACCTTCGGGGGCCCTCAGGCAGGAACAAGAACTGGCGGTGTTAGCCGCTTTCTTTTGCCTACTTTTCTTTGCGGCGGCAAAGAAAAGTAGGTGCCGCCCCGCACAGGGGCGACGCTTGAAGCAAGCTAACGAATCGCGGACGCCAGCGAAAACACAAGCAAACCAAACCCGAAACCAAGACCTACACCCACGCCGCGAAGGCACAACCGCGAATACCAGCGAAAGCACACCCCCACAACACCAAAAGAAAAAGGCGCACCCAAAAAGGCACGCCTTGAAAGACCGCTCCGCCCCGAAGGGGCAAAAAAACCTTACTGCACCGACGCCGCCACGCCCTCACCGCTGCGCGCTTGCACAGCGCACTGCTGATGCGCCCGCGAAAGGCGCCCCATCAGCGGCAGCAACAAGATAGCAACAACCGCCCCAACAGCAGCCAGCCACCCGAGCTCAGCAAAGAGCTTCGTATACAGCGGCAAAGAGATCAAAGGATCGAGATCCCCAGCCGGCATCTTCGCCAGATTGGCAACCACACTGCCCAGATACTGCGACACGCCCGTAGCAACAAAATAAGCGCCCATCATAAAACCGCTCATCCGCGCCGGCACATATCGCGCGATCATCGCGAGCCCGAGCCCGCTCACCAGCAGTTCGCCGAGCGAGTACAGACCATAACCGCCCACCATCCACCACGACGAAACGCGTCCATTGACGGCAAAGCTGCCGCTCCACGCATAAACGAAGAACCCCGCCGCAACAACGGCAAAACCAAACGCATACTTCGCCGCAACCGGCACGTCCTTGCCGCTCTTCGCGAGCTTCGTATACAGCATCGCAAGAAGCGGGCTCAGCAGCATGATCCAGATCGGATTCAGCGCCTGGAACTGCGCAGCACTCCACGTAAACAGATGCGCGCCGAACAGCGAGAACGTCGGATCGACATTACGCAGCGCGAACAACGTCAGCGACGTCGACATCTGCTGATAGAACACGAAGAACAGAATCACCTGCAGCGTCAGAATCAGCGCTGCCAGCAAGCCCGAGCGCTCCGACCGCTCGCAGCTGAGCAGCATGTACGCAAAGATCGCCAGAATCGCGACACCCGCCGTGTACACGCATGCAACGGCAATCGCCTTGTGCTGCAACACGAACGTCGTCGCCGTGCCGAGCGCGATCCCACCAATCGCGACAGCCAGCACGCGCTTCCAGCGGATCGGTTCGGCATCCGGCGCGGAACCAACGTGCGACAGCGTGCGGAACATCAGGAAGTAGTTCACCACAGCGATCAACATGCCGCCGCAACAGACGGCGAACGCCGTGTGCCAGCCCCAGTGATCCTTGATCCACGGCGTCGCCAGCATCGACACCGTCGAGCCGATGTTCACCGCCATGTAGTAGATCGTGAACGCGCTGTCGATGCGCGCATCGTCGCCTTCGTAAATGCGCCGCACCAGGTTCGCGGCGTTCGACTTGAACAGCCCATTGCCAACCACGATCACGCCCAGCGACGCATACATGAACTCGAGGCTGTCGTTCGGCAGCGCGAGCATCAGGTAGCCAGCCGCGAGCACCAGTGCGCCGAAAATCATCGAGCGGCGCGCGCCGAGAATCTTGTCGCCAATCCAGCCGCCGATCGACGGCGACGCATACACGAGCGCCGCGAACGCGCCCCACGTGAGCGTCGCGCGGCTGTCGTCAAAGCCGAGCCGATCGATCATAAACAGCACAAGCAGCGCCGCCATGCCGTAGTAGCCGAAGCGCTCCCACATCTCAATGAGAAAGACCGTCGAAAACGACCGGGTCTGGGATACGGGTGATTTCATGCTTTCCTCTTATTTACGCGATAGCAGCCGCGCGCGCATGCGTCGAGCGGACGCAATGCCACGTGGCGAAGCTGGAAAAACTGGAGATCGTCGATCACTTGCCGTGGCCGATGCGCAAAGAGGCATCGTGCGACGGTGTAGTGCGATACGAGCATCGGACAGCGCGGTCCGCGTCGAAAACGGAACAACCAGGACTTCAGCGGGAGGCCGTCAACGCGAACAGCGCGTGACGAAAGACTCAATGATAAAGCATCGCGCGAGCGGACCGCTTCGGCGGCTGCATCGAAATACGCGTGCTGGATATGCAGGATGGATGCGGAAAGACTGCGAAAGAAATCGACATGGATGTTCACCTTCATTCGTCGGTGGCAGTCCGGTCAGGACGTACCGATCAAAACGCCGTCGCAGGATCGCTGCAAACGGGAGTGCAGGCGGATCAGCCCGGCCAGGCCAACCCGCGCGAGGTTGCGATTGTGCGCATCGAAACGCGACTTGTCGCTTCGGGAATTCACTGAGATGCGCGCCACCCACGCACGATCCGTCTCAATGCATTACCGGTCTTCTAACGCAAATCCAATAAGTGAGCTTTGCGATCTGGCAACATAGAGTACTTTCTCGAAAAGATCGGATCTGCGTGAACGGCATGGAAGAGTTGTCAAGCTACGCAAGGCTCGGCGGGAAAGAGCAGCACGTCATCAAACAACATTTGCTTATATCAAACTAATTTTGACGGACTAATTTGGTTTTGTTATGGTCACGACACTTGAGAAAGACACGGCACTTGCACTGGGGAGCAAGATCCGCGCGCTGAGGCAAAGGCTGAAGCGTACGCTTGACGAAACAGCGACAGCAGCAGGCATTTCGAAGCCGTTCCTGTCGCAGGTCGAGCGCGGTCTCGCGTCGCCGTCCATCACGTCGCTGGCAGGCATTGCGAATGCGTTGGGAGTGAAGGTGCAGTATTTCGTCGATACGCCAAGCGAAGAGCGCTCGGTGTGTCGCGCAAACGAGTTGAAGTTTTTTGGTTTCGCTGACTCGGCGAACCTGTTTGCCCGGATGACCAACCTGTCGGGGGGCCGTCAGTTGGAAGCCATCCTTGTGAGGATGCCACCCGGGCAAAAGCGTTCCGAAGTCACGACACATGCCGGTGAAGAGTTCATCTATGTCATCGAAGGGCAAGTGTCGTTGACGCTGGAAGGCAAGACCTTCGTGCTGCGCGCCGGAGACAGCGCGCATTACGAATCGACGGTGCCGCATAGCTGGGCCAACACGGCCCGCAAGGAATCGGTCGTCGTGTGGGTAGGTACGCCGAGATTGTTTTAGAAGGCAGGCATTCGATCCTGGTTGGAAGCGCTTCCGCAAGTCGGGGAGCGCACTCAAATCCGCTGTAGGATGCCTGTAATAATAATTGTAAGGAATCCTGCATGTCGTACACCGAACAAGCGCCGCCTCGGCCTTCTCACGCGGATAACCGTTAGCGGCGTCCGCGCCGCTTGCGTTTCTCTCCCGACTCTTTCTGCGAATCCAACCATGAAAACACCGTTCGTTTACACGACGGCGCTGGCCGCGCTCGTCCTCACATTTCAGCAACACGCATCGGCCGTCACGGTCCCCTCGGGCGCCACGCTCGCCGCGAGCCAGGAACTGACCCGTCAGGTTCCCGCCGAAACCGAATCGCTCGACCCCGCGCATATCGAATCATGGACGGGCAACACGATCGGCCTCGATCTGTTCGAAGGCTTGACGCGCATCGACGCATCGGGCGCGATCGTGCCTGGCGTCGCGCAGTCGTGGACGCGCACCGCGCCCGACACCTGGGTCTTCAAGCTGCGTCACGATGCGAAGTGGAGCAACGGCCAGCCCGTCACGGCAGCGGACTTCGTGTATGCGTGGCAGCGCGTCGTCGATCCGAAGACGGGTTCGAAGTACACGGTGCTCGTCGAGTTCGTGAAGAACGCAAAGGAGATCATCGCGGGCAAGGCGCCCGTGACGAGCCTCGGCGCGCGCGCCGTCGATCCGTACACGCTCGAAGTGAAGACCGACGTGCCCGCTGCATTCTTCCCGCAACTGACGGCGATGGCGACGATGGCCCCCGTCGACAAGGCAGTCGTGACCAAGTTCGGCAACGACTGGACGCGCCCGGCGAACTTCGTCGGCAACGGCGCGTTTGCGCTGACCGACTGGCAGCCGAACAACCGCCTCGTCATCAACAAGAACGGCAACTACTGGAACGCGCCGAAGGTCGCGATCTCGAAGGTCACGTATCTGCCCATCGAAAGCGACGAAACGGCAATGCGCATGTATCAGGCCGGGCAGTTCGACTACACGTACACGATTCCGTCGGGCATCTACAACCAGGTCGACAAGCAGTTCGGCCAGCAGTTGCAGAAGGGCCTGCAGATCGCAACGTATTACTACAGCCTCAACAACGACGACCCCGTCTTCAAGGACAAGCGCGTGCGCCAGGCGCTGTCGATGGTGGTCGATCGCGAGCTGCTGACGTCGAAGCTCACGTCGAGCGGCGAACTGCCGATGTACGGCCTGATCTCGAAGGGCACGGAAGGCGCCGCCGTCTTCAAGCCGGAATGGGCATCGTGGCCGATGGCCAAACGCATCGAATACGCGCGCAACCTGCTGAAGGAAGCCGGCTACTCGGATGCAAAGCCGCTCACGTTCACCTTCACGTACAACACGAACGATCTGCACAAGAAGGTTGCCCTCTTCGTCACGTCGGAATGGCGCACCAAGCTCGGCGTCACGGCGAAACTGGAGAACGTCGAGTACAAGGTGCTGCTCAAGCAGCGTCACGACGGCAAGGTGCAGGCGTCGCGCGACGGCTGGTTTGTCGACTACAACGATGCGATGTCATATTTCGACCTGATCCGCTGCGGCAGCGTGCAGAACGACCAGCATTACTGCAACCCGAAGGTCGACGCGCTGATCGATCAGGCCAACCAGCAGACTGACGACAAGCAGCGCACCACGCTGCTCTCGCAGGCGCATGACCTCGCGATGAATGACTATCCGATGATCCCGCTGTTCCAGTACTCGGCGGCGCGTCTCGTGAAGCCGTACGTCGGCGGCTACGCATCGACCAACTATCTCGACATGCGTGCGTCGCAAGACCTGTACTTGCTCAAGCACTAAACAGCAGGAACCGCACTCATGCTTGCATACACGTTGCGCCGCACGCTGTGGGCGATCCCGACGATACTCGCCGTGATCACCGCATGCTATTTGCTGCTGCATCTCACGCCGGGCGGCCCGTTCGATACCGAGAAGCATCTGTCGGACGCCACGCTCGCGAACCTGAACGCGCGCTATCACCTCGACGAGCCGCTGTGGAAGCAGTATCTGCACTATCTGTGGGCACTGCTGCACGGCGACCTCGGCCTGTCGTTCCGCTACGCCGACTGGTCCGTCACCGATCTCGTGTTGAAGGCGCTGCCCGTGAGTCTCGGCGTCGGCGGCGTGTCGGTGCCGATCGCCGTGGTGATCGGCGTCACGCTCGGCACGATTGCCGCCGTGCGCCGCGATAGCGTGATCGATCACGCGGTGATGGTGCTCGGCAATATCGGCAACGTCGTGCCGCCGTTCGTGCTCGGCCCGTTGCTGGTGTGGATGTTCGCCATTCTGCTCAAGACCGCGGACGGCCACGGCTGGCTGCCCGCGGGCGGCTGGGGCGAAGGCGAGTGGCGTTATCGCGTGCTGCCCATCGCGCTCCTGACGATCATCAACGTCGCGCTGATCGCCCGCGTGATGCGCGGCAGCATGATCGAAGTGCTGTCGGGCAACTTCATCCGCACCGCGCGGGCGAAGGGTCTGCCCGCGCGCACGATTGTCCTGCGCCACGCGATGAAGCCCGCGCTGATGCCCGTCGTGTCGTTGCTCGGCTCGGTGTGCATTTCGTCGATCACCGCGGCTGTCGTCACCGAATCGGTGTTCGCGCTGCCGGGTATCGGCCAGCTCGTCGTCAACGGCGCGATCAACCGCGACTACACGCTGGTGCTCGGCCTCGTCGTGTTGACGACAGCCGTCGCCGTCCTGTTCAACCTGCTCGTCGACCTTGCGTACGCATGGCTCGATCCGCGTATCCGCTATTGAACCCGATGAGAATGCCACCTGTTTCAATGACCGTCGTCGACGCGCCGCCTTCGCGCAGCCCGCTGGCGACGGCCGCGCGCCGCTTCGTGCGCAATCGCGCGGCGTTCGTCGCGCTGCTGCTGCTCGTCGTCATCATGCTCGCGTGCTTCGTCGGGCCGCTGCTGTCGCCGAACAATGCGATCGACAGCGACTGGTCCGCGATCAGCCTCGCGCCCACGCTCGACAACATGCACTGGTTCGGCACCGACGAACTCGGCCGCGACCTGCTGGTGCGCACGCTGGTCGGCGGGCGCGTGTCGCTCGAAGTCGGTTTGCTCGGCACGCTCGTGTCGGGACTGATCGGCGTTGCGTGGGGCGCGACGGCGGGCTATCTGGGCGGACGCGTCGATGCCGTGATGATGCGCATCGTCGACATGATGTACGCGATCCCCTACATGCTGATCGCGATCCTGATGATGACGCTCTTTGGCCGCGCGTTCTATCTGGTCGTGCTGACCATCAGCGCGTTTTCGTGGCTCGATATGGCGCGCGTCGTGCGTGGTCAAACGTTGTCGTTGCGCTCGCGTGAATTCATCGACGCAGCGAAAGCGATCGGCGTCGATTCGCGTTCGATTATCACGCGTCACATCGTGCCGAACCTGATCGGCGTGGTGGTCGTCTATGCGACGGTCACGGTACCTGGCATCGTGCTGACGGAATCGGTGCTGTCGTTTCTCGGCCTCGGCGTGCAGGAACCGATGACGAGCTGGGGCGTGCTGATCCAGGACGGCGCGCAGAAGCTCGAATCGACGCCGTGGCTGCTGCTGTGCCCTGCCCTCATGCTGTGCGCGACGCTCTATGCCGTGAGCTTCGTCGGCGACGGCCTGCGCGATGCACTCGATCCGAAGGACCGCTGAGATGGCACTACTCGAAGTCAAAGATTTAAGCGTGCGCTTCTCGCGCCGCGACGGCGCGCCCGTCGACGCCGTGCAGCGCGTGTCGTTCTCGCTCGATAAAGGCAAGACACTCGGCATCGTGGGCGAATCGGGCTCGGGCAAGAGTCAGACTGTGATGGCGCTGCTCGGCCTGCTCGCGAAGAACGGCAAGGTCAGCGGCGAAGCGCTCTACAACGGCACGAACCTGCTGACGATGAACGATGCTGCGCTGAACCGCATTCGGGGCGACCGCATCGGCATGATCTTTCAGGACCCGATGACGTCGCTCAATCCGTTCCTGACGATCGAGCGGCAGATGACGGAGACACTGCAACTGCATCGCAAGCTGTCGCGCCGCGAGGCGAAGCAGCGCGCGATCGAAACGCTCGAACGCGTGCGCATTCCCGATGCCGCGCGCCGTATCGGCATGTATCCGCACGAGTTCTCGGGTGGCATGCGCCAGCGCGTGATGATCGCGATGGCGCTGTTGTCGGAACCCGAAATCCTGATCGCCGACGAACCGACCACGGCGCTCGACGTCACCGTGCAGGCGCAGATCATCGAACTGCTGCGCGAGCTGAACCGCGAGCGCGGCACCGCGATCATCCTGATCACGCACGACATGGGCGTAGTGGCCGGCCTGTGCGACGACGTGATGGTGATGTACGCGGGGCAAACGGTCGAACAGGCGCCCGCGCAGCAACTCTTCGCTGCGCCGACGCATCCGTACACGATCGGCCTGCTGAACGCGCTGCCGCGACTCACCGACGACGACGACCAGCCGCTGCAAACCATCCCGGGCAATCCGCCGTTGCCGGGCATGGCGACGCAAGGCTGTGCGTTCGCACCGCGCTGCACGTACGCCGAAGAGCGATGCCGCGCGGCGCGTCCGTCGCTCGACCCAATCGAAGGTGAAATCCATGCGCTGCGCGCGTGCCATCGTCCCGTCCAGGCTATCGCGGAGGTGCTATGAGCGCCCAGGAAACCCTACTCAAGGTCGACAACCTCAGCGTGCATTTCGGCATCGCGCAGGGCGGCTATCCGTGGTCGAAGAAGGCGACGCTGCGCGCCGTCGACGGTGTGTCGTTTGACGTACGTCGTGGCGAGACGGTGGGCCTCGTCGGAGAATCCGGTTGCGGGAAATCGACGCTCGCGCGCGCGATCATCGGCCTGACGCCGGTGACTTCGGGCAGCGTGCAGTGGAAAGGACGCGAGTCGGTGAAAGGCGCGTCACGCGATACCACACAGATTCGCCGCGACGTGCAGATGATTTTTCAGGATCCACTCGCATCGCTCGACCCGCGCATGACGATCGAACAGATCGTCGCGGAGCCGCTGAAAACGCATCAGCCGCAACTCGGCCGCGAGGAGATACGCGTACGCGTGCGGACGATGCTCGAACGCGTCGGCTTGAGCCACCATCATCTGCGCCGTTATCCGCACGAATTCTCGGGCGGCCAGTGCCAGCGCGTGGGCATCGCGCGCGCGTTGATCGGCGAGCCGCAACTGGTGATCTGCGACGAGCCGGTGTCGGCACTCGATGTGTCGATTCAGGCGCAGATCGTCAATCTGCTGCGCGACCTGCAGCGCGAACTGTCGCTGTCGCTGCTGTTCGTCGCGCACGATCTGGCCGTCGTGAAGGCGATCAGCCAGCGCGTGCTCGTGATGTACCTGGGCCGCGTGATGGAGTTCGGCGACAAGCGCGATGTCTATCGCGAGCCGCAGCATCCGTACACGCGAGCGCTGCTGTCTGCCGTGCCGCTGCCCGACCCGGCTGCCGAGCGCGCGCGCAAGCATGTGTTGTTGCGCGGCGAGATTCCGTCGCCGCTCACGCCGCCTTCGGGCTGCGCGTTCCGCACGCGCTGCCCGGATGCAATCGATGCCTGCGCGAACGAGCGGCCGGTTACGAGCGCAACGGGCATCGGTCACACGCAGGTCGCCTGCATACGCGCCGTCATGACCTGACAACCCTTTAGCTTCACGCAAACCTTTTTCCACGACGCAGCTAGCCGCTGCGCCGAGGGAGGCGTTCGTTCGCGCGACGGCGGGAACGGGCGAGAAAGTGTGGCACGGCCGACCGCCGCGCCGCTGTTTCATCAACTAGAAAAAATGGAACTGCAATGACAACCCAACGATCCACATCAGGAGCATCGAAGTTCGCATTGCTGGCAGTGGGCCTGCCGGCACTGACGATCGCCACGGCCGCGCTGGCCGACGATGCCGTTGCGCCTGCCGTACCTGCCGCAGCAAGCGCAGCCGTCGCTCAGGCTGCGCCGGCATCGCCCACGGCGCCGGCCAAACCGAAGCTGAAACACACACCGAATGTCGCTGAGGTGCAGCCCGAAACCAACAACGCGCTCGTGAACGCCGAAGCCGACCAGGCCGTGACGCCGACCGCGCCGTTGTCGAGCCAGGCGAAGAGCAAAGGCCTGATCGCCGACAGCCATCTGAACCTGCTGTTCCGCAACTACGCCGACCAGTTCGACAACGAAGGCGGCCCGCACCGTCACGCGTGGGTTCAGGGCATGCAGGCGAACTTCGAATCGGGCTTTACCCAGGGGCCGGTGGGACTTGGCTTCGACGCGTCGCTGTTTGCTGCGCTCAAGCTCGACGGCGGCAACGGCGCGGGCAACATGGTTCACGTAGCGAAGGGCGGCGGCGGCTCCGACCAGCTCGCGTGGGCGTACCCGGGCATGTACGACATCAAGGGGCGCATCTCCGAGACGGTCGTCAAGTATGGCTTGCAGATCGTCGACAACAACCCGTTCATGGAACCGCATGACAACCGCGCGTTGCCGCCGACGTTCCTCGGCGTGTCGGCCGTGAGCAACGATATCCATAACGTCACGCTGCAAGCGGGCAGCTTCACGAAGGTCGACCCGCGCGGCCACACGAACCTCGTAGACCTGACGACATCGTACGGCGGCACGACGTTCAAGCGTCTGTCCTACTTCGGCGGCAACTGGGACTATTCGCCCAACGGTACGGTCACGCTGTATGCGGACCAGGCGGAAGACGTGTGGAATCAGTTCTACGCGGCGATCTCGCATTCGATCGGCGATGTGAACACTGTCAAGTGGGCGGGCCTCGCGAACATCTACTCGACACATCAGACGGGTTCGGCGCTGCAAGGGCATATCAACAACAATGCGTATAGCCTGTCGCTGTCGGCGCAGCATGGTCCGCATCAGGTGTTGCTCGGGTATCAGCAGATTCTTGGTGACCAGTTCTTCGATTATGTGAACGAGACCAACGGTATTTATCTCGTGAACTCGATGGACGTTGACTACAACGCGCCGCATGAAAAGTCGTTCCAGTTGCGGTATACGTTTGATGGCAAATATGCCGGCTTGCCTGGCTTCAAGGCGATGCTGTGGGGTGTGACGGGCTGGGGCGCGGATGCTTCGGCTGGCGCGGCGTCAAATGCTATCGGGCCGTATACGCGGAATGGCGAGTATGTGCATGGCACGCACCATGAGATCGGCTTTATTCCGAGCTATACGCTGCAAAGCGGGCGGTTCAAGGATACGAAGATCACGTTTATCGCGATGTATCATAAGTCGACAGCGCACTATTCGGACCCGGATAATATGGAGTATCGGCTGGTGGTGAATGTGCCGGTGAAGGTGTTCTGATTTTTTTTGTCTGCGACGCTGGGTGGTTTGCTTGTGTTTGCGCTGGCATCCGCGTTTTGCCTTCGTGCTGCATGCGGTGCCGGTCGGGGTGTTTGCCTTTGCGCTGGCATCCGCGCCTTGCCTTTG
>NZ_FNDI01000029.1:0-118405 GCF_900100565.1 Paraburkholderia steynii | reverse complement strand
CCACCACCACCACCACCACCACCACCACCACCACCATTCCCGCTACCCCCACCAAACCCACCACCGCTCGAATTGCCGCTCGGGCCTGCCGCAGCCCCAAACCCGCCACCGCCGCCTGAAGCCGCGCCGGACGAACCCGACGAACCCGACGACCCAGCGCCAGCGGCACCCGCGCTCGCGCTCGCGCCTGCGCCGCTACCGCGTCCGCCGTTTGGCGCGCAGTTGCCGGCGTTGCCAACACAAGTCTTGAGAAGAAAAACTGAAGCCGCATCGTCAGCTGCCGTTGTCGTGCCGGACTCCGCGCCCGTCGATGCCGTATCGTTCTGTGCAGGTTGCATCGCAGCCGACGCTCCGCTGGCAGGCAGCGGCGCATCGGCTGTGACGATCCACTTCGGAATCACATCGTCCGCGGATGCGGCCTGAACGAACTGGGCCGCCATTAAAGTCCCCGCGCCAACCACGAAGGTTGCCGTACCCCGTATAACATTGTAGTAGTACGTATCGAATGATTTGTTCTTCATCGTACCTCTCCCGAGGAAACGACGACCCCCGCAAGCCGTCATTTCTTATTCACTGCTTGTCGCCTTGTCCCGTTTGTTCGTATTGCACGCGCTGAGCCGTTCGGCGGCGGGCGGAGCTTTTTCGCTCTTCCGGTTCGCGATGCGTGTGCCGTTTTCGACGGCACGTCGCGCGCGACGCTCCCTGCCTGGCATCCCGCTGCCTGCGGCTTCTGATGTGTGCCTGGCGCCTGTTGTCGTTGGCTGTCGGCGCCGGACCGCGTGCGAGCCCCACATAGCCCGGCGGATGCGATGACGCTTCATCCGCCCGACGCGGGATCGACTGTCCTTTCTGCGTGCCGTTGCGTCGTTCGTCGTGACGGCGCGAATTAGCGTTGCCGAGGATTTGTCGATCCCGACGCAACCCCATGCGTGAGCGTCATTTAGCGATAAACATGCCATTGGGCGCGAACGCCCGTCGCACCTGGCATTCGCGTGACGGCTCGGTTGTATGCGCATCGAAACGCACAAAAAACGTTTCGGACCTGAAACGCAGGCCTCGAATGACGCGGTTTTTCGTTTCAGCGCGCGACGATGCGGCGCGGGGACAGGGGATCAGTTGCGGCGCTGAAGCACGCGCAATTCGTCGACGGGGATATGGCAGCGGATGCGATGCGCGTCGCCGGCATCGGCGTAGGGCGGGTCCTGCTGCTCGCAGATCGCGCCCAGCTTGCGCGGACAGCGCGTATGAAACACGCAGCCGGACGGCGGCGCGGCGGGGCTCGGCAGTTCGCCGGCGAGGCGGATGCGCTGCGGCTTCGCGTCGGGAGATGCTTCGCCGTCACGCTGATCGAGCGCGGGCACCGACGACAACAACGCTTCCGTATAAGGATGATGCGGACCGTCGAACACGGCCGACGCGGGCCCGATCTCCAGCAGGCGGCCGACGTACAGCACCGCGATGCGATCGGACAGATAGCGCACGACATTCAGATCGTGCGAGATAAACACATAGCTCACGCTGCGATCGCGCTGCAGATCGGCGAGCAGATTGAGGATCGCGGCCTGCACGGACACGTCGAGCGCAGAGGTCGGTTCGTCGCAAACGACAATGCGCGGATCGCCCGCGAACGCGCGCGCAATCGCGACGCGCTGCTTCAACCCGCCCGACAGTTGCCGTGTGCGCGACGTCAGATAACGGTCGGGCAGCCTGACAGCCTGTGCCAGCGACGCGAGCCTTTCCTCTCGCGCGTCGCCATGCAGCGCGGACAGGCGCGATAAGGCGCGCCCGATCAGCCGTCTGACCGAGTGCGCGCGATTAAGCGCCGAGTCGGGATTCTGGAACACGATCTGCAGCGACTTCACCTGTTCGTCGTTACGGTTCGTGACGCGCGCCGGCAAAGGCGTGCCGTCGAGTTCGATCACGCTGCCCGCATCGGGCGATACGAGGCCGAGCAGCAACTTTGCGAGCGTCGTCTTGCCGCTGCCCGATTCGCCGACGAGACCAAGCGTCTCGCCCTTCGCGAGTTCGAGCGATACATCGTCGACGGCTCGCAGTGCGGCGCCCGCGACGTGGAATGTCTTCGATACGCTTTCCGCGCGCAGCACGGGCGAAGCGTCGCGGGTTTCGTGCGCGTTGCCGGAAGCATGAGCGGGCGCATTGGCGGGTGTCGCGCGCGGCAGTTCCATTGCGCGCTCGTGGTAATGGCAGCGCGACATCTGATCGCCATGCCGCGCGCTCACGCGGTACGGCGGCGGCGCTTCGCGCCGGCAGCGGTCGTCGGCAAGACGGCAGCGCTCGGCATAGATGCAGCCCTGCGCGATGGAACCCGGCTGCGGCAGGCTGCCTGCAATCGTGTCGAGCCGGTCGGTGTCCTTGCTGCGGCCGACCGTCGGCAGACAGCGCAACAGGCCGACCGTGTACGGATGACGCGGCCGCGCAAACACGTCCTGCGTCGCCCCTTCTTCAACGAGCTTGCCAGCGTACAGCACGCCGACGCGCTCGCACATCCTGCCGATCACCGCGAGGTTGTGGCTGATGAACAGCACGGCTGTGTGGAACTCGTCGCGCAGTTGCGCGACGAGATCGAGCACTTCGGCTTCGACAGTGGCGTCGAGACCGGTGGTCGGTTCGTCGAGAATCAGCAGCGCGGGTTTCGACGCGAGCGCCATCGCAATCACGACGCGCTGCTGCATACCGCCCGACAACTGATGCGGATAATTGTCCATCACGCGTTCGGGCTCGGCGATGCGCACCTTGCGCAGCATGTCGGCCGTTTGCTTCAGCGCATCTTCACGAGTCGCGCCGGATGCCTCGAACGCTTCGGCCACCTGGCGCGCGATTGTCAGCGATGGGTTGAGAGCGCGCGACGGGTCCTGATACACCATCGAGATGCGGTTCGCGCGCAGATCGCGCAACGCGGCGGCGTCGAGCGAATGCACTTCCTTGCCCGCAATCGAAATGCGACCCGCCTTTACGCGTCCGTTGCGCGCCAGATAACGCAGCGTCGCCATCGCGACCGTCGACTTGCCGCAGCCCGATTCGCCGACGAGCCCATACGATTCACCGCGCCTGATGCGAAACGACACGTCTTGCAGCACGTCGCGCTCGCGTCCGCGCGTGCGATACGCGACCGTCAGGCCGACGATCGTGAGCGCGTCGGACTGCTCGCTCTTCGACACATCGAAAGCGGGAAACGAAGCGGGCGGTGGCGGAGGAGAAGGGCCGTTCATCCGTCGACGGCTCCTTGCACGGCATCGGCGATCAGGTTCACGCCGACCACCAGCGACGCGATCGCGGCCGCATCGAACACGACGGTCCACCATGCGCCGCCTGCCATCAGCGTGTACGACTCGGAGAGCGCGAGGCCCCAGTCGGCGGACGGCGGCTGGATGCCGAAGCCCAGGAACGACAGCGTGGCGACCGCGAAGATCGCGTAGCCGAGACGCACCGTCGCTTCGACGATGATGGGCGACAACACGTTCGGCAGGATCTCCGCGAACATGATGTAGAACGCGTTCTCGCCGCGCAGTTGGGCAGCGGCGACGTAGTCGAGATGGCGTTCGGCGAACACGGCGGCGCGCACCGTGCGCGCCGTGATGGGCGTGAACGTGATGCCGATCACGAGGATCACCGTGAGGTTCGACGCACCCACGGCGGCCAGAGCGAGCAGCGCGACGATCACGAGCGGGAGCGCGAGCACGGCATCGATCGCGCGTCCGATCACGTTGTCGACCCAGCCGTCGAAGTAGCCGACCGTGAGGCCGAGGGCAGTGCCCGCGAGCGTGCCGAGCAGCGTCGCGAGCGGCGCGATGGTCAGGATGTCGCGCGCGCCGACGATCACACGCGAAAGCACGTCGCGGCCCAGTTGATCGGTGCCGAACCAGTGGCCTGCCGCAGGCGGCGTGAGCGAGTTCAATGGATCGGACGCGTAGGGATCGAGCGGCGCGACCCACGTTCCTGCAATCGCGCAGACGATCCACCACAGCACGATCACGGCGCCGGCGATGAAGGTCGACGAGCGCAGCAGCATGCGCAGCGTGTCGTAGCGCGTGTCTCTAGCGCGCGTCGCGGCGGGTGCGGGTGTGTTCGACGAGGGCGGAGGCGAAGCCATCGTGCTCATTCGGCGCTCCTTACGCGCAAGCGCGGATTGAGCAGCACGTACAGCGCATCGGCGACGAGATTGGCGACCGTGTAGACCACGCCGATGGTCAGCACGCCGCCTTCGAGCATCGGGAAGTCTTTGGCCTTCGCGGCGTTGTAGATCAGCGAGCCGATGCCCTGATAGTGGAACAGCGTCTCCACGACGACCAGTCCGCCGATCATGTAGCCGAGCTGTGTCGCCGCGACGGTGATGGTCGGCAGCAAGGCGTTGCGCAACACATGCCGTCCGATCACGATATGCGGCGGCAATCCCTTGAGGATTGCGGTGCGCGTGTAGTCGGCGTCGAGCGCCTCGACCGTGCCCGCGCGCGCCATCCGTGCGATATAGCCGAAGAACACGAACACGAGCGGCAGGACGGGCAGCACGAGATGCTTCAGTTGCGTGAAGATGCCTGCGTCGGGCGGATACGTTGCGTCGATGGGCAGCCATTGCAGCCACACGCCGAACACGAGTATCAGCACGATCGACGACACGAACTCAGGCACGACGGTAGCTGACAGACCGACGATGCTGATCGTGCGGTCGAGCCAGCGACCTGCGTGCATCGCCGCCCATACGCCGCCCGCGATGCCGAGCGGCACCACCACGATGAACGCCAGAAAGCCGAGCTTCGCCGAGTTCGCCAGCGCACTGCCGACGAATGACGCAACCGGCTCGCGATACGTGTACGACAAGCCCATGTCACCTTGCACGAAGTGGGTGATCCACTGCGTGTATTGCGTAAGAAGAGGACGGTCCGCGCCGAGCTGATGATTGAGCGCGGCAACGGCGCGTGGATCGGCGAGCGGGCCGAGTATCGCGCGGCCGATATCGCCGGGCAGCAACTGGCCGCCCGCGAACACGATCACCGACAGCAGCCACAGCGTGATCAACGACAGCCCGACGCGCGTGCCGATGAAGCGCACGACACGCATCGCGCTGCCGCGTGGGCCACGAGCGACGGAAGCGGAAACCGTGGTGGACATCGATATCCCTTGCTCGCAGCGATGCGCGCAATCAGGCCGCGAGCGTCGCGCGATCGAAATACAGCTGCGCGATTGCCGTGAAGCGCACGCCGTTCAACTGCTTGCGCGCGGCGATCAGCTGGTCGTAGAAGAACGGGAAGATCACGGGCGTCTCGTCGAGCAGCAGCGTCTGGATCTGCGCGGACACTTTCTTCTGCGCGGCGATATCGAGCGCGGCGACGTAATCGGCGACCAGCTTGTCGTACTGCGGGTTCTTGAAGTGCGCGGCGTTCCATGTGCCCGTGCTCGTCAACGGCGCGTTGAGGAACACGTTCGGCACGCCGCGGCTGCCGTAGTCGGTGATGCCGAGCGGCGAATCGAGCCAGTCCGATTTGCCGGGCGTGCCCGAGCCGTAGTACTGCGACTGGCTCTCGACCTTCAGGTTGATGCGGATGCCCACCGCCTTCGCATAGTTCTGCACGACGACGGCGAGGTCGGGAATCTCCATGAACTTCTCGGTCGTGAGCGTCACGTCGAAACCGTTCGGCACGCCCGCCTGCGCGAGCAATTGCTTCGCCTTCGCAACATCGATCTTGCGCTGCGGCACGCCCGCATCCGAAGAGGGAAACACGGGTGCGAACGGGCTGTCGTTACCGACCTGCGCGCGGCCCTTGAAGAGACCCTTGACGATGACGTCGCGATCGAGCGACAGCGCGAGCGCCTGGCGTACGCGCTTGTCCTTGAACTGCGGGCTGTCGACGCGCATGTGAATCTGCCGGTGCGCGCTCGACTTCACGCCGACCACCTTGAACTCGGGGTTGTTGATCAAACCCTGGCCGCCCTGCACGGTGAACGTGGGCATGACGTCGGCCTGATGGCCTTGCAGCGCGAGAATCTGCGCCTGCTGGTCCGCGTAGAAGGTGAACTGCACGCGCTGCGGCAGCGCTTTTTCGCCCCAATAGTCGGGATTGCGCACGAACGACACGCCGACTTTCGCCTGGTACTTCTCAAGCTTGAACGGTCCCGTGCCGATGAAGGTTTTCTCGTAGTTGCCCGCGTAGTTCGCGGGGAGAATCACCGCGTTGTAGTTGTCGGACGAAACGTAGTACGGGAAGTTACCGTTGGGCGCGTCGAGATGAAATGCGACCGTGTGATCGTCGATGACCTTCGTGCCGCCCTTCGACAGCACGCCCTTCAATGTCGAGAGCGCGGCCGATCCGGCGGCGGGATCGGCGAGGCGGTCGAAGGTCGCGGCGACGTCCTTCGCGGTGAAGGGCTGGCCGTCGTGGAACTTCACGTTCTCGCGCAGCTTGAAGGTCCACACGTCGCCCTTGTCGTTCGGCTTCCACGACAGCGCGAGCACGGGCTTGAGCGTCTGTTTTTCGCCGTCGTCGTCGATCAGGAATTCGCCCGTCTGATTGAGCAGGCAGAGGCTCGCGGAGTCGGTGACCGTCATCGGATCGACGGCGCCCGTGGGCGTCAGGTGCGCGACGCGGATCGTCGCGTTCGCGCCCGCCGCGGCTTGCGCACGGGCGCTACGTGGTGCGAGCAGTCCGCCGCCCGCAAGCGACATGCCGATCACGCTCGCATAACGCAGCAGTTCGCGCCGCGTGAGGCGGCCGGCGAGAAATTCGTCGATGGCGTGATTGCCGTGGGCGTTGGCGCTGCGGCGCGCCGCTTCCAGGTCAAGTGATTCTGCCGGGCGAGGCGCAAAACGCGGGTCCGCGGATTTCTTCATCGATGGTGGTCCGATCCGTTCTGTTGGGACGCCACGCGTGCTGTCGCGAGGCGCTGCGGTGGTAGTGCGACGATGATGCGGGTTCAGTGTAAGCGATTGCCTCTGGATTGGGAGGATTCGCGGCCGCGCGCGGTTCCCTTCATACGATTCGCGGCGGCAGTTGTGTCGTGCGCACAACGGCGCGGCGCATCGCTGCAACGGGCGGCCGCGCTGGGGCGGCTGTTTCGGCGCTCAGGCGGAGCGCGGTTCGCGGCAGTGTTATCGGCCGAGCGGCGCGGGCTTGCGCCAGCGATGAAACAAAATCGAGCCGATCCAGCACAGCATAAAGAGGCTCACGATGCCGTAGCCCAGCATGCCGAAGCGTTCGTTGACGGCTGCCACCGCGTCCCACACACCGCCGCTCAATCCGAGCTTGTCCGATAGCAAGCCGAGTGCCTCGATGCCGCCGATCGCGATCGCGACCACGGCGGACACGAACGTGATGCTCGCGTTGTAGTAGAGCTTGCGCTTCGGGTCGTCCATGGCCCAGCTGTAGGCGTGGACCATCAGCACGTTATCGGTCGAATCGACGAGCGTCATGCCCGCCGTGAAGAGCGCGGGAAACACGAGGATCGAGTAGAGCGGCAGGCCTTTGCCCGCTTCGGCGGCGGCGATGGCGAGCAGGCCGATTTCCGTCGCCGTGTCGAAGCCGAGGCCGAACAGCACGCCGACGGGGTACATTTGCCAGCTTTTCGTGACGAGCCGGAAGAGGGGCTTCAGCGCGCGCGACAGCAGACCGGCGGGCGCACCGCGTGCGGCGTCTTCGTGCGTCAGTTCTCCGCCTTGCTGCACGTGCCGGTAGCGGCGCCACACATCGCGCAGGATCACGAGGTTCACGCCGGCCAGCACCAGCAGAAAGACCGACGACACTATCGTGCCAATGGTTCCGCCCACGGCATGAAAGGCCTCGAAGCGCCCGTGCAGCGACAGCGCCGCCAACGCGATGCCGACGGTGGCGGCGATCACGATGGTCGAATGTCCGAGCGAGAACGCCAGTCCGACGCCGAGCGGCCGCTTGCCTTCCTGCATCAGCTTGCGCGTGACGGCGTCGATTGCGGCGATGTGGTCGGCGTCGACGGCATGCCGCAGGCCGAAGCCATAGGCGAGCAACGCGGTGCCGAGCAGCAGCGGATAGTCGCGAAACGCGATCAGCGCCCACGCCCACGCGGCGAGATTGGCGGTGATCAGGCCGGCATACAGCGTGACGAGGCGGGGGCGCAGCGAAAGGGTCGGCGTCATACGTTGGGCCTGGGTTTGCGATTGGTCAATGATCGTGCGGGTGCTTGTGGATCGGGTCGACCCAGTAGACGGTTTCGGGTTGTTCGACGGCGTCGATGTTCAGGTTCACGACGACGGCTTCGTTGTCGCTGCGCACGAGCACGCATTCGAGGGGATCGTCGGTGCTGGCGTTGATTTCCTGGTGCGGGACATACGGGGGCACGAAGATGAAGTCGCCGGGGCCCGCCTCGGCCGTGAATTCCAGATGCTCGCCCCAGCGCATGCGGGCGTGGCCGCGTACGACGTAGATCACGCTTTCTAGTGCGCCGTGGTGGTGGGCGCCTGTCTTTGCGTTCGGGTGGATTGTGACGGTGCCCGCCCATAGCTTCTGCGCGCCGGCGCGCGCGGCGTTGATCGCGGCGGCGCGGTTCATGCCCGGGGTTTGTGGCGTGTTCGTGTCGAGCTGGTCGCCCTTGATGACTTTGACGCCGTGTTCGCGCCAGTCAATCGGGGTTTGGGGTGTGTGCTCGTGATCGTGGCTCATGGCTTGTCTCCTTGCCGGGCGCTTGCGGGGCGTCGTGGTTGGTTATTCTGGCATGGACAAAAGTTTGAGTGGGGTTGGGGTTTTGGGTTGTCTGGCGACGCTTGGTATGCCGTTGCTTTCGCGGTTTGGATTCGTGGCGCGGCCGGTTTGGTTGTTCTGGCTTTTGCGCTGGCATCCGCGTTATGCCTTCGTGCTTCAAGCGTCGCTGTTCGGTGTTTTGGCCTTTGCGCTGGCTCCGCGTTTTGTTAGCGTGCTTCACGCGTCGCCCCTGTGCGGGGCGGCACCTACTTTTCTTTGCCGCCGCAAAGAAAAGTAGGCAAAAGAAAGCGGCTAACACCGCCAGTTCTAGTTCCTGCCTGAGGGCCCCCAACCGGTCCCACGCTTCACACGGCGGCCTTTCTGTTCGCGTTCGTTGCCAACGCTTCGAATGACCGCCTCACCCACTTCAAACACCCGAACAAGAGCTAGCGGCAGCGAATGGTTTGCGCCGCCCAGGTGGCAAACTGTGTGTAGGTTGTTGCGTCGTATAGCTTGGCGCTCTGACAGGGTGGAACGCGTGCGCAATCGGGTCCGAAGTGAGGCGTGTGATGCGCTACGGCCTACACACAGTTTGCCACCTGGGCGGCGGTGGACTATCTGGCAAGGCATGCTGAAACGCGGGAGCGTGAAGCGGGTGAGGCGCACTGCAAGAGCGCTGGCAACGAACTTGAATCGAGAAGTTGCCGCGTGAAGTAAGGGACCGGTTGGGGGCCCTCAGGCAAGAAGAAATGTTGGCGGTGTTAGCCGCTTTCTTTTGCCTACTTTTCTTTGCGGCGGCAAAGAAAAGTAGGTGCCGCCCCGCACAGGGGCGACGCGTGAACGGCGGATACCGTAACGCGGATGCCAGCGAAAATCCAAGCAAACCACCCAGTGTCGCAGACAGCCAAAAAAAAGGCCCATCCCATCAGGAACAGGCCTTCGCACCAAGCAAACCAAACCGGGTTACTTGGACTTCGAATTAATAATCCCTTCCGAGACATTATTCGGCGTCTCAGCGTAATGCTTGAACTCCATCGTATAGGTAGCACGCCCTTGCGTTAGTGACCGCAACGACGTCGAATACCCAAACATCTCCGAAAGCGGCACCTCAGCCCGCACGAGCTTGCCGCCACCGCCGGCAATATCCTCCATACCCTGCACAATGCCGCGCCGGCCAGAAAGATCGCCCATCACGTTACCCATGAAGTCCTCAGGCGTCTCCACTTCAACAGCCATCATCGGCTCAAGAAGCACGGGCTTCGCCTTACGCATCGCATCCTTGAACGCCATCGAACCAGCCATGCGGAACGCGTTTTCATTCGAGTCGACGTCGTGGTACGAACCAAAGGTCAACGTCACCTTCACATCCACAACGGGATAACCCGCCAGCACGCCAGCCTTGAGCGTTTCCTGAATACCCTTGTCGACAGCCGGAATGAATTCGCGTGGAATCACGCCGCCCTTGATCGCATCGACGAACTCGTAGCCCTTGCCCGGATCGGGCTCGAGCGTGATGACGGCATGACCGTACTGCCCACGTCCGCCCGACTGCTTGACGAACTTGCCTTCCACGCCTTCAACCTTGATACGCACCGTCTCGCGATATGCGACCTGCGGCTTGCCGACCGTCGCCTCGACTCCGAACTCGCGCTTCATCCGGTCGACGAGAATTTCCAGGTGCAATTCGCCCATGCCCGAAATAATCGTCTGTCCAGACTCTTCGTCCGTTTGCACGCGGAACGACGGGTCTTCCTGTGCGAGACGGTTCAGCGCAATGCCCATCTTTTCCTGGTCGACTTTCGTCTTCGGCTCGACGGCCTGCGAGATCACCGGCTCAGGGAAGATCATCCGTTCCAGGATGATGATGTTGTTCGGGTCGCACAACGTGTCGCCCGTGGTCGCTTCCTTCAGACCGACAGCCGCCGCGATGTCGCCCGCGCGCACTTCCTTGATTTCCTTGCGCTCGTTCGCGTGCATCTGAAGAATACGGCCGAGGCGCTCCTTCTTTTCCTTCACCGGGTTGTAGACGGTGTCGCCCGAATTCACGACGCCCGAATACACGCGGAAGAAGATCAACTGACCGACGAACGGGTCCGTCATGATCTTGAATGCGAGCGCGGAGAACGGCTCGTCGTCGCTCGGGTGACGCTCCGCTTCCTTGTCGTCTTCGGTGTGGCCGAGAATCGCGGGCACGTCGACAGGCGAGGGCAGATAGTCGATCACGGCATCGAGCATGGCTTGCACGCCCTTGTTCTTGAACGCGCTGCCGCACAGCATCGGCACGATCTCGTTGGCGATCGTGCGTTTGCGCAAGCCCGCCTTGATCTCGTCTTCCGTCAGGCTCTCGTGATCGGTCAGATACTTTTCGAGCATCTCTTCGCTCGCTTCCGCCGCCGCCTCGACCATCTTTTCGCGCCACTCATGTGCGAGGTCCTTGAGGTTGTCGGGGATCTCTTCGTACGTGAACTTGATGCCCTGGCTCTCTTCGTCCCAGAGGATCGCCTTCATCTTGACCAGATCCACGACGCCCTGGAAATGCTCTTCCGCGCCGATGGGAATCTGGATCGGCACCGCGACACCCTTCAGGCGCTCGCCAATCTGGCGCTGCACGCGGAAGAAGTCGGCGCCCACACGGTCCATCTTGTTGACGAACGCAATGCGCGGCACCTTGTACTTGTTCGCCTGGCGCCATACGGTTTCGGACTGCGGCTGCACGCCGCCGACCGAGTCGTACACCATGCACGCGCCGTCGAGCACGCGCATCGAGCGTTCGACTTCGATCGTGAAGTCGACGTGGCCCGGCGTGTCGATGATGTTGATCCGATGCTCCGGATAATTGCCCGCCATGCCTTTCCAGAAGGCTGTCGTGGCCGCCGAGGTAATCGTGATGCCGCGCTCCTGCTCCTGTTCCATCCAGTCCATCGTCGCCGCGCCGTCGTGAACCTCGCCGATCTTGTGAGTCACGCCAGTGTAGAAAAGAATGCGTTCGGTGGTGGTGGTCTTGCCGGCATCGATGTGAGCACTGATACCGATGTTCCGGTATCGCTCGATAGGAGTCTTGCGGGGCACGTGAACCTCCATGTGTTGGCGCGCCGGTGGCTGGCGCCGGGCCTTCTGCTGGCATGTGCTGCGTGGCCCGGACGATCTCGGTGCTGCTGGTGAGACTATAAGAATAGCGTGTCGGCCTGGCTTTTGCAGGAATCCTGCCAGAAGCCGCCAGAGCTGGCACCCGCCCTACGTTGCGGCGCGGCGGATAAAAAACAAGCCGGCGCGCCTTGCGGCTGCGCCGGCTTCCGTCCGGTTCGTGTGTGGGAGGCGGGTTCGCTTATTGCGGCGCCGGCAGTCCCTGCATCTTCATACCGGGCTTGATGCCCTTCGACGTGAACCAGCCCTTGCTCATCTCCAGCGCGTAGACGCCGTTGTTCTTCGGGCAATGGTTGTTGGTAGTTTCCGCCTGCATCTCGTCGATGTCGGTGATCGTGCCGTCCGCGCGCATGAATGCGATCGACAGCGGGATCAGCGTGTTCTTCATCCAGAAGCAATGCACGGCGTTCTCGCCGAACACGAACAGCATGCCTTCGTTCGGTGCGAGTTGCGTGCGGTACATCAAACCTTGTTCGCGGTCCGCATCGTTCGCGGCGACGGCGGCGTCGATGACGTACATGCCTGCCGTGAGCTTGGCGCGCGGAAATTCGCTGGGTTGCTTGGCGCCCTGGGGCATCTGCTGCGCATGCGCATCTTGCGCGGACATCGCCGTCAGCGACACGGCCGACAATGCGGCAACAGGCAATGCAACTGCAATCGCGAAGCGCGCGATCAACGAGCGCAATGAAAATCGCACGACATAGCTCCTTGCTGAATATGATCCGCGCATGTTACGCGAGCGCGTCAAAAACAAAAAGGCAGAGAGCCTTGTGGCCATCTGCCTTTCAACGCCGTAAGAACGGCAAAACTGCTTGATTCTTGACTGCGTTATTGCAACAAACTTATTCCGAAGCTGCCGAAGCTGCTGCCGGAGCTGCTGCCTTCTTGTGCGACTTCTTATGCGAAACCTTCTTCGTTGCCTTGTGCGACGAAGCTGCTGCTGCCGGAGCTGCCGAAGCTGCTTCCGGTGCCGAAGCTTGTGCGAATGCTGCCGTTGCGAAGAGGCCAGCGACCAGAGCGGCGATCAGTTTGTTCATTTTGCAAATCCTCAGCTTTAGTTAATTAACCCAATGACCCGATTAGGTTGAGTCATGTCGTTAAACGTGCCGTCCACCTTTCGGTTGACATCCGCATCGAAGAAATTTTTCTTTGCGGCTGCGAGCGTTCAGACACCTTCATACAGCTCGTTGGAGCGGCATGTGCAAAGGCTCTTGAGGCTGAATGCCGGACAGCTTTATCGGCATCTGCGTCGAGTAACGCATGAACGCGCGACGCGGTTGACGAAAATTTTCAGGAATTTTTGTGAGTGTGATAACGCGTCGCAGATCGGTACTTTTTAACGCTTTTCGCGCGCATTTTTCAAATGACGCAATCGAATAGAAAACGCATGTCGATACAACGGCTTAGCGGAATATCGGCAGGTTTTTTGCGGGCGTATTCACGACGATGTGACACCTTCCCAAGGCGCGCGCGAAGGTAGCTCGATGCTCTCGCCTGGCTGCAATCCAAGCGAAAAAATATCGAGCGCGCCGACGCCGACCCGAACGAGACGCAACGTTGGAAAGCCAACGGCCGCCGTCATGCGGCGTACCTGGCGGTTCTTGCCTTCGGTGATCGACAGTTCGATCCATGTGGTCGGAATCGCCGCGCGATATCGAATGGGCGGCGTGCGGGCCCATAGCGCTTCGCCGGGTTCGACGAATTCCGCGCGACAAGGACGCGTCACATAGTCGCCGAGATCGACGCCGCGCGCGAGCGCCTTCAGAATGTCGTCTGTTGGCGCGCCTTCTACTTGCGCCCAATATCGCTTCACCAGCTTGTGCCGCGGCTCCGCGATACGCGCCTGCAGTGCGCCGTCGTCCGTGAGCAGCAGTAGACCTTCGCTATCGGAGTCAAGTCGCCCCGCGGGATAGATACCGGGCATCTTTACCCAATCGGCCAGCGACGCGCGCGTTTCGTGCGCCGAAAACTGGCAGATCGTGCCGAAGGGTTTGTTGAGAGCGAGCAGAGTCATGCGTGAACGAGGCGAAGGGCGGATGCGTCAACCGTGCGATCGTAGCAATAGCGTCGAAGCGCGCTGCGAGTCTCGACGGCTGCGTCGGGTAGCGAATGGCGAGATCTTAATGCATAATGCGCTGGAGCATGTCTTATGTCTTATATAAGACATAAGACAGTGTGTTCGTTCTCGTGCAGTCTCGCCGGTGTACTGGCATATGTGCATGTCCCGAGCGCGGCCTTGTGTCGACGTGGGCTAGAATAACCGCCTGGCCGCTTGCTGCATCGGTATCTGGCATCAGCACTCGAATCGGCGCGGCACCGCGTCGCGCGCAAGAGGGGCGCCCCGGTTTCGCATTTCCAACCTGTTCTCACAGTACAGCTATCACTGGAGTCCGATCATGGCGTATCAGCACATCACGGTTCCGGCTGACGGTGACAAGATCACAGTCAACCCGGATTTCTCGCTCAACGTTTCCGATCAGCCGATCATTCCGTACATCGAAGGTGACGGCACGGGCGTCGACATTACGCCCGTGATGATCAAGGTCGTCGATGCAGCGGTCGCAAAGGCCTACGGCGGCAAGAAGAAAATCCACTGGATGGAAATCTTCGCGGGCGAGAAGGCGACCAAGGTCTATGGTCCCGACGTGTGGCTGCCGGAAGAAACGATGCAGGTGGTGAAGGACTACATCGTGTCGATCAAAGGGCCGCTCACGACGCCCGTCGGTGGCGGCATCCGTTCGCTGAACGTCGCGCTGCGCCAGGAACTGGACCTCTACGTGTGCCTGCGCCCCGTGCAGTACTTCAAAGGCGTGCCGTCGCCGCTGCGCGAACCGGAGAAGGTCAACATGGTGATCTTCCGCGAGAACTCGGAAGACATCTACGCCGGCATCGAATGGCCGGCGGGTTCGCCCGAGGCGAAGAAGGTCATCCAGTTCCTGCGCGAAGAAATGGGCGTGAAGAAGATCCGTTTCCCGGACTCGTCGGGTATCGGCGTGAAACCGGTGTCGCGTGAAGGCACCGAGCGTCTGGTGCGCAAGGCGATCCAGTATGCGCTCGACCACGATCGCCGCACGGTCACGCTGGTACACAAGGGCAACATCATGAAGTACACGGAAGGCGCATTCCGTGACTACGGCTATGCGCTCGCGCAAAAAGAGTTCGGCGCGGAGCTGATCGATGGCGGCCCGTGGATGAAGGTGAAGAATCCGAAGACGGGCAATGATGTCGTCGTGAAGGACGTGATCGCCGATGCGTTCCTTCAGCAGATCCTGCTGCGTCCCGCCGAATACGACGTGATCGCGACGCTGAACCTGAACGGCGACTACATCTCCGACGCACTGGCCGCGCAGGTGGGCGGCATCGGCATTGCGCCGGGCGCGAACATGTCGGACTCCGTCGCGATGTTCGAAGCCACGCACGGCACGGCGCCGAAGTACGCGGGCAAGGATTATGTGAATCCGGGTTCGGAGATTCTGTCGGCGGAAATGATGCTGCGGCATCTGGGCTGGACGGAAGCGGCGGATGCGATTCTGAAGTCGATGGAAAAGTCGATTCTGTCGAAGCGCGTCACGTATGACTTCGCGCGCCTGATGGAAGGCGCGACGCAGGTGTCGTGCTCGGGCTTCGGTCAGGTGATGATCGACAACATGTGAGCGCGGCGTAGCGCTTTCATCTTCAACGAAACCCCGGCGCGCGACAGCAAACCGGGGTTTTGTTTTGGGCTTTCGTCATCTGCGCGGCAACGTGGCTGCGTTATGATCGGTTCACTTTCTTTGCATCTCGCACTTGTTGGCATCGGCAGACAGGCATGACATCGTTGTGGCGCATTTTCATCGTGTTGACGTTCGCCTTGCTCGGCATGCAGGGCGCGTCGGCGTGCGAGCATCATCACGATGCCGTGCTACAAGCGATGAGCATGCATACGAATGCGGTTCATCGCGACACGTCGACGAGCACGAGCGATTCAAACTCGTCCTGCCATCGCACGCATTCGCTGTGCTGCATGACGGCGTGCGGCGCGCATTGCGGCGCACTGCTGTCGACCATCGGCATGGCGGCGCGCATTGCGTCGTCGGATGTGCCGGGCGCCGGTAGCGACCCCGCGCGCGCGAGCGTCACGCGCGCACCGCCCGTGCGTCCGCCGATCGTGTGACGGTTTCATGTCGGCGCTCATTCGAATAGCGCACAAGAAACCGATGCGTGACTGAATCCGTCACGCTCGCTTCCGTCACATGTTCAATGCGTTGCGTGCAACCGCGTTGCCGCGCCGCATCAGCAAGGAATCGATCCATGATCCGCAGGGATTTTCTCGCCCGCACATTGAGCGTTGCCGTCGCGTCGCTCTTCACGCGCAACGTCTTCGCGCAGCACTCGATGCACGGCATGTCCGGCATGAGCGATATGGACGACATGCCTGGCATGTCGTCGACGCATGCCGACAACTTGCACGCCGCCCACGCAACCCCGAAGCTCGCGCCTGAAACGGCGCTGCCCGCCGGCGCGCCGCTTGCCGCATTGCGCAAGCTCGCGAATGAGAGCAGTGAGGCTGGCGTCTTTCGCGCGACGCTCGTCGCGCAACCCGTGCGCCGCCAGTTGATGCCGGGACGTTCGACGTCGCTATGGCTGTACGGCGACGCCGCGCAAGGGCCGATCGTCGGTCCGCTCATCGACGTGCGCGAAGGCGACACCGTCGAAATCCGCTTCGTCAACCGTCTGCCGCAGCCGTCGACGATTCACTGGCACGGCCTGCCCGTGCCACCCGATCAGGACGGCAATCCGATGAGCCCAGTCGCGCCGGGCGCGTCGCACGTCTATCGCTTCACGCTGCCGCGCGGCAGTGCCGGAACGTACTGGTATCACCCGCATCCGCACATGATGTCGGCGGAACAGGTGTTTCGTGGACTGGCCGGGCCGATCGTCGTGCGCGCCGCCGATGATCCGCTCGCCGCGTTCCCCGAGCGGCATCTGTTCTTCTCGGACCTGAAACTGGCAAGCGATGCGTCGATCGCGCCGAACGACATGATGGACTGGATGAACGGCCGCGAAGGGCAGTTCGTGCTGGTGAACGGCGCGCGGCGCCCGCGTATCGATGTCGCGCAGGATGAGCGCTGGCGTCTGTGGAATGGGTGTAATGCGCGCTATCTGAGCGTGTCGCTGAGCGGTGAGCATACCTTCACGCAGGTTGGCACCGATGGCGGTCTGCTCGACAAGCCACGCGACGGATTGACGGAATTGCTGCTCGCGCCGGGCGAGCGCGCCGAGATCATCGTGCGCGCAGGTGCGCAGGCGTCAGCGGCGATCCTCACCGCTGTCACATACGACCGCCGCAAGATGACGATGACTGAGGGCAAAAGCCTGCCCGCCGACCCTGCCAAACCGCTCGCCGACGTGCGCTTCGTGCCCGGCTCGCCGGGCGGCGCGGCGCGCGCCGTGCCGCTGACGCTGCGTCCAATCGCGCCGTTCCTGCCAGCCGCTGACAACGCCGCCGACAAAGCCCCGCAAAAATCCGTCGTTTTCACCGAAGCGATGGACATGACCGCCATGCACCGTCCTGGCGCGTCGATGTCGGCGCTGCCGCCCGGCATGCAGTTCTTGATCAACGGCGCCAGTTTCGATCCGTCGCGCGTCGCGCTCACCAGCCGGCGCGGCGAAGTCGAGGTGTGGTCGATCGAGAACCGCACGGACATGGATCATCCGTTCCATCTGCATGGCACGCAGTTTCAGGTGATCGGACGGGAGCGGGGCGGCGCAAGCACGCGCGAGCCGTTTCTCGCATGGCGGGATACCGTCAACGTGCAGCCCGGCGAGACGGTGCGCATCGCGACGGTGCAGCGCGACGCGGGCGAGCGGATGTTCCATTGCCACATACTGGAACACGAGGATCTCGGCATGATGGCAACCCTCAAGGTTGTCTGAATGCGGCCGTAGTTATCGATAGAGGCAGTACACAGGCCAGAAACGAAAAAACCCGGCAGAAGCCGGGTTTTCAAGGCTGCGGATCGAACGTCTCAGGCTGCGGACTGAATGTTCGATGCCTGTTTACCCTTCGGGCCTTGAACGACCTCGAAGCTAACCTTTTGGCCTTCCTTGAGGGTCTTGAAACCGTTCATCTGGATAGCCGAAAAGTGTGCAAACAGATCCTCACCGCCTTCGTCGGGCGTAATGAATCCGAAACCTTTCGCGTCGTTGAACCACTTGACCGTACCAGTTGCCATACCAACTTCCCCTGTAACTCAAAAGCTGCCACGAGCCCTCGAAAAGCTCAACGACCACGGATTGCAGTCGTCCCTCCTCACAAGCTCACCAACGGCATTTTTTCGTATAAACGGCTTGTTGAAAAAAGTGCCAGCTTGATTGTTGAGTCTCTTTATTCGAGTGTCAAGAAAATTTTGAGACGCCCATTTCTTCGTTGTAAAGAACCAATTTCCAGGGTTTTTCCCGCTTTTCTTATGTGCGGTGGCGCAAGCGGCGCGTCTTGAAAAGTCGCATAATCGACTCACATGCAGTTCAGCGGTGAGAGGCAGTTTCCGGGTTGGCGTGTCATCAGCTTGCTGGCCCGGGTTGTGCGATACTCGATCCGACTGCAGTCATCAAGCTGCAACACGGATATACCGGAGGGCCGCTACCGCATGCGGCCCGGCGCAGGGCGCACCCGCGAGAGGCCGCTCCACAGGGCCGGAGGGAACAGATGTCCGGCCAGCCGGTCGGGTTTTGACAGGATTGCGGGCCTGTCCGAGTTGTTTAGAATGGGTGTATGGCGATTATCCCGGACAAGCAGGACAACACCGTACTGGAGCGGCAGGATCAAAAGCTGAAACCGCCCGCCATGTTCAAGGTGGTGTTGTTGAATGACGATTTCACGCCGATGGAATTCGTCGTGATGGTCGTGCAGGAGTATTTCAATAAAGATCGTGAGACCGCAACGCAGATCATGTTGAAGGTCCATCGAGAGGGCAGGGGAGTTTGTGGGGTCTACACGCGGGACATCGCGTCGACCAAAGTCGAGCAAGTCGTTACCCACGCGCGGCAGGCAGGGCATCCGCTGCAGTGCGTGATGGAGGAAGCATGATTGCCCAGGAACTGGAAGTCAGCCTGCACATGGCGTTCATGGAAGCGCGCCAGGCGCGGCATGAGTTCATAACGGTCGAACATCTTTTGCTGGCGCTGTTGGACAACCCGACGGCGGCCGAAGTGCTGCGCGCGTGCGCGGCCAATATTGAAGACCTGCGTCAGAACCTGCGCAACTTCATTCACGACAATACGCCGACCGTTCCGGGCACCGACGACGTCGATACGCAGCCCACGCTGGGTTTCCAGCGTGTGATCCAGCGCGCGATCATGCACGTCCAGTCCACGTCGAACGGCAAGAAGGAAGTGACGGGCGCGAACGTGCTCGTGGCGATCTTCGGCGAGAAGGACTCCCACGCGGTGTATTACCTGCAGCAGCAGGGCGTGACGCGTCTGGACGTCGTCAATTTCATTTCGCATGGCATCGCGAAGACCAACAGCTCCGAAGCTGCGAAGTCGACCGACGCGAATGCGGAATCGGACGAAGCCGCCGCGCAAAAGGAAACGCCGCTTGCGCAATTCACGCAGAACCTGAACCAGATGGCGAAGGACGGCCGGATCGATCCGTTGATCGGACGCGAGCCGGAAGTCGAGCGCGTCGTTCAAGTGCTGTGCCGTCGCCGCAAGAACAATCCGCTGCTGGTCGGTGAGGCTGGCGTCGGCAAGACGGCGATCGCCGAAGGTCTCGCATGGCGCATCACGCGCGGCGAAGTGCCCGACATTCTGGTGGATGCGCAGGTCTACTCGCTGGACATGGGCGCGTTGCTCGCGGGCACCAAGTATCGCGGCGATTTCGAACAGCGCCTGAAGACGGTTCTGAAGGAACTGAAGGAACGTCCGAACGCGATCCTGTTCATCGACGAAATCCATACGCTGATCGGTGCGGGCGCCGCATCGGGCGGCACGCTGGACGCGTCGAATCTGCTGAAGCCGGCGCTGTCGTCGGGCACGCTCAAGTGCATCGGCGCGACGACGTTCACGGAATTCCGCGGCATCTTCGAAAAAGACGCGGCATTGTCGCGTCGTTTCCAGAAGATCGACGTGACCGAGCCGACCGTCGAGCAGACGGTGGCGATCCTGCGCGGCCTGAAGTCACGCTTCGAAGAGCACCATGGCGTGAAGTATTCGTCGGGTGCGCTGTCGGCGGCGGCTGAGTTGTCGGCACGCTTCATCACGGATCGTCATTTGCCCGACAAGGCTATCGACGTGATCGACGAAGCGGGCGCGGCGCAACGCATCCTGCCGAAGTCGAAGCAGAAGAAGACGATCGGCAAGAGCGAGATCGAGGAAATCATCTCGAAGATCGCGCGCGTGCCACCGCAAAGCGTGTCGCAGGACGATCGCAGCAAGCTGCAGACGCTCGACCGCGATCTGAAGGCCGTCGTGTTCGGTCAGGACCCCGCTATCGATGCGCTGTCCGCTTCGATCAAGATGGCGCGCGCAGGTCTCGGCAAGACGGACAAGCCGATCGGTGCGTTCCTGTTCTCCGGCCCGACGGGCGTCGGCAAGACGGAAGTTGCGCGGCAACTGGCGTTCACGCTGGGTATCGAGCTGATCCGTTTCGACATGTCGGAATACATGGAGCGTCACGCGGTGAGCCGTCTGATCGGCGCGCCGCCGGGATACGTCGGTTTCGACCAGGGCGGTCTGCTGACGGAAGCCGTGACGAAGAAGCCGCACTGCGTGCTGCTGCTCGACGAAATCGAGAAGGCGCATCCGGATATCTACAACGTGCTGCTGCAGGTGATGGACCACGGCACGCTGACGGATAACAACGGCCGAAAGGCGGACTTCCGCAACGTCATCATCATCATGACGACGAACGCGGGCGCCGAAGCGATGGGCAAGTCGGTTATCGGCTTCACGACGCGCCGCGAGTCGGGCGACGAAATGGCCGACATCAAGCGCATGTTCACGCCGGAGTTCCGCAACCGTCTGGATGCGACGATCAGCTTCCGTTCGCTCGATGAAGAAATCATCATGCGCGTGGTCGACAAGTTCCTGATGCAGCTGGAAGATCAACTGCACGAGAAGAAGGTCGACGCGCTCTTCACCGACGCGCTGCGCAAGCATCTCGCGAAGCATGGCTTCGATCCGCTGATGGGCGCACGTCCGATGCAGCGTCTGATCCAGGACACGATCCGCCGCGCGCTGGCCGACGAACTGCTGTTCGGCAAGCTGATGAGCGGCGGTCGGGTGACGGTCGACGTCGATGCGGACGACAAGGTCGCGCTGACGTTCGACGAGAACTCGACGCCGCCGCGCAATCCGAATCCGGAAGCGGTGGAAGTCGACTAAACGTCGAACTGTCCGAAGCAATAAAGAACGGCGTGGGTTTCGAAACCCACGCCGTTTTTATTTGATGCTCGCGCAACAGAAACTGAGCGCTGCCTCAGTGTTTGCCGGTGCTGCCGAACCCGCCCTCACCACGATCGCTCGTCTCGAACTCGTCGACGATATTGAACGTCGCCTGCACGACGGGCACGATCACCAGCTGCGCGAGGCGTTCCATCGGATTCAGCGTGAACGTGGTCGTACCGCGGTTCCACGTCGAGATCATCAGCTGGCCCTGGTAGTCCGAGTCGATCAGGCCGACCAGATTGCCGAGCACGATACCGTGCTTGTGACCCATGCCCGAGCGCGGCAGGATCAGCGCGGCATAGCCGGGATCGGCTACGTGGATCGCGAGGCCGGTCGGCACGAGCGCCGTTTGACCGGGTTCGAGCGTCAGCGGCGCATCGAGGCACGCGCGCAGGTCGAGGCCCGCGCTGCCCGGCGTGGCGTAGGCGGGAAGTTGTTCGCGCATGCGCGGGTCGAGAATCTTCAGGTCGAGTTTCATGCAGTTCGGAGAGAGGTTGAAGAAGTGGCGGCGCGCGTCATGGCGACGGACCGCCGTGATCGATTCATGACTTGCCGAGTTCAAACGCGTCGGCAAGCAGTTCATACGAGCGCAGCCGCGCGCGATAGCTGCCCGTGACCGACAGCACGATCAGTTCATCGGCGTCGAACTGTTCCTGCAATGCGTGCAGCCGTTCCGTGACGGACTCCGGTGTGCCGACGATGCTGCGCGGCTTTTCCCGGTCGATGATCAGCCGCTCGCGCTCGCCGTATTCCTGCGCGAGCCCTTGTGCGATGGAAGGGACCCGCTCGTTCAGTCCATAGGCCATCTGCACGCGGCGCAGATCGACAGCTTTTTCGAGGTCCGCGGCTTCCTGTTCCGTGTCTGCGCAGATCACGAACACAGCGGCTGCGAGATACGGCTTCTGCTCGTTGCCAGGCCTGAAGCGCTCGCGATACGCGTGCGCGACAGCATGCCCGAAATGCGCATTGATGAAATGCGCGAATGAAAAGCGGATACCCAGTTGCGCGGCCAGCATGCCGCCGAAATCACTGGAGCCGAGTACCCACAGTTGCGGGCGAGTTTCCACTTGCGGCTGTAGCAGCACGCCGTGCGCGAGATGATCGGACGGCAGAGTGCCGCTCATCAGCGCGACGAGATCGGCGACCTGCTGCGGAAACAGTTCGCCGCGATTGTAGTCGCCCGCCGCGACCGCCTGCGCGGTGCGCATGTCGCCTCCCGGCGCGCGCCCGACGCCCAGATCGACGCGGTTCGGAAACAGCGCCTCGAGCATCAGGAATTGCTCGGCGACCTTGAACGGGCTGTAGTACGGCAGCATGATGCCGCCCGAGCCGATGCGGATGCGTTTCGTCACGCTGCCAATGCGGGCGAGCATCACTTCCGGGCAGGGGTTCGACACGCCGTACAGCCCGTGATGTTCGGCGCACCAGTAGCGCGTGTAGCCGAGGTCGTCGGCGAGTTGCGCGAGTTCGACCGTCGCGGCGATCGCGTCGGCCACGGTATGCCCGTCTATCACGGGTGTCTGGTCGAGGACGGAGAGCAGGGTCATGACAGCACCATGGCGTTAGCTGAAGGATTGCATTCGGGCGTGGCGGTTCACTGTGGCAACGAGCGCGACGCGCTCAACCGATCACGCTCGCATCCGGCAGGCGCTTTGCGATTTCCGCAATCAGCGCGCGCGCGAGCGTCTGCTTGTCCGCGCGCGGAAGCTTTGTCGTGCCGGCGGCTTCAAACAGCACGACTTCGTTGTCGTCGAGCCCGAACGTCTGCGGGCCGAGGTTGCCGATCAAGAGCGGCACTTTCTTGCGTTTGCGTTTCTCCTCGCCGTGTACGTCGAGATCGCCGCTTTCCGCTGCGAAGCCGACGCAGAACGGTGGATGCGGCAGCTTCGCGACGGAAGCCAGAATGTCCGGATTCTCGACGAACGCGAACGACGGAATCGCGTGATCGGCTGTCTTCTTGATCTTGTGTTCGGCGACGTGATCGACGCGCCAGTCGGCGACGGCCGCCACGCCGATGAAGATGTCGTAGTCGGGCACCGCGCGCATCACGGCGTCGTGCATCTGCTGCGCCGTCTGCACGTCCTCGCGATAGACGCCCCACGGCGTGTCCAGACCAACCGGGCCCGCGACGAGATGCACCTCCGCGCCGGCTTGCTGCGCCGCGCGCGCAAGCGCGAAGCCCATCTTGCCGCTCGAACGGTTGGTGATGCCGCGCACGGGATCGAGCGGCTCGAAGGTCGGGCCTGCCGTCAGCAGCACGCGGCGGCCCGCCAGCACCTTCGGCGTGAAGAACGAGGCGATCGCCTCATAGACGGCTTCCGGTTCGAGCATGCGCCCGTCGCCGACTTCGCCGCACGCCTGCGCGCCCGAGTCCGGGCCGAGCAGTTCGATGCCGTCTGCGCGCAACTGCGCGACGTTGCGCTGCGTCGCCGGGTTCATCCACATCTGACGGTTCATGGCGGGCACGACCAGCAGCGGGCAATCACGCGCGATGCATAACGTGGACAGCAGGTCGTCGCACAGGCCGTGTGCGAGCTTGGCGAGGAAATCGGTGGAGGCGGGGGCGATCACGATCGCGTCGGCTTCGCGCGACAGATCAATGTGCGGCATGTTGTTCGCGATGCGCGCGTCCCACTGGCTCGTGAAGACCGGGCGGCCGGAGAGTGCCTGCATCGTGACGGGCGTGATGAACTGCGTCGCTGCTTCCGTCATCGCGATCTGGACGGTCGCGCCCGCCTTGACCAGCAGACGCGTGAGTTCAGCGATCTTGTAGCAGGCGATCCCGCCTGTCATGCCGAGGACGATGTGTTTTCCGGCGAGTTCTGTGGCCAACTGATGCCTCCGACAAGACGTGATGGCCGGCGCATCGGTGAAGCGCGCCGGCTTCGTACTGCAAGACTGCGTGAGCGGTGTATGCGGTGCATCACTGCGCCGCACACCGCCCGTTGTTATGTCAGCGCGCGCCGCGCACGCGCCGTAGTTCGTCGAATACCAGCAGCGCCGCGCCGATCGTGATCGCGCTGTCCGCGAGATTGAACGCCGGCCAGTGCCACGTGCCGACATGGAAATCGAGGAAGTCGATCACGTGCCCGTACACAAGGCGGTCGATCACGTTGCCGATCGCGCCACCCATGATCAGCGCGAGCGCCGCGCAGAACAGCCGCTGCGTGCCGTGGCGCTTGAGCAGATAGCAGATCAGAAGCGCCGCCGCGACGCCGAGCGCCGTGAATGCCCAGCGCTGCCAGCCACCCGCCATCGCGAGAAAGCTGAACGCTGCGCCGCGGTTGTAGACGAGCACGAGGTTGAAGAACGGCGTGATGGCATGCGACGAGCCGTACGCGAACACCTTCGCCACCGCGATCTTCGTCAACTGGTCGAACAGGATCACGATCACCGCGACACCCAGCCACGGCGCGAGCGATCCGCCCGCCGGTTTCGACAGCGTTCTGGACATTATGCCGCGCTCCTCGTTTCGCCGTTGCCGAACAGATTGCTGATGCAGCGGCCGCAGAGCGTGGGATGCTCGGCGTTTTCGCCAACTTCCTTGCGATAGTGCCAGCAGCGTTCGCACTTCAGATACTTCGAGGTGATCACGTCGACGCCTTCTTCCGCTTCGCTGTCGACCTTCACGACCGTCGCGCCCGATGTGATCAGCACGAACTTCAGGTCGGCGCCGAGGCTCGCGAGCGCATCGTGACGCGCGCCGCTCGCCCGGATTTCGACTTCCGCCTGCAGCGACGAACCGATCTGGTTCGCGACGCGCGCTTCTTCCAGCGCCTTCGTCACGTCGCTGCGCACCGCGCGCAAGAGCGTCCACTTGTCGAGCAGCGTCGATGCGTCGGGCACTTCCGGATAAGCGTGGTACGTCTCCGTGAAGATCGTCTCGCTGTTCGGCTGGAACACCTTCCACGCTTCCTCGGCCGTGAACGACATGAACGGCGCCATCAGGCGCAGCAGGCCGTGCGCGATGTGATACAGCGCGGTCTGCGCCGAGCGGCGCGCGTTCGAATCGGGCGCCGTCGTGTACAGGCGGTCCTTCAGCACGTCGAGGTAGAAGCCGCCCAGGTCTTCCGAGCAGAACGTCTGCAGCTTCGCGACGACCGGGTGGAACTCGTACTTGTCGTAGTTCGACAGGATGTCCGCTTGCAGGTTGGCCGTGAGCGCGACCGCATAACGGTCGATCTCCAGCCACTCGCTGACGGGGCGCGCGTTCTTCTCGAAGTCGAAGTCCGACAGGTTCGCGAGCAGGAAGCGCAGCGTGTTGCGGATGCGTCGATAGCTTTCCGTCACGCGCTTCAGGATTTCCTCCGAGATCGCCAGTTCGCCCGAATAATCGGTCGATGCGATCCACAGACGGATGATTTCCGCGCCCAGACGGTTCGCGACTTCATGCGGATCGATACCGTTGCCGAGCGACTTCGACATCTTGCGGCCTTCGCCGTCGACGGTGAAGCCGTGCGTGAGCAGCGCGTTGTACGGCGGACGGCCATCGAGCATCGACGCCGTCAGCAGCGACGAGTGGAACCAGCCGCGGTGCTGGTCCGAGCCTTCGAGGTACAGATCCGCCGGGAACTGCAGTTCGTCCTTGTGCGAGCCGCGCAGCACATGCCAGTGCGTCGTGCCCGAATCGAACCACACGTCGAGCGTGTCGCGGTTCTTTTCATACATGTTCGCGTCGTCGCCGATCAGCTCGCGCGGATCGAGCGTTTGCCAGGCTTCGATACCCGACACTTCGACGCGCTTCGCGACTTCTTCGAGCAGTTCGAGCGTGCGCGGATGCAGTTCGCCCGTTTCCTTGTGGACGAAGAATGCCATCGGCACGCCCCACTGACGCTGACGCGACAGCGTCCAGTCGGGACGGTTCGCGATCATCGCGAACAGGCGCTGCTTGCCCCACGACGGATAGAACGCCGTCGCTTCGATGCCTTCGAGCGCCGTTTCGCGCAGCGTCTTGTCGGTGTCGTTAGGCTTGATGTCCATGCCGGCGAACCACTGCGACGTGGCGCGATAGATGATCGGCGTCTTGTGGCGCCAGCAGTGCATGTAGCTGTGCAGGTACTTTTCGGTACGCAGCAGCGTGTTCGCTTCGTCGAGCGCTTCGACGATCTTCGGGTTCGCGTCCCAGATCGACAGGCCGCCGAACAGCGCGAGCGATTCGATATAGCGGCCATCGCCCATCACCGGGCTGATGATGTCCGAGTCGGCCATGCCGTGCGCCTTGCACGAAATAAAGTCTTCGACGCCGTACGCGGGCGACGAGTGGACGATGCCCGTACCCGTTTCCGTCGTCACGTAGTCGCCGAGATAGACGGGCGACGTGCGCTTGTACGACGGATGCGCGGACGCGAGCGGATGCGTGAAGCGCAGGTTCGCGAGCTTCGCGCCCAGCGCCGTCGCGATGACCTTGCCTTCGACACCGTACGACTTCAGGCAGTCTTCGACGCGCTCCTCAGCGAGGATCAGCAGGCCGCGCGGCGTATCGACGAGCGCGTACACGATCTCCGGGTGTACGTTGAGCGCCTGGTTCGCGGGGATCGTCCACGGCGTGGTCGTCCAGATCACGATGCCGCCTTCGTTGCGCGGCAGCGACGCGAGCCCGAACGCCTGCGCAGTCTTTTCGGGCTCGGCGAACGTGAACAGCACGTCGATGGTCGGGTCGGTCTTGTCCTTGTACTCGACTTCCGCTTCCGCCAGCGCCGAGCCGCAGTCGAAGCACCAGTTCACCGGCTTCAGGCCGCGGAATACGTAACCCTTTTCGATGATCTTCGCGAGTGCGCGGATTTCGCCCGCTTCGTTCGCGAAGTTCATCGTCTTGTACGGGTTGTCCCAGTCGCCGAGCACGCCCAGACGGCGGAAGCCGGCCTTCTGCTTTTCGATCTGTTCGGTCGCGTAGGCGCGCGCCTTCTGCATCACTTCGGCGGCGGGCAGCGACTTGCCGAACTGCTTTTCGATCTGGATTTCGATCGGCATGCCGTGACAGTCCCAGCCGGGCACGTAGACAGCGTCGAAGCCCGCCATGTTGCGCGCCTTGACGATCATGTCCTTCAGGATCTTGTTCACCGCGTGGCCGAGGTGGATGTCGCCGTTCGCATACGGCGGGCCGTCGTGCAGGATGAACTTCTTGCGGCCTTTGGAGGCGGCGCGGATCTGCTCGTAGACTTTGCGCTCCTGCCAGTCCTTTACCCATTGCGGCTCGCGCTTGGGCAGGTCACCGCGCATCGGGAAGGGCGTGTCCAGCAGGTTGACGGGATATCGGGCCTGCGGTTTCGAATCGGCTTTCTTGTTGCTCATGGTGAGGTAGCGGTGAATACGGTGTTAGGGCGCGGCATGCGCGAAGACCTGGTTGGCGCCGTGCGGCGCCCTGCGTCGCGCACGACGCGGGCCGTTGCACATGCTGCGTGCGGCGCCCGTCGATGCGCGGCGGACGGTACGTGGTTCGCGCAAGCGCTGCGCACGTACCGCAACGGTCATCTAATTCGATCGGTGGCCGACGTGGCGAAACCAGTGGAACGGCTGCCCGGCGCGTCGCCGATTGCCTCGAACCATGCGCGGGCGTTTGTGACGTCGCGCGCGATCGCGGCCGTCAGCGTTTCGAGATCGACGAACTTTTCTTCGTCGCGCAGCTTCTTCAGAAACTCGACGCGCACGAGCTTGCCGTACGCGTCGCCATGCCAGTCGAGCAGATGCACTTCGAGCAACACGCGGCCGGAGTCGTCGACGGTGGGGCGCAAGCCGAGGCTCGCGACGCCCGGCAGCGGCTGGTCTGCGATGCCATGCACGCGCACGATGAAAATGCCTGACAGCGCGGGACGCTTGTGCGCGATAGGCAGATTCAGCGTGGGAAAACCAAGGTCGCGGCCGAGCTTCAGACCGTGTACGACGTGACCGCTGATCAGATAGTCGCGGCCGAGCGCGGCGCGCGCCGCGTCGAGGTCGCCCGCGATCAGCGACGTGCGCACGCCGGAACTCGAAATGCGCGCGCCGGACGGATCGGCGACGGTCGCCATCTGCTCGACCTCGAAGCCGTACTCTTCGCCCGCCGCCTTCAGCGACGCGAAATCGCCCGCGCGTTTCGCGCCGTAGCGGAAGTCGTCGCCGATCATCACCCAACGCGCATGCAAGCCGTTGACGATGATCCGCTGGACGAACGTATCCGGCGACTGGCTCGCGAACGTGTGGTTGAAGTGCTCGACGACCACGCGGTCGACGCCGTTCATGCGCAGCGCTTCGAGCTTGTCGCGCAGCATCGCGATGCGCGGCGGCGCGCTGGCGGGATTGAAGAACTCGCGCGGATGCGGCTCGAAGGTCATCACGCAGACGGGCAGGCCGCGCGCGTCAGCGGCCGCGCGGACGCGGGCGAGCAACGCCTGATGCCCGCGGTGGACACCGTCGAAGTTGCCGATGGTCAGTGCGCACGGCGCACGGCTTTCGGCATTGGGAAGACCGCGGAAGACTCTCACGATAGAGGCGTAGGATTTGAGCGGGCCGGATGCCGCAAAACAATCGATTATAAACGCACAGGGCGCCACACGGCGCCGGCGCGCGGATCGGGGCCTGGCCGAATGATAAAATCCGCAAATGAAAAATCTCGTCATTCTGATTTCCGGACGGGGCAGCAACATGGAAGCCATCGTGCGCGCCTGTGCGAGCGAAGGCTGGCCGGCACGTATCGCCGCCGTGATTGCCAACCGTCCTGATGCCGCGGGGCTTGAATTCGCGGCGTCGCAAGGTATTGCCACAAAGGTCGTCGACCACCGCCAGTTTCCCGACCGCGACAGCTTCGACGCCGCGCTTGCGCGCGAAATCGACGGCTTCGCGCCCGATCTCGTCGTGCTTGCCGGCTTCATGCGCGTGCTGACCGACGCATTCGTCGATCGTTACGCGGGTCGCATGATCAACGTGCATCCGTCGCTGCTGCCGAGCTTTCCGGGCCTCAAGACGCACCAGCAGGCGCTCGACGCCGGCGTGCGGCTGCACGGCGCGTCGGTGCATTTCGTCACGCCGACGCTCGATCACGGGCCGATCGTGCTGCAGTCGGCCGTGCCCATTCTGGCGGGCGACGATGCCGCGACGCTCGCTGCGCGCGTGCTCGACACCGAACATGTTATTTATCCGCGCGCAGTGCGCTGGTTCGTCGAAGGGCGTATTGCCGTCGACGGCCTGCGCGTCACCGTGACGCCACCTGAGCCTCAATGGCTCTTCCTTGACACAACAAGCCAGAACACCGCCAGGGAGGGCGAATGAAACTGCATGGATTTTTGATTGGACAAACCGAGACACTGCTCGCCGAGGTCCTCAAGTTCACCGGCCCCGCCGATGCCGCAACCAGCCGCTTTTTCCGCGCGCATCCGAAGCTCGGCCACGGCGAGCGCGGCGTGATCGCGGAAGCGGTATTCGCGGTGCTGCGTCGCCGGATGGAGTTTGCGCATCTCGCGGAAGGCGGCACGGGCAGTCCTGCCCGGCGCCTCACGCTGCTCGGACTGATGCAGACGGCGGGTCGCACGGCATTGAAGCCGTTCATGTCGGATGCCGAGAACGCGTGGCTCGAACACGTGGCGAAGATCGATCCGCAGAGCTTGCCGCTGCGCACCCGTCTGAATCTGCCCGACTGGATCTACCAGGCGCTCAGCAAGCGCTTCGAAGCCGAAGAACTCGCGCACCTCGCCGCCTCGTTGAACTACCCGGCGCCGCTCGACCTGCGCGCGAACCCGATCAAGGCGAGCCGCGACGAAGTGCTGTCCGCGCTGTCGAAGGCGGGTATCGAGGCAGGCGCGACGCCGTTCGCGCCGTTCGGCGTCCGCGTGGTCGGCAAGCCGCCGCTCACCAAGCTCGACGCGTTCCAGGACGGTTGGCTCGAAGTGCAGGACGAGGGCAGCCAGTTGCTGTGCTCGCTGGTCGCGCCCAAGCGCGGCGAGATGATCGTCGACTTTTGCGCGGGCGCGGGCGGCAAGACGCTGGCGCTCGGCGCGATGATGCGCTCGACGGGCCGTCTCTATGCCTTCGACATCTCCGACCGGCGCCTCGCGAAGCTCAAGCCGCGCCTCGCGCGCAGCGGGCTGTCGAACGTGAATCCGGTGTTGATCGACAGCGAACACGACGCGAAGATCAAGCGGCTGGCGGGCAAGATCGACCGCGTGCTGGTCGATGCGCCGTGCAGCGGCCTCGGCACACTGCGCCGCAATCCCGATCTGAAATGGCGCCAATCGCCGGAATCGATCGCGGAACTGACGCCGAAGCAGTTGTCCATCCTGACGAGCGCCGCGCGTCTCGTGAAGAAGGGCGGCCGCCTCGTCTACGCGACGTGCAGTATCCTCGATGCGGAAAACGAAGGCGTCGTGCAGCAGTTTCTCGCCGATCACCCGGATTTCGTGCTCGTGCCCGCGCGCGACGTGCTCGCTGAGCAGCGCATCGAACTGGAAATGGGCGATTACCTGTCGCTTTGGCCGCATCGTCATGCGACGGACGGCTTCTTCGCGGCCGTGCTGGAACGCCGCGGCTAAGGCCTGCCACGCGAACGGCCGGGCTTGACCGGTCTGGCCGGCGCGCGCTGTGTGAGCGCCGCGCCGGCCGCTGGAAACGCCAGCCGCTGGAAACATCATGCAAAACCATCTCTTCTTCCACATGCTGGGCGACGTCGTGCGCGACTTCGGCCAGCCCGTGATTCTTTGGCAGGTCGGCGTGCTGCTCGGCACGCTGGCGCTCGCGTATCTGCTCGCGCGACTTATGCGCCGCGCGCTCGATGCGAAGCGCGAAACGCGTTATGGCGCGCTGCGTTTCGGCGCCGAGGCGCTCAACCGCGCGCTCTTTCCGCTGCTGGGCGGCGTGCTCGTGTGGATCGCGCGGGCCATCGCCGGGCAGTTCATTCACACGTCGCTGCTCGACCTCGCGCTGGTGCCGCTGTTCGGCATCGGGCTGATCTACATCGTGTTCTATCTCGCGCGGCGCGTGTTCGGCCGCGATGACAGCGCGCATACGTGGCTGTCGCTGGTCGAAAAGGTCGTGTCGCTGATCGTCTGGATCGGCATGGTGCTGACCGTAATGGGCATCCAGAACGACGTGCTCAAGTGGATGGCGAGCGTGCAGTTCAGGATCGCCAACACACATGTGACGCTGTTGTCGCTGCTATCCGGGCTGCTGTGGGTCTGCGTGACGATGATCGTCGCGATGTGGCTCGGCGCGGCACTCGAAGACCGGCTGATGCGCTCGGGCGCACTCGACGCGAACCTGAAAGTGGTGCTGTCTCGCGTCGGCCGGGCGCTGCTGATACTGGGGGCGGTGCTGATCAGCCTGTCGCTAGTCGGCATCGATATCACGGTGCTCGGTGTATTCGGCGGCGCGCTCGGCGTGGGCCTTGGTTTCGGTCTGCAGAAGATCGCGAGCAACTACGTGTCGGGCTTCATCATCCTGATCGACCGGTCGCTGCGCATCGGCGACACGATCAACGTGAGCGGCCTGCAAGGCATGGTCACGCAGATCCGCACGCGCTATACGGTGGTGCGCGGGCTCGACGGGATCGAAACGCTGGTTCCGAACGAAAAGCTCATCACCGACGTCGTGCAGAACCAATCGTCGTACCTGACGCGCGGTAACGCCAAGGCGACGCTCCAGATCTCGTATTCGACCGATGTCGAAAAGGCGATGGCGCTGCTCATCGAGGCCACCCAGGGTGTCGACCGCGTGCTGCAGGAACCGGCGCCGACTCCTTATCTGGCGGGCTTCGGGCCTGACGGCATCAATCTCGAACTCGGATACTGGATTCAGGACGCAGCGACGGGCACGTCCGCCGTGCGCTCGAACGTGAATCGCAACATCTGGCGGCTCTTTTCGGAGAACGGCATCGCGATCCCGTATGCGCAACGCGAAGTGCGCATCGTCGCCGGCTCCAGCGACATCATGTCGCAGGCGGTAACAATGACCGGGCACGTCGCGAACGAATCGGGCAGTGCCGCCTGAAACGGGTCTTTGCGGGGGCATCCAGCCGGATTTCGCCCCTTTTTCAGCGGCAACCGGTTGATGCAGCACAACAATTTCCTTATTTGTTACAGATACTTGGAACCGTTCGCGTAGAATATCGTCGTAAATAACTCGTTGCTTTCACTTTCTTGACATCCGCCGTTGTATCCTTCTGCGAATGTCTTCCGTTCCTAGGTAAATGGCCTTGTTGAATTCCTTGCTTGATTTCCTTGCCCACGGCGCACTGCGTTTCTCGTGGTGGCAAATCGTGTTGTGGACGCTCGCCGTCACGCACGTCACGATCATTGGCGTCACTGTCTATCTGCACCGCTGCCAGGCGCACCGTGCGCTGGATCTGCATCCCGTTGCGGCGCACTTCTTCCGCTTCTGGCTGTGGATGACCACGGGCATGCTCACGGGCCAGTGGGCTGCGATTCACCGCAAGCACCACGCGAAGTGCGAGACGGAAGAAGATCCGCACAGCCCGCAGACGCGCGGCATCTGGAAGGTGCTGCTCGAAGGCGCGGAGCTGTATCGCACCGAAGCGAAGAATGAAGAAACGATGCGCAAGTTTAGCCACGGCACGCCGAATGATTGGATCGAGCGCAACGTGTACACGAAGTACCCGATCCTCGGCGTGAGCATCATGATGGTCGTCGACGTCACGCTGTTCGGCATCGTCGGTCTGAGCGTGTGGGCCGTGCAGATGATCTGGATCCCGTTCTGGGCGGCGGGCGTCGTCAACGGTCTCGGACACTTCTGGGGTTATCGCAACTTCAACTCGTCGGATGCGAGCACGAATCTGATCCCGTGGGGCATCATCATCGGCGGCGAAGAGCTGCACAACAACCACCACACGTACGCGACGTCGGCGAAGCTGTCGAACAAGTGGTACGAGTTCGATATCGGCTGGATGTACATCCGTATCATGTCAGCGTTCCGTCTTGCGAAGGTGAAGAAGATTGCACCGACGCCGCGTCTGACCACGGGCAAGCTCGTGCTCGATCAGGACACGCTGCAAGCCGTGCTCGCGAACCGCTATGAAGTGATGGCGACTTACGCGAAGGCGATCAAGCGCGCTTACCGTCAGGAACTGGCGCATCTGAAGGAAGTGGGCGCGCGCGAAAAGTATCAAGTTATGCGCGGCGCGCGTGGCTGGTTCCATAAGGAAGAGGCGGGTCTGGACGAGCCGCAGCGTCGTCAGTTGCCGCAGATTTTCGCCAACAGCCAGAAATTGCGCACCTATATCGAGTTGCGCAATGAACTGGCCGCAATGTGGGAGCGTTCGAACGCATCGCGCGAACAACTGCTGGTGCAATTGCAAGATTGGTGTCATCGCGCTGAACAAAGCGGCATCAAGGCCCTGCAGGAATTTGCGATGCGCCTGCGGCGCTACGCCTGACACGCGACGAAATCTATTAAACTTTCGTTACGTCACAAAACCCCGCGTTGGCGGGGTTTTTCTTTTTGGGCCGCCGAAATGGCAGTCGGCGGCAGAATCAGCAGGGCAGAGGAGATCATGAATCAGGCGATCAGGAGCGTCGAGTATGACCGTCCGCAGGGCGCGACCTGCGGTGTGGGGCAGGCTTGGGCGAAGGTGCCCGACGCACCGTCGACGCAGGAACGGCTCGCGCTGAAGGAGCGTATTCGCGGCTTGCTCAAGCGTGAAAAAGCGGTGCTCGTTGCGCACTACTACGTCGATCCGGAACTGCAGGAACTCGCGGATGAGACAGGCGGTTGCGTGGCCGACTCGCTTGAAATGGCGCGCTTCGGACGCGATCACGACGCGCAAACGCTGGTCGTTGCTGGCGTGCGATTCATGGGCGAAACCGCGAAGATTCTCAGCCCGAACAAGCGCATTCTGATGCCCGATCTGGACGCGACCTGTTCGCTCGATCTGGGCTGTCCTGTCGACGAATTTTCCGCTTTCTGCGATGCGCATCCGGACCGCACTGTCGTCGTCTACGCGAATACGAGTGCCGCGGTGAAGGCGCGAGCCGACTGGATGGTTACGTCGTCGATCGGGCTGGAAATCGTCGCGGATCTTCACGCTCGCGGCGAAAAGATCATCTGGGCGCCGGACCGTCACCTGGGCAGCTATATCCAGAAGAAGACGGGCGCCGACATGCTGCTGTGGCAAGGCTCGTGTCTCGTTCACGACGAATTCAAGGGCGTCGAGCTCGATCTGCTGCGCGCCGAATATCCGGACGCGAAAGTGCTCGTGCATCCTGAGTCGCCGGAAAGCGTGGTTGCGCAGGCAGATGTGGTCGGCTCGACGACGCAACTGATCGACGCCGCGAAGAACAGCAACGCGACACACTTCATTGTCGCGACGGACCTCGGCATCCTGCACAAGATGCGGCTCGCGGCGCCTGGCAAGACCTTCATCGAAGCGCCCACGGCCGGCAACAGCGCGACGTGCAAGAGCTGCGCGCATTGTCCGTGGATGGCAATGAACGGCTTGCGCAATCTCGCGGATGTGCTGGAGCGCGGCCACAACGAAATTTTCGTCGACCCGTCGCTCGGCGAGCGCGCGCGTTTGCCGATCGACCGGATGCTCGATTTCGCTGCGCGTCACAAGAAGCGCGTGCAGGCGAGCGGCGATCTCGCGCGCGATACGGCGCTGTTCTCTAACGTTGGAGCCGTTTGATGGGCGCGAATGACCAACTGGAGCCGAAGGACGCGGTATCGCCACTCTTTGCGGAAATCGAGGCGCAGTACGGCGAAGCGTTTGCTGCGGCGATCGCGCGCAACGTCAGCGATGCGCTTGCGGAAGACGTCGGCAGCGGCGATCTCACTGGCCTGCTCGTTCCCGCTGACGAAATGCGCGATGCGCGCATCATCGTGCGTGAGGCGGCGGTGCTGTGCGGCGTGCCGTGGTTCAACGAAGTGATGCGCCGCGTCGATCCACGCATCGACGTGCAATGGCGTTATCGCGAGGGTGACAGCATGGCGGCGGATTCCGTGGTGTGTACGCTGCGGGGCCCGGCGCGCTCGCTGCTGACGGCTGAACGCAACGGCCTCAACTTTCTGCAGATGCTGTCCGGCGTGGCGAGCGCGACGCGCAAGTTCGCCGATGCGATCGCGCATACGCATGCACGCGTGCTCGATACGCGCAAGACGCTGCCCGGCCTGCGTCTCGCGCAGAAGTACGCGGTGCGCGTGGGCGGCGGCGCAAACCAGCGTCTCGCGCTCTACGACGGCATCCTGATCAAGGAGAATCACATCGCGGCGGCGGGCGGCGTCGGCGCGGCGATGCAGGCGGCGCTCGCACTGAATGCGGGTGTGTCGATCCAGATCGAAGTCGAAACGCTCGAACAGCTGGAATCCGCGCTCGCGCATGGCGCGCAGTCGATTCTGCTCGACAACTTCTCGTTCGACATGATGCGCGACGCCGTGCGGATCACGGCAGGGCGCGCGGTGCTCGAAGTGTCCGGTGGCGTGAACTTCGATACGATCCGGCAGATTGCCGAGACGGGCGTCGATCGCGTGTCGGTTGGGTCGTTGACCAAGGACGTGCGGGCGACGGACTTCTCAATGCGCATCGTTTGATACGCCCCAGCTAAACGACTCAAGCAAAAGGCCATCGCCAGTCAGGCTGGCGATGGCCTTTTTTCATGCGCGTCGCGCGACGGCTACACGTTGCGGTTCGGCACGCGCTCCGGCGAAAGCACGGTGGGCAGCGCCTTGGGCAGCGGGTTCGGCCAGTCACGGCTGTAGTGCAGTCCGCGGCTCTCGCGCCGCGAACGCGCGCCTTCGACGATCAGCGACGCCACATCGACGAGATTGCGCAGCTCCAGCAAATCGCGGCTCACCTTGAAGTTCGCGTAGTACTCGTGGATTTCGTCGCGCAGCAACGTCAGCCGGTGTTTCGCGCGCGCGAGCCGCTTGTCCGTCCGCACGATGCCGACGTAATTCCACATCAGGCGGCGCAGTTCGTCCCAGTTGTGCGCGACGACCACTTCCTCGTCGGGATCGGACACGCGGCTCTCGTCCCAATCGGGCAGCGGCGCATGCACGGCCGCGCCGAAACCTTCTTCTTCGATCGCTTGCGCGGCCGAGCGGCCGATCACGAGGCACTCCAGCAGCGAATTGCTCGCGAGCCGGTTCGCGCCGTGCAGGCCGGTACACGACGTTTCACCGACAGCGTAAAGCCCGGCAAGATCCGTGCGCCCGGCGAGATCCGTGACGACGCCGCCGCACGTGTAGTGCGCCGCGGGCACGACGGGAATCGGCTCTTTCGTGATGTCGATGCCGAACTCGAGGCAGCGCGCAAGAATGGTCGGGAAGTGTTCGCGCAGGAATTCCGGCGGTTGATGGCTGATGTCGAGATACACGCAGTCGATACCGCGCTTCTTGATCTCGAAGTCGATCGCACGTGCAACGATATCGCGCGGCGCCAGTTCGGCGCGTTCGTCGTGAGCCGGCATGAAGCGCGTGCCGTCGGGCAGCTTAAGAATGCCACCTTCTCCTCTCACAGCCTCTGAGATCAGGAAGGACTTGGCGTAAGGGTGAAACAGACACGTTGGGTGAAACTGGATGAACTCCATGTTCGATACGCGGCAACCGGCCCGCCAGGCCATTGCGATGCCGTCGCCCGTCGCGGTGTCGGGGTTGGTCGTGTACAGGTAGACCTTGCCCGCGCCGCCCGTGGCGAGCACGGTATGTGGCGCCTCGATGGTGACAGTGCGGCCGCTAGCGAGGTCTAGCGCGTACAGGCCGTGACAGCGACGTCCCGGCAGGCCGAGCCGGTCCGAGGTGATCAGGTCGATCGCGTAGTGGTCTTCGAGCAGCGTGATGTTCGGATGCTGCCGCACGCGCTCGCTCAGCGTCGCGACGACGGCGTGGCCCGTGGCATCGGCGGCGTGGATGATGCGTCGATGGCTGTGGCCGCCTTCGCGCGTCAGGTGGAAGCCGAGCTCCGCGGCATCGTCCTTGGTGAATGGCACGCCCTGGTCGATCAGCCACTGGATCGCCTCGCGGCCATGCTCGACGATAAAGCGCGTCGCCGCTTCATCGCACAAGCCGCCGCCGGCGATCAACGTGTCGTCGACGTGGTTCTCGACGCTATCGGCCGAATCGAGCACGGCGGCGATGCCGCCTTGCGCCCAGTCGCTGGCGCCATCCGTCAGCGAACGCTTGGCGATCACGGCGACGCGCCGCGTCTGCGCGAGATTCAGCGCGACACTCAAACCGGCCAGTCCGCTGCCGACAATCGCTACATCGAAATTCATCTCCTCTCTCCGTCGTATTGCGCGGCCGGTGCGGCATGCGCCGCCTAGACCGTTCGATTGGGAAACCGAACAGCATACGCGTTGAAACCGTCGAGGAAAAGCTGACCGAACGGCGTAGGCTATTGCGCGCGCCGGAAGAGGGGAGGATTGCGAACAGGGCTACCGCGAAGCCGGTAGCCGGAAAACAAAAAGCCCCGCATGGTGCGGGGCTTTTTCGACAGGAAGAAGACCTGATTACTTGATCTTCGTTTCCTTGTACGCCACATGCTTGCGGACGACGGGATCGAACTTCATGATCTCCATCTTTTCCGGCATGTTGCGCTTGTTCTTCGTGGTCGTGTAGAAGTGACCCGTACCAGCGGTCGATTCCAGCTTGATCTTGTCGCGTGCGCCCTTGGCCATGATTTACTCCTTAGGCTTCGCCACGTGCGCGCAGATCTGCGAGCACGGTGTCGATACCGTTCTTGTCGATCAGGCGCAGGCCGGCGTTCGAAACGCGGAGGCGCACCCAACGGTTTTCGCTTTCAACCCAGAAACGGCGGTTCTGCAGGTTCGGAAGAAAACGACGCTTGGTCTTGTTGTTCGCGTGGGAAACGTTGTTGCCGCTCATCGGCGCTTTCCCAGTTACTTGGCATACGCGTGCCATGAGAGCACTCCTAATACGCTAATTCTGAGTTCGGAACGCCGTGAAGTTTCCCGGGAAAACATAAGAACCAAGCCGTAGCCGACTTAATCTCTCGCTTTCCGGAAAGGCCTTGAGGCTTCGGAACAGGGGTTGGAAAGAGGCAAACCGAAATTCTAGCAGAAAAAAAGCCGAAATATCAAACCTTATTTGCGACGGACAGGGCAGCCGCGCAACGCCGCCCGCGCCTTTTCTGCCGTGTGCTCATTGCGCTGAGGCTCATGGCCAGCCCGCGCGGGCGAAAGAAAACGTCTCGTTCGCGCCGATCACCAGATGGTCGATCAGTTGCACGTCGATCAGAGCGAGGGTGTCGCGCAGCACGCGCGTGAGTTGGCGGTCGCTGGCGCTCGGCTTGACGGCGCCGGACGGGTGATTATGCGCGACGATCAGGCTCGCCGCATTGACCGACAGCGTGCGCCGAACGATCTCGCGCGGGTATACGGCCATGCGCGTGAGCGAGCCGCGCGAGTTTTCTTCCGAACGGATCAGCCGGTGCCGCGTGTCGAGAAAGAGGCAGATGAACACCTCGTACGGCCGCGAGCCGATCAACAGCCGCAAATAGTCCTCGACGGCTTCGGGCGAGTCGATCAGCGGACGCTCGCGCATCTTTTCCGCGAGCGCGCGCCGCGCCATCTCCATGATCGCCAGCAATTGTGCGCGCTTGGCCGGGCCCACGCCGCGCACGCCGTCGAAGTCTTCGGGCGTCGCGTCGAGCATCGCGCGCAACGAGCCGAAGCGCTCCAGCAGCGAGCGCGCGACGTCGAAGACATTGTGGCCGGGTAGTCCGGAGCCGAGGACGAGCGCGACCAGTTCGGTTTCGGAGAGCGCCGCCGGTCCAGCCTCGAGCAGCCGCTCGCGCGGCATGTCGCGCGTCGGCCACGCGGGCTGCGGACGGCGTATCGGAGGCCTTTCTACCGCCGGGCGCGGCATGACTATCGTGTCGTTCATGGCAATGTCCTTCGAATTCTGGATGGTGCGGTGACGACGCGCCGCGCAGCAACGTTCCAGCCGGCTCGGGATATGTGGCTTACAATAGATCCTTTGCGCACGGCGCCCCCGGCATGGCTCGGGCACGCCATGCGCGCGACCCGCGCCGCTGCGTTTGTGCGCCGCGCGCCACGACCGAACGAGTACCGCATGAGCATCATCGACATCTCCGAAGTGAAACCCGGTTCGCACGTCACACTTCACTACCGGCTTTCGCTTGCCGATGGCGCCGAGATCGTCAGCACCTTCAACGACAAACCCGCTACGTTGCTGCTGGGCGCGGGCCAGTTGGCGCCGCCGCTGGAAGACATTCTGCTGGGATTGAAGGTGGGCCACCATTCGACCTTTCAGCTAGAGCCGGGTCAGGGATTCGGCCCGCGCAACCCGGAGCTGATCCAGCGCGTGTCGCTGGCCACGCTGCGCGAAAACGCGATGATCGGCGAGGATTTTTCTCCCGGCGATCTCGTCGAATTCAATGCGCCGGGCGGCGGTCGCTATGCCGGCGTGCTGAAGGAAGTGGGTGAAACTTCGGCTCTCTTCGATTTCAACCATCCGCTCGCCGGCCAGGCGCTGACGTTCGAAGTCAAAATCATCGGGATCCTGTAAACATGAGCATCACGGACACGACTCTCGCCGAAGCTGAAATCCTGCTTGCGCAGCCGCGCGGATTCTGCGCCGGCGTCGATCGGGCGATCGAGATCGTCGAACGCGCCATCAAGCTGTACGGTTCGCCGATCTACGTGCGTCATGAAATCGTTCATAACGCGTATGTCGTCGAAGACCTGCGCAAGAAAGGCGCGATCTTCATCGAGCAACTGGAAGAAGTGCCGTCGGGCAGCACGGTGATCTTCAGTGCGCACGGCGTGTCGAAGGCAGTGCGGGCCGAAGCCGACGAGCGCGGCCTGCGCGTGTACGACGCGACCTGTCCGCTCGTCACCAAGGTGCATATCGAAGTCGCGAAGATGCGCGCCGAAGGCTTCGACATCATCATGATCGGCCACAAGGGTCACCCCGAAGTCGAAGGGACGATGGGGCAGACGGCCGAAGGCATGTATCTCGTCGAAGATATCGCGGACGTGCAGGCGCTGCAGCTTGCCGACCCTGATCGCATCGCGTACGTGACGCAAACCACGCTGTCGGTGGACGACGCCGCGCAGATCATTGCCGCGCTGAAGGCGAAGTATCCGAACGTCAAGGAACCGAAGAAGCAGGACATCTGCTACGCGACGCAAAACCGCCAGGACGCCGTCAAGTTCATGGCGCCGCAGTGCGATGTGGTGATCGTCGTCGGCAGCCCGAACAGCTCGAACTCCAACCGGCTGCGCGAACTGGCCGAAAAGCTCGGCGTGCCTTCCTATATGGTTGACTCGCCGGATCAGATCGACCCCGCGTGGGTCGCCGACAAGCGCCGCATCGGCGTGACGGCGGGCGCGTCGGCGCCGGAAGCACTGGCTCAGGCCGTGATCGGCCGTCTGCGCGAACTGGGCGTGCGCAATGTGCGCGCGCTGGAAGGCATCGAGGAAAACATTGCGTTTCCGCTGCCACGCGGGCTCGGTTTGCCCGCCTGAAGACCTGTCCCCAACCAAAAAAGCGCGCCGCGGGCGCGCTTTTTTATTGCCTTCGCACCTCGCAAATCGTCATAAAAACGGTGCCATATCACCGAAAAACAAACCAGGGACGGTGTCGAGGCGAACATTCTTTTTGTTTTTCAGGGCGTAATTTGGGTGCATGAGACCGATCGCGCCCCGTTTTTCACCAGACAATTGCGTTGATGCGCGAACAATTGCACAAATACGGTGCATTTGACGACTAACATATTATTGAGACAGATAGATATGCCGAAGTCCGCAGCATCGGGCTCGCAGCGAAATCTCTGCAACATCTGATGCTGCAAGGCGTCAGCAGTGGTGCAACTGATGCACGAAAAACTGGCGCAACCAGGTTGCGATGATCGGCCGATAAGGGCCTCGCAGCACGGTTGCAATGCAGGAAAACCCTGCGCCTCCAACAATATTGCCCGTCGCAAAATTGGAGTTACAATGCGCGCGTTCTCAGGGCTTGAGCGCCTCGGAACGCCAGATTTAGCAAGGCGCAGGAGACCTATTTAATGCGAGTCAAGTTTGCTTGTGCCGTGTCCATCGCGGCCGCGGTTGCGATGTTGACCGCGTGCAGCAAAAAGAACGAAGGCGAGGCGGACAAGAGTGCGTCGGCAGCGGTGGCAGCGTCGGCGGCGAGCGCAAGCGAAGTGACTGTCGTGAAGATCGGTCATGCGGCCCCATTGACGGGCGGCATTGCACATCTGGGCAAGGACAATGAAAACGGGGCGCGTCTCGCTATTGAAGAGATCAATACGCAGGGGTTGACCATCGACGGCCGCAAGATCCAGTTGCAACTCGACGCGCAGGACGATGCGGGCGATCCGAAAACGGGCACGCAGGTCGCGCAGAAGCTGGTGGACGATCATGTAGTTGCCGTAGTCGGGCACCTGAATTCGGGTGTGTCGATTCCGGCCTCGAAGATATATAGCGACGCGGGCATTGTGCAGATATCGCCATCCTCGACGAATCCGGCCTATACGCGGCAGGGCTTCAAGACGACCTACCGGGTCGTCGCGACCGATGCGCAGCAAGGTCCGGCGCTGGCGAACTACGCGACGAAGTCACTCGGCGCGAAACGGATCGCCGTGGTCGACGACGCGACTGCGTATGGCAAGGGTCTTGCTGACGAATTCGCCAAGACGGCGGAGGCGGGCGGCGCGAAGATCGTCGCGCGCGAGGCGACCAATGACCGGGCCACGGATTTCCGGGCCATCCTCACAAAGATTAAAAGTGCCCAGCCGGACGCCATCATGTTCGGCGGCATGGATGCAACGGGCGGGCCGTTCACGAAACAGGCGGCGGCGCTCGGAATCAGGGCAAAAATCCTTGGCGGCGACGGCGTGTGTACCGACAAGGTAGGGGAGCTGGCGGGCAGTGCCGTTCAGAACCTCGTGTGTTCGGAAGCAGGTCTTGCGCTTTCGAAGATGGAAAGGGGAGCGGACTTCGAAAAGAAGTACGACGCACGCTTCCACACGCCGGTGCAGATTTACGCGCCGTTCACGTATGACGCTGTATACGTGATCGTCGACGCAATGAAGCGCGCCAATTCGATCGAGCCGCCCAAGGTGCTCGCTGCGATGCCCTCGACTGACTACACAGGTGTAATCGGTCACATCGCATTCGACGACAAGGGCGACCTGAAAGAAGGCGCAATTACGCTTTACGACTTCAAGGACGGCAAGAAAGCGGTCCTCGACGTCGTGAAGATGTAATGACGGGACGTACAGCCTGACGGCACCGGACCATCCGACGGTGCCGTTTTTGCATCCGCGTCGAGCGCGCGGGCCGCTGCAACCCGGTGGCTACAGACGCTCGACGAAGATAACCCTTACCGGTCTTTTACATCAGTACCCGCAGTGCCGTTGCGATTTGCGTGAAGCATCAGTGCCAACCGGCAAATGAAGAGCGCGAATCCAGTCGCACGGGCTAAGGAGCATTAAATGGATATTTTCATCCAGCAGGTTCTCAACGGACTGGTGCTTGGCAGCGTCTACGCCATCATCGCACTGGGCTACACGATGGTGTACGGCATTCTCGGCATCATCAACTTCGCGCACGGCGACATCCTGATGGTGGGGGCGATGGTTGCCCTGTCCTGTATCGGGGTATTGCAGAATCATTTCCCCGGTCTCGGCAATATACCGACGCTGTGTATCGCGCTGGTCATAGCGGCCATCGTCTGCGCGGCGGTGGGCTACACGATCGAGCGCGTGGCGTACCGGCCATTGCGCAAGGCACCGCGTCTCGCCCCGCTGATCACCGCGATCGGCGTGTCGATCCTGCTGCAGACGCTCGCGATGATGATCTGGTCGCGCAACCCGCTGCCGTTCCCGCAGCTCTTGCCGACCGATCCGCTGAACGTGATCAAGGCCACCGATACGACGCCGGGCGCCGTGATCTCGATGACTGAAATCGTGATCATCGTCGTCGCGTTCCTCGTGATGGCGGGCCTGCTGCTCCTCGTGCACAGGACGAAGCTCGGCCGCGCAATGCGCGCGATCGCCGAGAACCCGAGTGTCGCCTCGCTGATGGGCGTGAACCCGAACTTCGTGATCTCGGCGACCTTCATGATCGGCTCGGCGCTGGCGGCGCTGGCGGGCGTGATGATCGCGTCGGAATACGGCAACGCGCACTTCTACATGGGCTTCATTCCCGGCCTGAAGGCGTTCACGGCGGCCGTGCTCGGCGGTATCGGCAATCTCGGCGGCGCGATGGTCGGCGGCGTGATTCTCGGTCTGATCGAACAGCTGGGTGCCGGCTATATCGGCAACCTCACGGGTGGCGTATTCGGCAGTAACTACCAGGACGTGTTTGCATTCATCGTGCTGATCATCGTGCTGGTGTTCCGTCCGTCGGGCCTGCTTGGCGAACGTGTCGCGGACCGCGCGTAAGGGAAAGGAGCAAATACAATGACCTCAATTCAACCGATCGAGCCGTCCACGACGCTCATCCCTGAACGGAACCTGACGAAGACGCTGACGGTGGGCATCATCACCGCTGTGTTCGTGATCGCCGCGCCCTTCGTCATCGGCACCGCCGGCGGCAACTACTGGGTCCGCGTGCTCGACTTCGCGATGCTGTATGTGATGCTCGCGCTGGGTCTCAACGTGGTGGTCGGCTTTGCCGGCCTGCTGGACCTGGGTTACATCGCGTTCTACGCGGTGGGCGCGTACACGGCAGCGTTGCTGTCCTCGCCGCACCTGACGAGCCAGTTCGAATGGATCGCACATCTCGCGCCGGGCGGCCTGCACATGCCGTTCTGGATCATTGTGCCGTGCGCAATGGCAGTCGCTGCGTTCTTCGGTGTGATTCTCGGTGCGCCGACGCTGCGTCTGCGTGGCGACTACCTTGCCATTGTGACGTTGGGCTTCGGGGAAATCGTCCGGATCTTCCTGAACAACCTCGACCGTCCGGCGAACATCACGAACGGCCCGAAGGGCATCACGGGCATCGACCCCGTTCATCTCGGCGATTTCAGCCTCTCGCAGTCGCACTCGCTGTTCGGCCTGACGATTCCGTCGGTGTACTCGTACTACTACGTGTTCGTGCTGTGTGCGCTATTCGTGATCTGGGTGTGTACGCGTCTGCAGCACTCGCGTATCGGCCGTGCATGGGCCGCGATCCGCGAAGACGAAATCGCCGCGAAGGCGATGGGCATCAACACCCGTGACGTGAAGCTGCTCGCGTTCGCGATGGGCGCGTCGTTTGGCGGCCTGTCGGGCTCGATGTTCGGCATGTTCCAGGGCTTCGTGTCGCCGGAATCGTTCACGCTGCCGGAATCGATCGTCGTGCTGGCGGCCGTGGTGCTGGGCGGCATGGGCCACATTCCGGGCGTGATTCTCGGCGCGGTGCTGCTCGCCGTGCTGCCGGAATTCCTGCGCTCGACGATGGGTCCGCTGCAACACCTGATCTTCGGTCACGAAGTCGTCGACACGGAAGTGATCCGTCAGCTCGTCTACGCACTCGCGATGGTGCTGATCATGCTGTACCGCTCGGAAGGCCTGTGGCCGTCGCCGAAGCACGAGGACAAGATCGCGAAGATTGCCAAGCGCAGCAACAAGAAGCCGGTGCGCGCTTAACGGACAGGGAGCAGAAAACATGAGCGACAAACAAATCCGTCTGTCCGTGAAGGGCGTGAACAAGCGCTTCGGCGGTCTGCAGGCACTGTCGGATGTCGGCCTTCAGATCGAAGAAGGCACGATTTACGGTCTGATCGGCCCGAACGGCGCTGGCAAGACCACGTTCTTCAACGTGATTACTGGTCTCTACACGCCGGACTCGGGCGAGTTCAAGCTCGACGGCACGCCGTACACGCCGACGGCTGTGTATCAGGTGGCGAAGGCGGGCATCGCGCGGACGTTCCAGAACATCCGTCTGTTCGGCGGCATGACTGCGCTGGAAAACGTGATGGTCGGCCGTCACGTGCGTACGAAGCACGGTCTGCTGGGCGCCGTGTTCCAGACGCCGGCTGAGCGCAAGGAAGAGCGCGAGATCAAGGAACGCGCGCTGGAACTGCTCGAATACGTCGGCGTGCTGCAGTACGCGGACTACACGTCGCGTAACCTGTCGTACGGTCACCAGCGCCGTCTGGAAATCGCGCGCGCGCTTGCGACCGATCCGAAGTTGCTCGCGCTCGACGAACCGGCTGCCGGCATGAACGCAACGGAGAAGGTCGAGCTGACGAAGCTGCTCGACAAGATCCGCGCGGACGGCAAGACGATCCTGCTGATCGAGCACGACGTGAAACTGGTGATGGGCCTGTGCAACCGGATGACAGTGCTCGACTATGGCAAGGTGATCGCTGAAGGTCTGCCGCACGACGTGCAGAAGGACCCGAAGGTGATCGAGGCTTATTTGGGTGCGGGGGTCCACTGATGGCTACGGCAATGTTGAAAATCAAGGGCCTGCAGGTCAACTATGGCGGCATTCAGGCCGTCAAGGGTGTTGACCTGGAGATCGCGCAGGGCGAACTCGTTACGCTGATCGGCGCGAATGGCGCGGGCAAGACGACGACCATGAAGGCTATTACGGGCCTGAAGCCTTATTCGGCCGGTGATATCGAGTACATGGGCCAGTCGATCAAGGGCGTGCCGGCGCACGAGCTTCTGAAGCGTGGTCTCGCGATGGTGCCGGAAGGGCGCGGGATCTTCGCGCGTATGTCGATTGTCGAGAATATGCAGATGGGTGCTTATCTGCGTACCGATAACGAAGGGATCAAGAAGGACGTCGAGCGGATGTTCGGGTTCTTTCCTCGTCTGAAGGAGCGTGCGACGCAGCTGGCCGGTACGCTTTCGGGTGGTGAACAGCAGATGCTGGCGATGGCGCGCGCTGTGATCTCGAAGCCGAAGCTGCTGCTGCTCGACGAGCCGTCGATGGGGCTTTCGCCGATCATGGTCGAGAAGATCTTCGAAGTCGTGCGCGAGATTTCGAAGGAAGGCATCACCGTGATGCTCGTTGAGCAGAATGCTCGACTTGCCTTGCAGGCTGCGGATCGCGGGTATGTGATGGATTCAGGTACTGTCACCATGTCTGGCGACGCCAAGCAGATGCTTCATGATCCGAAGGTGCGGGCTGCGTATCTCGGCGAGTAACTCTCGCGGTTGGGTTTTTTTGTTTTAACGGGAAGGGCTGCACGTTCAGGCGTGTGGCCTTTTTTGTTTTGTCTCTTGGGTTTTGGTTTTGACTTCGTCTTTGCACTGGCACCCGCGGGTTGCCTTCGTGCTTCATGCGTTGCCGTTTGGTGTTTTTGGCCTTTGCGCTGGCATCCGCGTTTTGTTAGCGCGCTTCAAGCGTCGCCCCTGTGCGGGGCGGCACCTACTTTTCTTTGCCGCCGCAAAGAAAAGTAGGCAAAAGAAAGCGGCTCAAACCGCCAGCACGTGCTATTACCCACGGGCCCCTAACGGCCCCATCCTTCACACGGCAATGTCCTTCTTCGTGTGCGTTGCCAACGCTTCGAATGAGCGCCTCACCCACTTCAAACACCCACACAAGGGCCAGCGGCAGGGAATGGTTGCTGCCGCCCAGGTGGCAAACTGTGTGTAGGTTGTCGCGTCGTATAGCCTGGCGCTCTTACATGGTGGTGCGCGTGTATTATCGGCCCGAAGTGAAGCGTGTGTGCCTCTACGGCCTACACACAGTTTGCCACCTGGGCGGCGGCGGAATATCTGGTACGGCGTACCGCAACGCGGGCGTATGGAGCAGGTGAGGCGCTCTTTCAATGCGCTGGTAACGAGCATGAGTCACGCGATTGCCGTGTGAAGCGTAAGAACCTTTGGGGGCCCTCAGGCAGGAACAAGAACTGGCGGTGTTAGCCGCTTTCTTTTGCCTACTTTTCTTTGCGGCGGCAAAGAAAAGTAGGTGCCGCCCCGCACAGGGGCGACGCTTGAACGGCAAACACCGTAACGCGGATGCCAGCGCAAAGGCCAAAAACACCAAACGGCAACGCATAAAGCACGAAGGCATAACGCGGATGCCAGCACAAAGGCGAAGCCAAAAAACCGGAACTACGCCACTGCCCCCAACCGTTTCCCAAGACTAATCACCGCATCAGCAACATACCCAAGCGACTCATAAAAAGCCTGCACATCCGCTTTAGCGCTGAGCACCTGCAGATTCACCTTAGGACACCCGCGCGCGGTAAGCGCGGCTTCAGCATGCCGCACAAGCAAAGTCCCAATCCCAAGGCGCCTGGCCGCCGCCTCGACAGCAAGCGAATACAGCCACCCGCGATGCCCGTCATACCCAGCCATCACAGTTCCAACGATAGCCCCATCCTTCACGGCAACAAAGAACAGTTCAGGCTGCGTAGCGAGCTTATTCGCGATCGACAGATACGGATTACGCTGCGGCCGACTCGCATCCTTATACTCAGGAAACGCTTCGAGCCACAGCGCAATCACGGCATCCGTATCGCCCGCATCGAACACGCGGATCGACAGGGAAGCCGCGCCAATCACAGCGTATCCAGAATCGACCGCAGCATCGCCATCATCTGATCGATCTCTTCCGTCGTCACGTTCAAAGCGGGCATGAAACGCAGCAGATTAGGACGCGCCGCGTTGAGCAGCAACCCATCCGGCTGCATCAAACGCGCCTTCTCGACGATCTGGTTGCCGATATCCTTACCAAGCAGCAGCGCACGGAGCAGACCTTCGCCACGCTCGCCCTCGAAACCACGCTCGGCAGACAGTTCGAGCAGCTTCGTGCGCAGATATTCGCCACGTGCCTTCACGCCATCGAGGAAGCCAGGCGCCGTCAGTTGCGAGATCACCGAATAGCCCGCCGCCGTCATCAACGGATTACCGTTGTACGTGCCGCCCTGGTCGCCCGCTTCGAACACCTCGACATGCTTCTTGCACAACAGCGCGCCAAGCGGCACGCCACTGCCGATACCCTTCGCCAGCGTCATCACGTCCGGCTCGATACCCGACAGCTCATACGCGAACAGCGTGCCCGCACGGCCACAGCCGCTCTGCACTTCATCGACGATCAACAGCAGGTTGTGCTTCTTCGTCAGCTCGCGCAGCTGCTGCATGAACTCGCGCGATGCGGGAAGCACGCCGCCTTCGCCCTGGATCGGCTCGAGCATCACGGCGACGGTCTTGTCGGTGATCAGCTTCTCGACCGACGCGATGTCGTTCAGGTCGGCCTTCGGGAAGCCCGGCACCTGCGGCGCATAGATCGTGTCCCAGCCCGGCTTGCCGCTCGCCGACATCGTCGCGATCGTGCGGCCGTGGAAGCTGTGATCGAACGTGATGATTTCGTACGCGCCGTTCTTGAACTTCTTGCCGTACTTGCGCGCAAGCTTGATCGCGCCTTCGTTCGCTTCGGCGCCGCTGTTCGTGAAGAACACCTTGTCGAAGCAGCTATGCTGCGTGAGCAGGCCCGCGAGCTTCGCCATCGGTTCGTTGTAGAACGCGGGCGACGGATTGATCAGCGTGCGCGCCTGCTGCGTCAGCGCTTCGATCACGCCGTCGTTGCAATGGCCGAGGCTGTTGACGGCCCAGCCCTGAATGAAATCCAGATATCGCTTGCCGGTGTTGTCGTAGAGCCACGAGCCCTTGCCGTGCGTGAAAACGATTTCGGGCCGGTTCGTGATGTACATCAGCGAATCGATCGGATACTCATTGAAGTTCATGGCTACAGGCTCCAGGCAAACAGGGATAAAAAACCGCCTCGGACAACATGGCCCAGCAACGGAAAGAAAGAAGCACGACGGGTACGGCAGAAATACAAAAAGCCACGGCATGCCGTGGCTTTCATGATTCGAACTGCGTGCGCGTTGTTCGCGCGAATCCGTGACGAAGCCAGCGGCGCCCCTAAGGGAGCAGCGAGCGGCGACGTCGAAGTTCGGACTGGATGCGGTTCATGCGCGAAAGAATACGACAATGCCGGCGCCCGTGTAAACCTGCAATTTGCATGTCTTCACGCACTGCCGGCCGTTTCTCACAATCGAAGCGTGCTTGCGCAACGATCAGACGGGGTTCGCGAGATCGGCTGCGCTCGTGAACGAATCCGCATAGAACTCGTCTTCCGGCAGGCGATGATGCTGCGTGAAATCGCGCTGCGCCGACTCGACCATCACCGGCGCGCCGCATGCATACACCTGATACGCCGACAAGTCTGGCAGATCTTCGATGACGGCCCGATGAACGAAGCCGATGCGGCCCGTCCATGCGTCCTCCGCATCCGGTTCCGAGAGAACCGGCACGAACTTGAAGTTCGGAATCTCGCGCGCCCATTGCTCGGCGAGCTCCATCATGTACAGATCTTTCTTGCGGCGTGCGCCCCAGTAGAGCGTCATCGGCCGCGTGATGTTCTTGAACACGGCATGCTCGACGATCGCCTTCAGCGGCGCGAAGCCCGTGCCCGACGCGAGCAGCACGATCGGCTTGTCCGACTCTTCGCGCAGGAAGAACGTGCCGAGCGGCGCCTCGAAGCGCAGGATGTCGCGTTCCTTCATCGTGTTGAAGACGTGATCCGTGAACGCGCCGCCCGGCATGTGGCGGATATGCAGTTCGACGGGACCGTCCGCGTGCGGCGCGCTCGCCATCGAATAGCTGCGGCGCTTGCCATCCTTCAGGATGAATTCGAGGTACTGGCCCGCCATGTATTGCAGGCGCTCGTTCGCGGGCAATTGCAGCTTCAGCACGACGACGTCGTCGGCCTTGCGCTCGATCGCGTTCACGCGGCACGGCAGCTTCTTGATCTGCACGTCGCCGATGCCCGTCACTTCGCGGATGTCGATCTCGAGGTCCGTGCATGCGGTCGCGCAACACAACAGGGCGAGGCCGCGCGTCTTCTCGTCGTTCGACAGCGCCGACGACGAATGCGCGCGCTGCTCGACCTCGCCGCCGACGACCGCGCCCTTGCACGAGCCGCATGCACCGTTCTTGCAGCCGTACGGCAGGCCGATGCCCTGGCGAAGGGCGGCTGTCAGCACGGGTTCGTCAGGTTCCACCTGAAACTGCCGGCCGCTTTGCCGGAGCGTTACGTTGAATGCCATAAGTCGTTCAGTCTTCGAATACAGAAAGTCGGTAACCAATGCGTGTCGTGGATCGCGGCTACAATGCGTCCACGATGAAAGCGACACGAAAATTGCGCAGACCGCGCGTGCTGATCGTCGGTTGCGGCGATGTCGGCATGCGCTGCGTGCGGCAACTGCAAGGACGCGCGCGTCTCTATGCGCTCACCAGTCACGCGGAGCGCCGCGACGAACTGCGCGCGGCAGGCGTCACGCCCATCGTCGGCGATCTCGACGTGCGCGCGAGCCTTGCTCGTCTTGCGCGTCTCGCGCCGACTGTCCTGCATCTCGCGCCTCCGCAAAGAACAGGCGACGTCGACACGCGCACGCGCGCGCTCATCGCCACGCTGACTGCGCGGCGTGTCCGGCGTGTCCGTCATCTTGCGACGGGGCGGTTGCGGCGCGCGCAGCACGGCATTCATGCACGCAAAACATCCAGTATTGTACCCGACGGGGGGTATCCGGCTCCGCGGGCCGGGCATCGGCCGAGCCGGCGTTTGCGTCTCGTCTATGCAAGCACGACGGGGGTCTATGGCGATTGCGGTGGCGCGTGGCTCGACGAAACGCGTCCTGTCGCGCCCGCCAACGAGCGCGCGAAGCGCCGCGTGTCGGCGGAGACGCAATTGCGGCGCGCGGCCGCGCGGCGTGCAATCACGGCGAGCATCGCGCGCATTCCGGGCATCTACGCGGGCAACCGGCTGCCGCTCGCGCGGCTGGAAAAGCGCACCCCGGCGCTCGTCGATGCCAACGACGTCTACACGAATCACATTCACGCCGACGATCTCGCCGCGATCCTGCTGCGCATGTCGACGCACGGCCGATCGTCACGCGTGATCCACGCATCCGACGACACGACGCTGAAAATGGGTGAGTACTTCGACCGGGTGGCGGACGCATTCGGCATCGAGCGCGCGCCGCGCATCGCGCGCGACGAAGCGGAACAGCAGCTCGGCGAGATGATGCTGTCGTTCATGCGCGAGTCGCGGCGCCTCATCAACACGCGTCTGAAGCGTGAGTTGCGCTTCAGGCTGCGCTATCCGAGCGTCGACGACTTTTTGCGCACGGTGGCAAGCCATAGCCGCACGCAGCCGCGCACAGCCAAGCCGTGACGGAAAGCGCAGCGATCAGGTGAGGGCCGGTAGCGCTTCCAGCAACAGGAAGCAGCAGAACGCGCCGATCAGAGCAGCGACCAGATTCGGCTCGTACCTGTGCCGACGATGCATGACGGCCAGCACGCCGCCAATCAGCAAAAGTCCGAGCCCGATGAACGCGAGCATCGCGTATGAAACCGCCAGGTTGCCGTAGATGACCATGGCGCCTCCTTGCCAGCTTTGTAATCTTTGTTGATCCGAGTATAGGACGGGCGTTCGGAGCAAGCATGCTGCGTCGCAGCGTTCTGCAAGGTTTTTGTAGCGGTTTTGTTCGGAATCCCACGTAGTCTCAATGACTTGAACCGACGAGGGCGGGCATTGATCGTTTACCCGTTCCGTAGTGCGCCCAGGGCGGCTTCATCAAGCCATTGCCACGCGCCTTCGGCCAGCGACGCGGGCAACGCCAGCCCGCCGACCCGCTCGCGATGCAGCGCCTCGACGCGGTTGCCCGCCGCCGCGACCATCCGCTTGACCTGATGGTATTTGCCTTCCAGCACGGTGAGTTCCAGCGCATGTTCGCCGCGCGCATGGGCGGCAACGGCGGCGATCGGCTTCGCTTCGCCGTGCAGCAGCACGCCTTCGCGCAACGCGGCGAGTTGCGCGTCGTCGAGTGGATGACGGGTCGTCGCGAGGTAGACCTTCGGCACCTTGCGTTTGGGCGACGTGTACGCGTGGACGAACTGGCCGTCGTCGGAGAGCAGCAGCAGGCCCGTCGTGTCCTGATCGAGCCGGCCGACGCACTGGACGCCGCGTGTCGCGAACTGCGCGGGCAACAGATTGAACACGCTCAGATGATGCTGCGGGTCGCGCGAGCATTCATAGCCCGCAGGCTTGTTAAGCAGGATGTAAGCGCGTTCGCGATAAGGCCATGCCGTGCCGTCGACTTCGAACGCCAGGGCATTCGTATCGACCTTGGCGTCGGGATCGGCGAGGGTCGCGCCGCCGACCGACACGCGGCCGTCCGCGATCAACGCGCGGCACTGGCGGCGCGAACCGAAACCTTGGGAAAAGAGAACGCTTTCGAGATTCATTGGAGCGGGCAGAAGGGCACACACGACTAGCGATGCATCAAATGTCGACGGCGTCCTTCGTGGTGAAGGAGGCCGTCATCGCCTGCATTTTACCCGCCGCCTTGCGTTGCCACGCCCGCGTCAGCGCGACACGAAACTTAGTGCGCGCCCGAGCGCCGCTCGACGAACCGCGCGACGTAGTCGTCGGCGGGCTTCGTGAGGATTTCGTTCGGCGTGCCTTCCTGCACCAGCGTGCCGTCGCGCAGAATCGCGATGCGGTTGCCGATGCGCAGCGCTTCGTCCAGATCGTGCGTGATGAACACGATGGTCTTGTTTAGCGTCGCTTGCAGTTGCAGAAGCTGGTCCTGCATTTCCGTGCGGATCAGCGGATCGAGCGCGGAGAACGCCTCGTCCATCAGCAGCACGTCGGTATCGGCGGCGAGCGCGCGTGCCAGACCCACGCGCTGACGCATGCCGCCCGACAGTTCATCCGGATAGTGATCGCCATATCCGTCGAGCCCGACCTTGCCGAGCCACATGCGCGCCTTCTCGTTTGCTTCCGCCTTGCTCTCGCCGCGCGTGCGCAGCGCATACGCGGTGTTGTCGAGCACGGTCTGATGCGGCAACAGGCCGAAGTTCTGGAACACCATGCTCACCTTGTAGCGGCGCAGTTCGCGCAGGCCGTGCGGATCGAGCTTGATGACGTCCGAACCGTCGATCACGATCTCGCCCGCCGTCGGCTCGATCAGCCGGTTGAAGTGGCGCACGAGCGTCGATTTGCCCGAGCCCGACAGCCCCATGATCACGTAGATTTCGCCCGAACCGATGTGCAGGCTCACGTTGTTTAGGCCGACGTTGCAGCCCGTTTGCGCGAGCACTTCCGGCTTGGTCTTGCCGCTTTTCAGCAGGTCGAGCACGCGCTTGTGTCCCGCTTCCGGGCCAAAAAGCTTGTAGACGTTCTTCACTTCGATCGATGACATGTCCGTGCCCTCCGTCAATCCGCCGTGCGGGTTTCGAGGCCGCTCTGCGTTGCGTTTTCGTTGCCCGCTGCCGCTGCTTCGTCTTCACGCGGCGCCCCTGCATTCCGATACGGAACGCGCGACGCCGCCTTCGCCCTGCGGCGCTGCGCGACGAGCCTGCGCGTGCGGCGGTCCTGCCCGTAACCCTGGCTGATCCGGTCGATGACGATCGCGAGAATCACGATCGCGATGCCCGCCTGCATGCCCTTGCCGATATCGAGCGTCTGGATGCCCGCGAGCACGTCTTCGCCGAGTCCGCGCGAGCCGATCATCGACGCGATCACGACCATCGACAGCGCCATCATCGTGGTCTGGTTGATACCCGCCATGATGCTGGGCCGCGCGAGCGGCAACTGCACGTTGACGAGCAGTTGCCAGCGCGTCGTACCGAACGCGCGCGCCGCTTCGACGACATCCGCATCCACATGGCGGATGCCGAGATCGGTCAGTCGGATCAGCGGCGGCAGCGCGTAAATGATCGTCGCGAGAATCGCGGGCACCTTGCCGAGGCCGAACAGCATCAGCACGGGGATCAGATACACGAAACTCGGCAGCGTCTGCATGATGTCGAGCACGGGCAGCAGCACGCGCCGCATCCACGGGCTGCGCGACGCCCAGATGCCGAGCGGCACGCCGAGCACGACGGACAGCACGGTCGCGACCAGCATCAGCGCGAGCGTCTGCATCAGCTTGTCCCACAGACCGAAGCAGCCGATCACATACAGCAGCAGCACGAAGAAGGCCGCGATGCCGATGCGCCGCGTCGCGTTCAGCGTCAGCAGCCCGACGGCGATCAGGATCGCCAATGCGGGCGTCGCGCGCAGTGCGCCTTCGAGCGGCACCAGCACGTAGCGCAACAGCGCCGTGCTGAAGTCGTGGAAACTGTCACCGTACGCGGCGACGAACGATTGCACATGGTCGTTCACCCAGTCGGCGATCGACAGATGCAGAAAGATCGAATTCATGTTGAAACCCTCCGGTGCGTCATCACGCGTGGCTGCCGCTATCAGCTAGCCAGCGCGGCCTGAACCTTTTGTGCAACGTCGGTCGGCACCCACGCCTTCCACATGTCAGGGTGATCGCGCAGGAACTGTTTCGCCATCGTCGGGCCGTCGATCTTCTTGCTCGTCATCTCGAGGATGGTCTTGTTGAGGAAGTCCATCGGGAAGCTGACCTTCGAGTAGGTGTCCATCAGTTGCGGCTCGGCCTGATAGAACGGTGTCGAGACGCCGACCTTCAGATGCGACACGAGATACGACGACGCGCATTGCGATGTGCTGTTGTCCGCGCGCAGCGTGTCCCAGCACTTCTGGTTGAACGCGGGCATCTTCAGCTGGACGAACTTGTACTTCGCCATCAGCGCTGCGGGTTCCCAGTAATAGAAGAGGATCGGCTTGCCGCGCTGATACGCCGATTCGATCGCGGCATCGAGCGCCGCGCCCGTGCCGGGGCGGAAGTCGGTGTACGCGTCGTCGAGATTCAGCGTCTTCAACAGACGCCGGTTCACGCGCTCGCAATCCCAGCCCGACGGGCAGTTCAGGAAGCGGCCCTTGCCGGGTTCTTCATCGTCTTCGAACACGCCTTTGTACTTCGGCAGATCAGTCACCGAAACCAGGTTGGGCGCGACTGGCTTGATGTTGCGCTTCGCGTCGCCCTTCACGACGTACTCGGGCACGAACCAGCCTTCGTTGGTGCCGCCCGGCAGCGTGTCGCCGAGCAGCTTCACATGGCCGTCGGCAACCGCTTTCGCGATGATCTCCGAGCGGCCCGTCCACTGTTCGGACCACACCTGCAGATCGTCGCGCGACAGCGCCGTTTCCGTCGCGGCCGTGTTGCCGGGGATCGTGTCCGTCTTGCAGCCGTAGCCTTTCTCGGTGATGAAGCGCAGCACTTCCGACGTGAACGAGCCGCTTTCCCACGTGACGCCTGCAAAGCGCACGGGCTTGCCCGCCGAGCACCAGGTGCCGGCGTGAGCGGCGGCGGGCCATAACGCGCCGGCGGCGAGCGCGACCGTGGCGGCGCGCATCAGGGATCTGATCTGCATGGTGTGTCTCCGATTGTGATTGGATGTGTGGCGCTGTCGTCGAGCGCCTTTCAGGCCGAAGTGTCAGCCGTACGTGCTACTGGAACTGAGCGTCGCGGCGAGGATGTCTTCGTCGATGGAAAGACCGAGGCCCGGCGCGTCCGGCAGCGTGATCCAACCTTCGCTGTCGATATCGATCGGGTTCTTCAGCATGAAGTCGCGGCGCTCGATCGACCATTCGGGCGGGTCGTACGGAAATTCGATGAACGGCGCGCTCGCGGCGCCCGCCGTCAGATGCAGGTTCGCGGCGAGGCCGATGCCGTTGCCCCACGTGTGCGGCGTGAAGACCTTGCCGTGCGCCTCGACGGCTTGCGCGAGCTTGCGTAGCCCTTCCATGCCGAGCGAGCACGCGACATCCGGCTGGAACACATCGAGGCAATCGCGTGCGAGCAGTTGATCGAACTCGTAGCGCTCGCGCGTCATCTCGCCACCGGCGATGCGCAATGCCGGCGATACAGCCTTGCGCAGCAGCGCCATGCCGTCGTAGTCGCCGCGATGCAGCGGCTCTTCCATCCAGTAAACGCGCTGTTTTTCCAGTTCGCGTGCGACGGCGAGCGCTTCATCGAAGGTCCACGGCGCGGCCGTGTCCCACGGCATGCGCCAGCCCTGATTGCAATCGACCATCAGTTCGAGCCGGTCGCCGACGGCTTCGCGCACGGCGGCGAGCACAGCGAAATCGTCTTTCAGCTGCGGACGTCCGAAGCGGATCTTGAGCGCCGGAAAACCGCGTTCGACGACATGCAGCGCCATGCGCGCCATTTCGTCGGGACGGCGATGCACGCCGCTCGACGCGTACGCGCGAATCCGGTTGCTACGCCCGCCCGCCATCCGCCAGCATGCTTCGCCGCGGATTTTCCCGGCGAGGTCCCACAGTGCGATATCGAGCGGCCACGGACGGCCGGCGTGAAAGCCGATGTTGTCGAGCACGGCGCTGTGGCGCGCGAGGTCGAGCGGATCGGTGCCGATGAATAGATGCTGATAGTCGGCGAAGCCGTACATCGCGTCGCCGGAGCCGATGCCGACGTGGCCGGCGTCGTCGTGGACGCGCACGATCGTCGCGGGAAATTTGCGGCGCGGCTGGCTATCCCACGAGGCGGGGAAGGGCGGGTCGAGCACCAGTTGATGGTGCGTTACTTCGATGCGGGTGATGCGGGTCGTTTGCGCGGTCCGGCTTGCGGCCTCGCTTGTTGCGCGATCCATCAGGCGTCTCCTCCTGAATTGACGCAGTGCGGCATTCAATGTGATGCGCAATGCGTTTCGAATGGGATAAGAATGACGCCATGCTATGAAGGTGACGCAGGCAACTCAATCGCTTCAATAAAAGTAAATGACTGCATCCAATTCTGGGATATGCGTTGCGTATCATCCGAATGACACAACTCAACAAACTTCCGGAGACCGTCGCATCATGGCGATGAATGCCTGGCTGCCAAGAATCGAGGCGGGCAGCGAACCGAAATATCAGGTGATTGCGCGTGCGTTCGCGCAGGCCATCCTCAACGGGCAATTGCCCGCCGGGGAGAAGCTGCCGCCACACCGTTCGCTTGCAAGCGAGCTGAAAGTGACGACGGGCACGATCAGCCGTGCTTATGCCGAACTGGAGCGCCAGGGCCTCGCGAATGCGCGCGTCGGCGACGGCACGTATGTCGCGCAGGCGCGCTCGCGCGAGCTGCCGCCTGCTTCCAACGGCTACGCGACGCTGCGTCCCGGCGCGGCCAGCGCGCCGCCGCTGATCGATCTCGGTCAGAACGTGCCGCAATCGACGGAAGAAGCCGCCGCGCTGTCCACCACGCTCGCCGAGATCGCCACCGACCAGCGTCTCGCAGCCGAATTGCTGCAATACGCGCCAGAAGCCGGCTCGATGCGCCATCGGCTCGCGGGCGCCGCGTGGCTCGGCCGCGCGGGCAGTCCGGCGAGCGCCGCGCGCGTGCTCGTCACGCAGGGCGCGCAGCATGCGCTCGCGTCGGTGCTGCGCGCCGTCACCCGTCCGGGCGACACGGTGCTGGCCGAAGTGGTCAGCTATCCGGGCATCATTGCGCTCGCGCGGCAACTGCGGCTGCATCTCGTCGGCGTCGAAATCGACCAGGAAGGGCTTGTGCCCGCCGCGCTGGAACTCGCGTGCAAGTCGCTGCATCCGCGCGCGATCTTCTGTGTGCCGACCATTCACAATCCGACCACGGCGACGATGTCAGAGCAACGGCGCGACGCCGTCGCGGAAATCCTGCAGCGTCACAGCGTGCTGCTTATCGAGGACATCGTCCCGGCAATGCTGATGGAAGCGCCGCCCGAGCCGCTCGCCGTGCGCATGCCGGAGCAGGCATTCCTGATCGCGGGGCTGTCGAAGTCGGTGGCGCCCGGCTTGCGGGTTGGCTATCTGCAGGCGCCGAGCGCGTGGTGCTCGAAGATCGCCGCCGTGATCCGCAGCGATTGCTGGATGACGGCGCCGCTGATGGCCGAGATCGTGTCGCGCTGGATCGAAAGCGGCGAGATGGACCGGCTCAACGCATTGCAGCGCGCGCGCATCGATGCCGAGCACGCGATCGCGAACGAAGCGCTCGAAGGCGTCACGTACCGGCACGCGTCAACCAGTTCGCACCTTTGGCTGCCGCTGCCCGAGCCGTGGCGCGCGGCGGAATTCGCCGCCGCGCTGCGCCAGGAAGGCGTGCTCGTGAAAACGGCCGACAGCTTCGTGATCGGCCGCAACGCCGCGCCGCATGCGATCCGCGTGTGCATGAGCGGCGCTGTCTCGCTCGATGCGCTCGCGCGCGGCCTCGCGCTGATTCGCACAACGCTCGATCACGGGTTGGAAAGCGGCATGGCGTCGTCGTATGCGCCTTGATGCGCAGTTTGTTGTGACGGAAGCACAGAGCAAGAAGCGGAGCGTAACGATCGGCTGAAACCGTGACGATGGGTTTTTCGTCATCGCGTCACGGAGGCTGCCGATGCGCTTTCCCTTGCCGTTTTCCTCATCCCGCGCGAGCTTGCCCGCGCCGTTCCAGCAACTCGCGTGGTCGAACCTGATCGCGCAATCCGCCGAGCAGATCAGTCTTGCCGCCGCGCCGCTCGTCGCCGTATTCACGCTCGGTGCGACCGCGCGCGACACCGGGCTGCTGCAAACCGCGCAGACCTTGCCCTTCCTGCTGCTGTCGATACCGCTTGGCGTCTACGCCGACCGCCGTTCGCGCCGCGCGTTGATGGCGGTGTCGGAGGGCGTGCGCGCGCTGGCGATGGCGAGCGTGCTGCTGCTCGTGCTGGCGCATGCGTTGACGCTGCCGTTGCTCGCCGTGCTGGGCTTTCTTGGCGCAACGGGCACGGTGGCGTACAGCGTCGCCTCACCGGCGCTCGTGCCTTCACTCGTTTCGCGCGATGTGCTTCCCGCCGCGAATGGACGCATCGAACTGGCGCGCAGCGTCGCCTATTCGGCGGGGCCGGCACTGGGCGGGCTGCTGGTCGGCTGGATCGGCGCGGGCTGGGCTTACGGCTGCGCGGCGGCGCTGTCGACGCTCGCGGCCGCGTTGCTCGCGGGCCTGCGCGAGCCGCCGCGCGCGACGACAGCTACGCGCCATTTCATGGTCGAACTGCGCGACGGCGCGCGCTTCGTGTTCAACGACGCCTTGCTGCGTCCGATGCTCGCGACAGCCGTGTTCTTCAACATTGGGTTTTTCACGCTGCAGGCGGTGTACGTGCCGTATGCCGTGCATCGGCTGGGTTTGAGCGCGTCGGCGATTGGTGCGACGTTGGGCGCGTTCGGCATCGGCATGGTGTGCGGCGCGCTCGCCGCGCCTTCCGTCGCGCGGCGGATGACGTTCGGGCGCATGTTGCTGGTTGGGCCGTTTTGCGGACTGGCCGCTTCGCTGGTGATGGTCGCGACGCTCGCCGTGCCGTCGTTCTGGCTCGCGGCGGCGAGCTTCTTCCTGATGGGCGCGGGGCCGATCCTGTGGACGGTCGGCTCGACGACGCTGCGTCAGGCGATCACGCCCGCCGGCATGATGGGCCGCGTGTCGGCGCTCAACAGCACGGCGACCTATGGCGCGCGGCCCGTGGGCGCGCTGCTCGGCGCGGCGATCAGCGCGCGCTTCGGCATGGATGCCTGCCTCGTCGCGGCCGCGCTCGGCTTTGCGGTGCAGGCGTGGATCATCGTAATTTCACCGGCGGCGCGGCTCGCGCGGATTCCGGACGGCGGCGCGGCGCTGTCGCCGTGAAGCCGCCCGCGATCCACGGCCGTCATTCCTTACCGAACTCCTTCGCCGCCCGGTCGATTGCATCCGCCGTCGCGCCCGCATGCGCGACGGGCATCAGATGGCTCGACGGCGTCTCGACGATCGTCGCGCCGATCCGATGCGCCATCCAGCGCTGGATTTCCGGCGGCACGGCGCGATCGCGCGACGTCACGATGTAAAACGACGGCTTGTAGCGCCACGCGGCTTGCGTCGCGTGTTCCTCGAAGGCTTTGGCGGCGATCGGCTGCTGCGCGGCGACGAGCACGCGCGTCAGGGTTTCGGGCACGTCTGCGGCGAAATCGCTGTGGTATCGCGCGGGATCGAGCCACAGAAAGCCGGTGCTGTCCTTGATCATCGCTGAGCCGATGGGCGCCTGCGGGCCGCGCTTGAGGATATCGACGGCTGACTCGCCGACGTCCGGCGCGATGGCCGCGACATAGACGAGGCCGACCACCTTCGACGCGTCTGGTCCCGAGCCGGCCTCCGTAATCACGACGCCGCCCCACGAATGCCCGACCAGCACGGTCGGACCGGATAGTTGAGCGAGCACCCGTCTTGTCGCGGCGAGGTCGTCGGCCAGCGACGTCAGCGGAATCTGCACCGACGCAACCCGATAGCCTTTCTTCTGCAGCCGCGCAATCACGCCGTTCCAGCTCGAACCGTCGACGAACGCGCCATGCACGAGCACGATGTTCTGCACCGGGCCGCTGGGCGGCGCAGCAACGGCGGCGGGGCGGGGCGCGGGCGCTGGAGCCGGTGCCGCCGCGGGTGGCGGCGGTGCGGGCTCGGCGGCGGCAGGCGCGGGCGGAGCGGGTGGCACATCCGGCGCAGGTGCGGCGGTCGGCGCCGCCGCTGGCGCGGGCTGTCCCGTCTGCGCGAACACGCCGGTTGTGGCGACGCAAGCGCCAAGGAGAACGGCATAGAGCAGACGTTTCGGCGACATGGCGACTCCATCGGCTGGACGGGATTCTGCGAACATACCGAACGCAGGCCAGGGTGACAACCGCTATCACACGGAGTTTTCGGACACGTTGCGCAACGGTTTGGCGGTTGCGTGGAAATCTGTCGCGGCGGCGTCGATGCGGGCGCAGCGCGCTGCGACGCGGAACGCGCCGGGCGTGCCCAATAGGTGGGCACTACGTCGAAGGGTACAATTTACGGTTTTTCCGGACGGGTTTGGTCCGGGCAGTACGTATTCAATGCAGTGGAGTGAGACATCTTGAACAACGGACAGCAGCACGACGGCCTGAAGCGTGGCCTGAAAAACCGGCATATCCAGCTGATTGCGCTGGGTGGAGCGATCGGAACGGGCCTTTTTCTCGGCTCGGCGGGTGTATTGAAGTCGGCGGGGCCGTCGATGATTCTCGGCTACGCGATTGGCGGCTTCATCGCGTTTCTGATCATGCGGCAGCTCGGCGAAATGGTGGCGCAGGAACCCGTCGCAGGCTCGTTCAGCCACTTCGCGTACAAGTACTGGGGCGATTTCCCCGGCTTCCTGTCCGGCTGGAACTACTGGGTGCTGTATGTGCTCGTCAGCATGGCCGAACTGACGGCTGTCGGCACCTATGTGCATTTCTGGTGGCCGCAGGTACCGGCGTGGGTGTCGGCGCTCGTGTGCTTTGTCATCATCAACGCGATCAACCTCACGAACGTGAAGGCGTACGGCGAGACCGAGTTCTGGTTCGCGATCATCAAGGTCGTGGCCGTGATCGGGATGATCGTATTCGGCGGCTATCTGCTGCTGAGCGGGCATGGCGGTCCGCAGGCGTCGATCTCGAACCTGTGGAGCAAGGGCGGTTTCTTCCCGTATGGCTTCCACGGCCTGTTCATGATGCTCGCCGTGATCATGTTCTCGTTCGGCGGGCTGGAACTGATCGGCATCACGGCCGCCGAAGCCGACAATCCGCAGAAGAGCATTCCGAAGGCCGTGAACCAGGTGATCTACCGGATTCTGATTTTCTACATCTGCTCGCTGGTCGTGCTGCTGTCGCTGTATCCGTGGAATCAGGTGGCGGAAGGCGGTAGCCCGTTCGTGATGATCTTTTCGCAGATCGGCGCGGGTTTGACCGCGAATGTTCTTAATGTGGTCGTGTTGACGGCGGCATTGTCGGTGTACAACAGCGGCGTCTATGCGAATAGCCGCATGCTGTACGGCCTCGCCGAGCAGGGCAATGCGCCGCGCGCGTTGCTCAAGGTTGATCGACGCGGCGTGCCGTACATGGCGATCGGCCTGTCGGCCGTCGCGACGTTCGCTTGCGTGATCATCAATTACCTGATTCCCGCGAAGGCGCTCGACGTGCTGATGGCGCTGGTCGTCGCTGCGCTGGTGCTGAACTGGTCGCTGATCAGCCTCACGCATCTGAAGTCGCGTCGCGCGATGCTCGCGCAGGGTGAGACGCTCGTTTTCCGGTCGCTGTGGTTCCCGGTCGGCAATTGGATCTGTCTTGCGTTCATGGCGATGATTCTCGTCATTCTCGCGATGACGCCAGGACTCAATGTGTCGGTGCTGCTGGTGCCCGTGTGGCTTTTCTTGATGTGGGTCGGCTATGTTGTGAAGCGCAAGCGCGCGGCTGCGCATCAGTTGGCGGGTGCGGCGGGCGGGCGCTGAAGCGCGCCGCATTCTGACGCTGTCGACGAAACAGAAGCCGGATTGGCCGTAAGGCGATCCGGCTTTTTTGCGCGCATGGCGCGCGGCCAGAAAACACAAAACCCGCGGCATCTAACGATGATCGCGGGTTCGTGCGAAGCTGAATTCTGGTGCCCAGGGCCGGACTCGAACCGGCACGCCTTGCGGCGGGGGATTTTGAGTCCCCTGCGTCTACCTGTTTCACCACCTGGGCTTGTGTTGCGGCCTTTGCAGGCTGTCTCGCACGGCTTTGACGCCAGGCGAAGACGCAGATTATGGCGGAAAACCTGTCGGCGGGCAAGTTGGCCCGTCGTTGCGATTAGACCGTCCGCGAAAAGCGCTGCATCGTCTGCTGACCGAGGTAGCGGTCGAACACCATCGCGATGTTGCGCACGAGCATCCGTCCGGCGAGTTCTACATCGAGCCGCCGTGCGCCGATCTTCACCAGCCCGTCGTCCTCGAAGGCGCGCAGCCGCTCCAGTTCCGGCGCGAACGTGTCATGAAAGCGGATGCCGTACGCAGCTTCGAACTCGTCGAAGCGTAGTTCGAGATTGCACATCAGTTGCGTGATGATGTCGCGGCGCAAGCGGTCGTCGGCGGTGAGGCGCACGCCGCGTTTGATCGCCAGTTCGCCTTGGTCGATTGCTGACGCATAGCCCGTCAGGTCTTTCGCGTTTTGCGCATACACATCGCCGACCTTGCCGATCGACGACGCCCCGAAGCCGATCAGATCGCATTCGGCGCGCGTGCTGTAGCCCTGGAAATTCCGATGCAGCGTGCGCTTCGCCTGAGCGCGCGCGAGCTCGTCGGTGGGCAGCGCGAAGTGGTCCATGCCGATGTAGACATAGCCCGCGCCCGTCAGCCGCTCGACCACGAGCCGCAGCAGCGCGAGCCGCTCGGCAGGCGAGGGCAGCGTAGATGCATCCATCTGCCGCTGCATCTTGAAGAGCTGCGGCATGTGCGCGTAGCCGAACACGGAGAGCCTGTCGGGCGCGAGTTCGAGCATCGTATCGAGCGTCCTGCTGAAGCTCCTGACCGTCTGATACGGCAGCCCGTAGATCAAATCGACGCCGATCGAATGAAAGCCCGTCGCCCGCGCGGCGCAGATCACGCTGGCCGTCATTTCGAGCGGCTGGATGCGGTTGATCGCGCGCTGCACGACGGGATCGAAGTCCTGCACGCCGAGACTCAGCCGGTTGAAGCCGAGATTGCGCAAATGGACGATGGTCTTCGGCGATGCTTCGCGCGGATCGACTTCGATCGAGAACTCGCCTTCGGCGTCGCTGCGCAGCAGGAAGTGCTCGTGCGTCGTCGCCATCAGCTCGGTCATTTCGTCGTGCGACAGAAACGTTGGCGTGCCGCCGCCCCAATGCAGTTGCGACACGGGACGCGCGGTATCGAACAGCGACGCCTGCAACGCGATCTCGCGCTTGAGGCGCGCGAGATACGGCGCCGAGCGCGCGCGGTTCTTCGTCACGACCTTGTTGCAGCCGCAGTAGAAGCAGACGGTGTCGCAAAACGGAATGTGGAAGTACAGCGACAGGTCGGTTTCCGTTGCGCCTTTGTCGGCGGCGGCGCGGCGATAGTTATCGAGCGGGAAGTCGTCGCGGAACTGAAGGGCGGTTGGATAGGACGTGTAGCGCGGGCCGTTCGCGCTGTATTTGGCGAGCAGGTCGGGGCGGAACAGCGAATCCGCCGAGGGGAAGAATGGGCCGGAAGGAGCGGTGTTCATCGGATGGTCTCCAGACGCCCGCCGGATGATGCGCAAGCCGCTTCGGATGCGGCTCGCAGTGACGCCCGGGTGAACCGGGCAGGCGCCGCGCGTGCGTGGGTTGAGCTCGAACGAGTGTACGGGAGCACATGCGCGAGAGATCGGGTAAAAAGGTCGCACTCGGCAGATGGCACAATGCTGGTTTGATCGGCGTCAAGTTTTCGAACGATTTTTCCGCCGTTTTAGCGTGTTCGTGTTTCAGGAAGTGCGTAGTGTCCGTCCATTTGTCTCAACCGCCGTCCGCGACCGCGGATCACGCGTGCCGCCCCGATTGCGGCGCGTGCTGCATCGCGCCGTCGATCACCAGCCCGATTCCGGGTATGCCGAATGGCAAGCCCGCAGGCGTGCGCTGCGTGCAGCTCGGCGACGATCTGCGCTGCGCGATTTTCGGCAAGCCGGAACGTCCGGCCTGTTGCTCGGGTCTACAGCCGCAGGCGGAAATGTGCGGCAGCTCGCGCGATGAGGCGCTCGTCTGGCTCGCGCGTCTGGAGGCCGACACTCGGCCGTGACCGTGGCCCGGCTTTTGGCACAGCTCATCCGCCGGAAAACAGTCACTCGAATCCGTGCGCCGATAAAGTCCGGAAAATGAACCGACACCGACGCGGCGCGCGCCGTTTCACAGCGGCCATCGTGGATGGCCGACAGGAGAATCCGCATGACCCAATCCGCTGCGCCCGCACGGCGCCGCTTTCTGATTTCCACGCTGTCCCTCTGCGCGGCCGCGAGCGTCACGGCGCCGCTCGCCGCGTGCGCAACGTCGACGTTTCCGTTTATTCCGGATCACTACACGTTTTCGCAAAAGCAGGTTCAGGACGCCGTCCAACGCAAGTTTCCGTATCAACGCACGGTGTCGCAGGTGCTCGATGTCGCGTTGAGCAATCCTGTCGTCGGCTTGCTGCCCGATACGAACCGCGTGTCGGTGCGGGTCGATGCGCGGCTCGCCAGTCCGTTCCTTCAGCAGCCCGTGAACGGCGTGCTCACGCTGTCGAGCCAGCTCGAATACGATCCGCAGAGCCGTTCCGTCGTGCTGCGCTCGCCCAATGTCGACAACGTCAGCGTCGACGGCAACGCGCAAGCCTACGCGCAGCAGATCAACGCGGCCGCCGCGCTGATGGCCACCCAGCTGCTGGCCAACTATCCCGTCTACACATTCAAGCCCGAGCAGCTGCAATTTGCCGGAGTGAACTACGAACCCGGTACAATCACGGTCCTTACAAACGGCATACGCGTGCAGATCGTCGAAAAGTGACGCATGCGCGGCCGGACGGCCGCGCCATCCTGTCTGACGCGGCCGCGCATCGCCTACCAACTCCAAGCTAAAAGGCCACGGATGGACTGGATACTCACGTTGAAGGCGCTGATTCTCGGCGTCGTGGAAGGCTTGACCGAATTTTTGCCGGTGTCGAGCACGGGTCACCTGATCGTCGCGGGCAGCGTGCTCAACTTCGATGTGCCGCAGGAAAAGACTTTCGATGTCGTGATCCAGCTCGGCGCGATTCTCGCTGTCTGCTGGGAGTTCCGGCAGCGCATCGTCGATGTCGTGTCGGGGCTCGGGACGCGGCCTGCGGCGCGCCGTTTCACGCTGAACGTGATCATCGCGACGATTCCGGCGATCGTGCTGGGCCTGCTGTTCGAGAAAGCGATCAAGGCGGTGCTGTTTTCGCCCGTGCCTGTCGCGCTTGCGCTGGTGGTGGGCGGCGTGCTGATTCTCTGGGTCGAGTCGCGGCAGCGCAGCCGGCCCGACGTCCAGGCGCGCGTGCATTCGGTGGACGACATGAGCCCGCTCGACGCGCTCAAGGTCGGCCTCGCGCAATGCTTTGCGCTGATCCCTGGCATGTCGCGCTCGGGTTCGACGATTATCGGCGGCATGCTTTTCGGGCTCGACCGGCGCGTCGCGACCGAGTTCTCGTTCTTCCTCGCGATTCCGATCATTTTCGGCGCGACCGTCTACGAACTCCACAAGGGATGGCACGAACTGTCGACGGATGCGCTCGGGCTTTTCTCGATCGGCTTTCTGGCGGCGTTCGTCAGCGCCTTTGCGTGCGTGCGCTGGCTGCTGCGCTACATCGCGGCGCACGATTTCAGCGCGTTTGCCTGGTATCGGATCGGCTTCGGTCTGTTGATCCTGCTGATCGGCTATAGCGGCGGGTTGAGCTGGGCGGATTGAGATTTACAGCGTCGGATGGATGCAAAAACGGCCTGCGGTTTGCTAACCGCAGGCCGTTTCCGTTTCTGTAGCCGATGTTGCGCTTCAGCTATTCGGGCGACGTTTGTAAATCAGATCCCACACGCCGTGCCCGAGGCGCAGGCCGCGCTTCTCGAACTTCGTCACCGGACGATAGTCGGGGCGCGGCGCGTAACCATCGGCGGTGTTCTCCAAAGCGGGCTCTGCGCCGAGCACTTCGAGCATCTGCTCCGCATAGTTCTGCCAGTCGGTCGCGCAATGGATATACGCGCCCGGCTTCATGCGCGACACCAGTAGCGCGACGAACTTCGGCTGGATCAGGCGGCGCTTGTGATGACGCGCCTTATGCCACGGATCGGGAAAGAAGATATGCACGCCATCCAGACTAGCAGGCGCGATCATGTTTTCGAGCACCTCGACGGCGTCGTGCTGGATGATGCGGATGTTCGACAGGTTCTGGTCGCCCATCAGCTTCAGCAGCGCGCCGACACCCGGCTCATGCACTTCGACGCCGAGAAAGTCGTCGTCGGTGCGGTGCGACGCGATCTCGGCAGTGGTCGCGCCCATACCGAAACCGATCTCCAGAATGCGCGGCGCGCGGCGGCCGAAGACTGTCTCCCAGTCCGGCTGCTCTGGCGTGTAGGGCACGACGAAGCGAGGGCCGAGTTCGTCCATCGCGCGGCGCTGTCCCGTCGACACGCGGCCGGCACGCGTCACGAAACTGCGGATACGGCGCAGGTGCAGCGCGTTGTCGGACGCAGCGGCGTCGGCGGTTTCGGTCGGTTCGGGCAGTTTGTCGCTGGGAAGCTCGGAAGGGTCGCGCGGCAAACCGGCTTCGTTCGGATCGTGAATCATCTTGATGAAAGCAAGGGTGGCGGCGGGAAACGGCTGTGCGTGAGGGCGCGTCATTCGAGCGTCGTACGGCATTCGCGACAGGACGCACGCTATAAAAAAGCCGCCTTCAGGGAGGCGGCTCTCACGCTGGCTTCTCCGCCTGATCTCTCTGCCAGTACGTGCTGCGGCAGAGGAGCGGCTGAAATTGGAGCGGGCGATGGGAATCGAACCCACGGCTCTAGCTTGGGAAGCTAGGGTATTACCATTATACGACGCCCGCAGAGCGCGCTATTTTACGCGGTTTCGGCGGCTTTGGGCAAATCGCCGGATGCGCAGCGCACCCGGCGCGCACCAACCCGTTCAGATGCCGAACAGCGTTAGCGACACGGCGGCGCGCGTCACGACCATCAGCAGCACCTGCACGATCACGAACAGCAGGATCGGCGACAGATCGATGCCGCCCAGGCGCGGCATGACCTTGCGCAGCGGATCGAGAAACGGCGCCGTCAGCTGATACAGGATCGGCATGGCGGGCGAACGCGGGTTGAGCCACGACAGCAACGCCATCAGGATGGTCAGCCAGATCAGCAGGTTCAGCGCCCATTTGATCACGGTCAGCAGCGCGACGATCAGCAGCGACGGCATCAGCCCGAGCGGATCGACGCCGACGATCGCCACCATCAGCACGACATAGACGAGCGACGTGAGCAGCGTGGCGACGATGCTCGCCCAGTCGATCCCGCGCGTGCTGGGAATGATCTTGCGCAGCGGCAGCACGAGCCAGTTGGTCGCCTGCATCACCGCGCTCGACACCGGGTTGTACGGCTGCATGCGGATGAACTGGAGCCAGGCGCGCAGCAGCAGCGCCGCGCCGAACAGCGTGAAGATGGTATTGAGCAGAAAACGGGCGATATCGCCGAACATCGTGGGTCCTTTCCTTCAGAAAACGTCCCGTCGAGCGGGACGCATGGCGCCGGCGGGCCGGCGGACGGCTGAAAACATCGAGCGCGCGACGTGCATTGCGCGTCTCACCAGAATGGTGGTGTGCGCCCGTCGCGGCGCTAGACCGCGACCTTGACTTCGCTAATCAGGATCTTGCCGTTGCCGCCGTCCGTGTAATTCGGAATGTCGGCGAGCAATGTGTCGCTGGCGGGTTTGAAGACTTCATAAAACGCGTCGGCGGTATCGAACAGGAAATGCCCGGCCGCGACGAACGGCGGCGGTGAGCCCGGCGGCCCGGCGTTGATGCCGATGTCGACCGACCAGCCCTTGAGCGCCGCGCCGAACAGCTTCGCGGCGAGCGGCATGTGCGTGCCGCAGTAATAGTCGACGTCGAAACGTCCGCCTTCTCGATACGGATAGAGGATGCTGACCTTGATCATTGTGCGTTCTCGTCGATTGGTCGCGATGCGCAGGAAGGCGTCGTGCGCCTGCTGCGTACCGTTGCCCGCGTGGTGGTCCAGCGTTGCCGGCGGGCCGTCCGTGCCGCCGCGCCCCGTAAGGGACGGCAGTCATGAAGGCCCGCTCACGCCGGACGTCACATTATCACGGCTTACTCGGCGCTTGCACCTTTCGCCGCGCCTTTGAGCGTGCGGCTCAGCGAGCGCTCGACTGCCGCGCCGATGGCGTCGACGGCGACGGGCGGCGTCGCGCGCTGGCGCGCGAGCGCGACCGCCCGCCGCGACATCAATCCGAACAGCGCGCCATGGTCGCCGCCCATTTTCTCCATCAGCGACAGTTGCTTTTCCACCACGCCCAGGTCGCCACGCGAAACCGGTCCCGCGAGCGCGTTGGCGAGGCCCCGGTCGCGTGCGGTTTCGAGCGTGCCTGCCATCATCGGGAGTAGCGCGCGCAGCGCGTCGTGTTCGTCGAAGCCGAGCTTGCGCCACAGAGTCACATTCTCAGCCAGACTGCATAAGGCAAAACTGGCCGCATAGTGGGCCGCCGCGTGATACAGAAGCCGGCCGCCGGCGGGAATCGACAGCGGATGGCAGCGCAACGCGGCGGCGAGTGCCATCAGCGCGTCCTTGAGCGCGCCGTCCGCCTCGATCGTCACCGAGCACCCGGCGATGCGATCGACATCTGTCAAATCGCCGCTGAACAGGTAAAGTGGATGAAAACCGCCGATCGACGCGCCTTGGTCCCGAGCCGGGGCAAGCAGTTCGACGGGCGACGCACCGCTGCAATGCACGACGGCCCAGGCTTCCTTGCCGGGCGCCGCACCGGCGGGAAACGCGAGTGTGTTCGCTGTCGAACCGATGCTGTCATCGGGGACGGTTAAAAAGAGTATGTCCGCCGACTCGACGATCCGCTGAGGGTTGTCATACGCGGCGCAGGATTCGATCTGACTGGCGAGCTGCCGTGCCGATTCGGGCGAGCGGCTCGCAATGGCCGTGACGGGATATCCGGCGCGTGCGAAGCCAAGCGCAAGACAGCGCGCAATCCGGCCCGCGCCGACGAAGCCCAGGCGCGGCAAGGAGGGCTGGGACATGGTTCCTGCTCCCGACGGGACTGAGGACGGAAGCTGGAGTATCGCGCTCCAATAAATCCAGGGCGCGAACTGGCGGTTTCCGCAGGTGGTTTGGGCGCATGCAGACGTGCGTTTCGCGGTCAACTGATGCTTTCAGGGCCGCTCGCGTACGCACGCACGGTTGTGGCAGCACGGGCAAACAGGCGCGAAAACCGCTTCAGGATTTCCGTAGGAGTGGATTGGCAGTCACCTTGGTTTTCAATGTCTCGCAGTCAGAATCGGGAGGTCACGATGAGCATCTTTGCTTACCGAAAGCACTTGCGGTTCCTCACGCATTCCCAACGCCGTCGCTGGTGGGATCAGAAGAAGCGTCTCACACCGCGGGTCAAGATCAGCGGCGCTTATGTGCCCCCTAACGTCACGCGCGAGTTCACCTACGTGAAAGTCGGTTGACGTTCGTTTCATTTCCGATCATGCGAAACGCCCGGCCACGCGCCGGGCGTTTTTCATTGCAGGCGTTCTGCCGCTTCGGCAGGCTCCTGATGCGAGCCCGCAACATCACGCCGGTGAATTTGTAAATAAACATTACCGAAGCGCGCCAGGCGCGACTGGCAGAGGCGGTCAGGATGCCCGATTCGCCTCCAATCGACGGCCAAGCCCTTGATTTTCGCGATGATCTGCATCATCTGATCAATATAGAAAGAGCGCTGACTGACGAACCGCTTTACGGTAATTGCAATTTGCAACAAATGCAGACAACGGCATGCAGGCTTTTTCGATACATTGAATTCAGAGCATGTCCGTCATGCGACCCGGTCGTGGTGGCCGAGCCGCCAGGAGAAATACAAGTGAAGAAGATCGTTCCGTTTATCGCTGCAGCCGCACTCGGGGTGGGGATGGCCACTGCGGCCCAGGCTCATGTGTCTGTTGGTATCGGCATCGGTGTGCCGGTGGCGCCTGCTTATCCCGTCTACGCCGCGCCGCCTCCCGCGTATTACGCGCCGCCGCCTCCGCCCGTGGTGTATGCACCGCCGCCCGTGGTCTATGCGCCGCCCGTCGTGGTCGGCGGGTATTACGGCTATCACCGGCCTTATTACCATCACGGCTATTACGGCCGTCCGTACTATCGCTATTGATGTTCTGGCTACGTAGCGCATCGGCGCTACGCAGGCTGAATGGAAAAACGGCGCAACGCCGGCTCATCGCCGCGTTGCGCCGTTTGCATTTCACGGGCCGATAGCCTCGCGGCCACGACGCTTCGTATCAGCTTGCCGCGTGCGCAGTCTGCACGATTAGATCGTGGTAGCCATTGACGATCACGCTGTACGAGAAATAAGCGAATAGCAGCGCGGATAGCACGTGACAGATGCGCAGCAGGCCCGTGCCCGCACGTTTGCGTCCGTGGCTCGCCAGTCCGCAGATGAAAAGCGTCCAGCACAGTCCGCCGAGAAAAAAGCCGCCGAGGAACACAGGCGCAGTCGTCACCGTCGTCGCGCCGGCCTTGGCGATCAGCGCGCCGCCGACGGCTGCAAACCACAGGATCGCGCTCGGCGACGAGACGGCGAGCAGCACGCCGCGCAGGAAACCGCGCGTCGGATCGAGATGCGGCGTCGACGCGTCGGCTTCGCCTTCGACGGGCGGCGCCGAGGCCGGAACCAGCGCCTCGCGCGCCATCTTCCATGTCAGAAAAAGCAGGATCGCCGCGCCGCCGATCCATACGACCCAGCGCACCGATTCGAATTGCAGCAGCGCCGCCATGCCCGCAAGCGCGAGCGCCGCGTAGATGAGATCGCCGAAACAGGAACCAAGGCCGAGCCAGAAGCCGGGCCTGAAGCCGTGCGACAACGTCAGCGAGATGATCGCGACGTTGACGAGACCTATATCGAGGCACAACGACAACGACAGAAAAAAACCGTCCGACAACATCGACAAGCTATGCATCCGTCCAACCGTGTTGGTGATTTGTTGTTATTGAAACCTGCGCGACTCACAGACCGAGCTCGTTCCACAAGCCGTCGATGCGCGCTTTCACGGCATCGTCCATCACGATCGGCTGGCCCCATTCGCGGTCGGTTTCGCCGGGCCATTTGTTGGTCGCGTCGAGCCCCATCTTCGAGCCGAGTCCCGCGACGGGCGACGCGAAATCCAGGTAGTCGATCGGCGTGCGATCGACCAGCACGGTATCGCGCGTCGGGTCGATGCGCGTCGTGATGGCCCAGATCACTTCCTTCCAGTCGCGAATGTTCACGTCCTCGTCGACGACGACGATGAACTTCGTATACATGAACTGCCGCAGGAAGCTCCACACGCCGAACATCACGCGCTTTGCGTGGCCCGGATAGCTCTTCTTCATCTGCACGATGGCCATCCGGTAGCTGCAGCCTTCGGGCGGTAGATAGAAGTCGGTGATCTCGGTGAACTGCTTCTGCAGCAGCGGCACGAACACCTCGTTCAGCGCGACGCCGAGCACGGCGGGTTCGTCGGGCGGCTTGCCCGTGTAGGTGGAGTGATAGATCGCGTCGCGGCGCATCGTGATGCGCTCGATCGTGAAGACAGGGAACCACTCCTGCTCGTTGTAGTAGCCGGTGTGATCGCCGTATGGGCCTTCGAGCGCGTGCTCGTAAGCGGCGCTCGCGCCTTTCGTCGGACGCGGCGGCGCGCCTTCGGGCGCGGGCGCCGGTACGCCTTCCTGCGGATAGATGAAGCCCTCCAGCACGATCTCCGCGCGCGCGGGCACTTGCAGCGTGTCGACGCCCGGCGTGACGCACTTCGCCAGCTCGGTGCGTCCGCCGCGCAGCAGGCCGGCGAACTGGTATTCGGACAGCGTGTCGGGCACGGGCGTCACCGCGCCGAGGATCGTCGCGGGATCGGCGCCGAGCACCACGGCAACGGGATACGGCTTGCCGGGGTTCTTCAGCGCGAACTCGCGGAAGTCGAGCGCGCCGCCGCGATGCGCGAGCCAGCGCATGATGACCTTGTTCCGCCCGATCACTTGCTGACGATAGATGCCGAGGTTCTGCCGCGTCTTGTTCGGCCCGCGCGTGACGGTCAGCCCCCAGGTGATCAGCGGCCCCGCGTCGCCGGGCCAGCAGGTCTGGACAGGCAGCTTCGCGAGATCGACGTCATTGCCTTCCCAGACGATTTCCTGGCAGGGCGGGGCGCTTACCGTCTTCGGCGCCATGTCCCACACCGCCTTCGCGAGCGACAGCAGCTTGCCCGCGTCCTTGAGGCCCTTGGGCGGCTCCGGCTCCTTCAGCGCGGACAGCAGCCGCCCGACATCGCGCAGCGACTCCAGCGCCGCGCTGTCGCTGTCCGCGGCGTCTTGCGCGGAAGTATCGATGCCCATGCCGAGCGCGACACGCCGTGGCGTGCCGAACAGATTGCCGAGCACCGGGAACGCGTGAGCCTGCTTCGACTCGAACAGCAGCGCGGGACCGCCTGCGCGCAGCACGCGATCGCACAGTTCGGTCATTTCCAGGATGGGCGACACGTTTTGCGAGATACGGCGCAGTTCGCCGAGCGATTCGAGGCGGCTCGCGAAGTCGCGCAAGTCTTTGTATTTCATCGGTCCGGTCTGGCAGCCGCGTAGCGGCCATGCAAGGGCTGAAAACGGTGGCGAAGCGGGCGGCGCGGTGACGATCAACCGACCAGCAACAAGCAGCCCGAACGGATTGTCGATTTTACCTGCGTTAGGAAGCGCACGTTGAATACCGAAATTGCCAATCGGCTGGAAAGCCCCTTGTGCAGGGGGATCCGGCGGACTGAACACCGTTCATTATTACAATTAGTTATAGTTTTGACATCCTATAGTGTTGACGATCTATAAAACCCTGCTAGAATCCGGTCACATCGGTTGCAGGAATTGATAGTTTTTACCACCGTCCTCCGGTCCTACAGACGCAACGCGTCGCTCTTACCGCTCCTGCACGGTATTGACGGTCATATGTAGTCTCCACCAGCGCATATCGACGCTGGTTTTTTCGCGTGGGAGCCATCGTATGCGTGCTTTTTGGCATGCAGGCGGTCTTTTTCAAGATTTTGGCTCCCCAACGGTACTTTTTGCCGTTTTCCCGACGTCGTTGTCGCCTTAACCAGAGCAGGCGGCGTCTTGGTTTTTTCGAACAGCAGTCCAGCCGGTCGTTCTTACGGTGTTCGCGAAAGCCAGCAACATGGGAGATCTGAATGAACGCCTGGTTATCGTGGCGTCCCAACGAGCGGATCGCGCAAGTCATGCGCGGCGCGCTGCGTCAAGGGACGCGTGTAAGTCATCATCTATTCAGCGTGGTTGGCGGATTCGCTGTCCTGTTCGCGCTCACGCTGTGGCTGATGCCGAGCTGGCGCCTGACGCTGGCGACGCGGCTGATGCCCTTCATCACGGCCGCCGTGCAGGCTGGCCCCGCCCGTCTGCTGCAGGGCAACCCGCTGCCGTCGTTCGCGCCTCAACAGCGTAGCAACGCGGCGCCGCAAGACGATACGCTGTCGAGCTCATCCATCTCGTCGAGCCCGACGGACCACCCCAACACGGCGGCTGCCGCCGCTGACGCCGGCTACAACGTCGCCAGCGACAACAGCAGCTTCACGGCTCCGTCCGGCTCGGGCGTGAGTACCGGCCTTTCGTCGGCTGCGCTCAACGGCCTCGATCCGCGCACGCTGCCCAGCGTCGGCACGATCGCTTCGATGATTCCGTCGCAACGCGTGTCGCCTGACGCCCGTGACGACCGCGTGCTGGTTTCCACCCGCGAGCAGGATCTCGTCGCGACGTTCATCGCGCGGCGCTACCGCGTCGCTCAGGAACCCGTCAGCGAGCTCGTAAAGGCTGCGTTCGACACCGGCCGTGAAGTCGGCCTCGACCCGTTGCTGCTGCTCGCTGTGATGGCGATCGAGTCGGGTTTCAATCCGTACGCCGAAAGCGGCGTCGGCGCGAAGGGCCTGATGCAGGTGATGTCGACGGTTCACTCGGACAAGTTCCGGTACTTCGGCGGCCAGAACGCGGCGCTCGAACCGCTCGCGAACATCAAGGTCGGCGCGATCGTGCTGAAGGATTGCATCGCGCGTGGCGGCTCGTTGCCGGGCGGTCTGCGCCTGTACGTCGGCTCGACGTCGCAGGACGACGGCGGCTACGGCGCGAAGGTGATGGCCGAGCGCACGCGTTTGCGCGATATCGCGCGCGGCCGCAAGGTGCCGATCAATTCGCCGCAAGCTCCGTCGACGGTGACGGCTTCGACGTCTACGTCCACAGCAGCGGCGTCGAATGGTGCGAACAAGCGCGTGCAGATGACGCTCGACGGCCACCCGTTGAGCGCTGCAACGCCGGTGAAGGGCGCGGAGCAGGATGACGCGAGCGCGAATGCGGCGAAGCACGTGGCGCAGCAGCCTGAACTGGGCGCCTGATCGCGTTCGGACACGCTGATTGCGTAAAAGAAAAGGGCACCTTCGGGTGCCCTTTTTTCGTTCGGTGGCGGGTTTTCTTACGCCTTGAAGCTAGTTTTCAGCGGTGCGCCGGCACCGCCGCCGCGTACTTACCCGCCGAACAGTTTCCGCAGACGCTCGACGGCCTCTTCGAGCTTCGAATACGCAGTCGCATACGACAGCCGGATGTACTCGCGCGGCTGGTACGAGCCGAAGTCCATGCCCGGCACGAGCACGATGCCCGCGTCGTGCAGCATCGCGCTCGTCAGCGCGGCGCTGTCGCCGGCGGCCGGATGCGCGACGCTGCGGCAGTCCGCGTAGACATAGAACGCGCCGTCCGGCATGACGGGCACCGTGAAGCCCAGCGATTCGAGCGCGGGCGCGATGAAATCGCGGCGGCGCTTGAACTCCAGCCGACGCGCTTCGTAGATCGCGAGCGTATCCGGCTCGAAGCAGGCGAGCGCCGCGTGCTGCGCGAGCGCCGACGCGCAGATGAACAGATTCTGCGCAAGCTTCTCGAATGCGCCGACGAGCGCGGGCGGCACCACGAGCCAGCCCAGCCGCCAGCCGGTCATGTTGAAGTACTTCGAAAAGCTGTTGACGGTGATGACATCCTCGCCGAACGACAGCGCCGACACGGGCGGCGCGTCGTAACTCAAGCCTTGATAAATCTCGTCGACGATCGTGAAGCCGCCGCGCGCGCGGACCGCTTCGACGATGCGCTTCAGCTCGGCCGGCTCGATCGACGTACCCGTCGGATTCGACGGCGAGGCGAGCAGCACGCCGCGCGTGCGCGCGTTCCAGAGGCGTTCGACGTCATTGGCGGTCAACTGGAAGCGCTCGGCCGGGCCGCTTGGGACGAGCACAGGCTTGCCCTCGGCGGCGGCGACGAAATGGCGGTTGCACGGATAGCTCGGGTCGGGCATCAGCACTTCGTCGTCGCGATCGACGAGCGCGGCGCACGCCAGCAACAGCGCCGCCGAGGCACCCGCCGTCACGACGATTCGCGCCGGATCGATGTCCAGACCATACGCATGCCGGTAATGACCCGCGATCGCCTCGCGCAGCGGGTGAATGCCGAGCGCGCTCGTGTACTGCGTGACACCGCTCCGCAGCGCTCGCGTCGCGGCTTCGATCACGGGTTCCGGCGCGGTGAAATCGGGTTCGCCGATTCCCATATGGATGATGTCGCGCCCGGCGCGCTCCAGCAGCGCCGCTTCCTTCGCCAGTTCCATCACATAGAACGGCTGGATGGCGTCGACGCGGGCGGCCAGTTTCACGAGGGGTTCGGTCACGCTGTTCATTCGATGAGTCCAGTTCAATCAGATGCGCGAGCACTGTCGCGCAAAAAACAAAGGCGGGCCCGCGTAACGCCGGACCCGCCTGCATCGCCAACATCTGAAGCCAGCTACGCGCGTCGCGCGCGCTTACTGCTTGCGGCCGGCCGCCTGCGTTTCCGCTTCGCGCAGCTTCACGGACAGCTTGTCCAGCACGCCATTCACGTACTTGTAGCCGTCGGAGCCGCCGAAGGTCTTCGCGAGTTCGACAGCCTCGTTGATGACGACGCGATACGGAATGTCGACGTGATTCTTCAGTTCGTACGCGGCCACTAGCAGCACCGCGCGCTCGACGGGCGACAACTGGTCGATCGGGCGGTCGAGGCAGGGCGTTAGGTCGGCGGACAATGCTTCCGAATCTCGGATCACGCCATGCAGGATCGCGTCCAGATGTTCGTGGTCGGCCTTGTCGTAACCCTGGGCGCCGCGCAACTGCGCGTCGATCTCACCTGCCGGCGAACCCGACAGCAGCCACTGATAAAGCCCCTGCGTGGCCAGTTCGCGGGAGCGTCGGCGTGCGCTCTTCATGCCCGTTCCTCTTCGTCGTCCTCGTCTTCGTCTTCCTCATCGTCGCCGCCGTCCAGCTGTTCGAGCGCGACCGCGAGGTTTGCCATTTCGACAGCGGTGCGCGCCGCGTCACGACCCTTTTCGGTCATGCGGGCAACGGCTTGCTCGTCGCTTTCCGTCGTCAGCACGGCGTTTGCGATGGGCGTGCCGAAGTCGAGCGCAATGCGCGAGATGCCCGAGCCGCTTTCGTTCGACACGAGTTCGAAGTGATACGTCTCGCCGCGGATGACTGCGCCGAGCGCGATCAGCGCGTCGAACTGGCCGCTTTCAGCGAGCTTTTGCAGCGCGAGCGGGATTTCCAGCGCGCCCGGCACGGTGACGAGCAGCACGTCTTCGCCCGTCACGCCAAGGCGTTCGAGTTCTTCGATGCATGCGTCCGCGAGGCCGTTGCAGACGGGTTCGTTAAAGCGCGATTGGACGATGCCAATGCGCAGACCGTCGCCGTCGAGATTCGGTTGGTATTGTCCGATTTCCATATGAGATCCGTAGTGTGTTGGTTGAGCGCAGATAAGCGGGAACTGGGCGAAAACTGGTCGTGAAAACAGTTGATGCGTTCAGCAGTTCTGCGGCTTTTCGGCCGCGCTGCCCGGCATCGGCACGAAGCCGGTGACTTCGAGCCCATAGCCGGACATGCTGCCCAGCTTGCGCGGGTTCGACAGCACCTGCATCTTGCCGACACCGAGTTCGCGCAAAATCTGCGCGCCGATGCCATACGTCTTGAAGTCCACCGGGCGGCGCTTGAGCGCCTCGGCCCGGCTCTTTTCGTCGAATGCCTTGAACACGTCGATCATGTGTTCCTTCGAGTCGCCGCAGTTCAGCAGCACGATCACGCCATGATCGCGCGCGGCAATTTCCTTCATAGCGGCGTCGAGCGTCCACGAGTGCGTGGATGTGCCGACTTCCAGCAGATCCAGCACCGAGAGCGGCTCATGCACGCGCACCATGGTTTCGCGGTCCGGCGTAGGCGTGCCGCGCACCAGCGCCATGTGCGGCTGGCCGCTCGGCTGATCCAGATACATCACCGCGCGGAACGGGCCGTGTACGGTTTGCATCGTGCGTTCGCAGACGCGCTCGACGATCGACTCCGTGCGGCTGCGGTAGTGGATCAGGTCGGCGATCGTGCCGATCTTCAGGCCGTGCTCCTCAGCGAACGTCAGCAGGTCGGGCAGGCGCGCCATCGTGCCGTCGTCCTTGATGATTTCGCAGATCACGGCAGCGGGCGTGAGGCCCGCGAGCGCCGTGAAATCGCAACCGGCTTCCGTGTGGCCCGCGCGCACCAGTACGCCGCCCGGCTGCGCCATGATCGGGAACACGTGGCCCGGCTGGACGATGTCCTCGGTACGCGCGTTTGCCGCGACGGCCGTGGCGATGGTATGCGCGCGGTCGGCTGCCGAAATGCCCGTGGTGACGCCTTCGGCCGCCTCGATGCTGACAGTGAACGCCGTGCCGTACTGCGTGCCGTTGCGGTGCGTCATCAGCGGCAGGTTCAGCAGCCTGCAGCGTTCCTGCGTGAGCGTCAGACAGATCAGGCCGCGGCCATAGCGCGCCATGAAATTGATTGCTTCCGGCGTGATGAATTCCGCTGCGATGACGAGGTCGCCCTCGTTTTCGCGGTCTTCTTCGTCGACAAGAATCACCATCCGGCCCGCTTTGAGCTCGGCGATGATTTCAAGGGTGGAGGCGAGGGTCATGTTGGCGAGAAGTTTGGGAAAGCGCGTATTTTACGCCACGCCGCCCGGCAAGTCGCCCGTCCGAACGGCATATGCCGTCCGGACGAATGTTCAGCCGCGAAGAGACGCGCGAGACTACTTCGGTGCGTTGAGCATCCGCTCGACGTAGCGCGCGATCAGGTCGATCTCCAGATTGACCTTCGTCCCGTCCTTCAAGGCCTTGAGCGTGGTGACTTCAACCGTATGCGGAATCAGATTGATCGAAAACTCGCAACCGTCGTCGCGGTCCGTCACCGAGTTCACGGTGAGGCTCACGCCGTTCACGGTGATCGAGCCTTTGTACGCCAGGTACTTGCCGATCTCGCGCGACGCCAGCACACGCAGTTCGTGCGATTCGCCCACGCGCGCAAAGCGCGTCACCGTGCCGAGCCCGTCCACGTGGCCCGAGACGATATGGCCGCCGAGTCGATCGTGCGAGCGCAGCGCCTTTTCGAGGTTCACTTCGCCCGTGTCGCCGAGGCCCGCCGTGCGGTTCAGGCTTTCGCGTGACACGTCGACGTCGAACGAAGCCGGCGTTTTGTCGATCACGGTCATGCACGCGCCCTGGATCGCGATGCTGTCGCCCAGTTGCACGTCGTCGAGATCGAGGCCGCCCGCTTCGACGGTCAGGCGGACGCCCGCGTCCGGCTCGTTGCCGAGCGGCTTGATCGCTGCAATGCGGCCGACAGCCGCGACGATTCCCGTAAACATCGTGTCGTGTCCTCTATCTATCTGTCAGTGCGCGGGCGGGTTCGGCAGCAGGCGCGCAAGAATCCGCACGTCACTGCCAATCCGGTCCACGGCATGAAATTCGAGTTGCGTGCGCGCATCCAGCGAGCCGGGCGCGGCGAGATTGAACATGCTCATCGAGTCGTTGCCGAGCAGACTCGGCGCGAGATAAACCAGCAGTTCGTCGACGCAGCCTTCGCGCAACAGGGAGCCATTGAGCTTGTAGCCCGCTTCCACGTGCAGTTCGTTGACCTCGCGCTTCGCGAGTTCTTCGAGCATGCGCGGCAGATCGACCTTGCCGTTCTCGTTTGCGAGCGGCACGATCTCGGCGCCGCGGTCGTGCAGCACGGCGGCGCGTTCTTCGAGCAGCGGCGTGAGCGTGCTGCAGAAAATCAGCGTCGGCGCGCCGGCCAGAATCTGCGCTTCGGGCGGCACTTCCAGCTGGCTGTCGATCAGCACGCGGTGTGGCTGGCGTGGCGTATCGACGGCGCGCACGGTCATGCGCGGATTGTCTTCCTTCACGGTGCCGATGCCCGTCAGGATCGCCGACGCGCGGGCGCGCCACGCGTGCCCATCGTTACGCGCCGCTTCGCCCGTGATCCATTGGCTTTCGCCCGACGGCAAGCCCGTGCGGCCATCCAGCGACGCTGCCACCTTCATCCGCACCCATGGCCGGCCGCGCATCATCCGCGAGACGAAGCCGATGTTCAGTTCGCGTGCTTCCGTTTCGAGCAGGCCGCAGCGCACCTCGATGCCCGCGTCGCGCAGCATCGTCAGGCCGCGTCCCGACACGCGCGGGTTCGGATCTTCCATTGCGGCGACCACACGCGCGACCTTCGCCTCGATCAGCGCGTTCGCGCACGGCGGCGTGCGGCCGAAGTGGCTGCACGGCTCGAGCGTCACGTAGGCGGTCGCGCCGCGCGTATCGTTGCCGCGGCTGCGCGCGTCCTTGAGCGCCTGAATTTCCGCGTGATCGTGACCGGCGGGCTGCGTGTAGCCTTCGCCGATCACCTCGCCATGCTTCACCAGCACGCAACCGACGCGCGGATTCGGGTCGGTCGTGTACAGGCCGCGCCAGGCGAGGGCCAGCGCGCGTTCCATGTGGACGAAATCGTTCTGCGAAAACATCGGCTTCGGGTTATCCGTTCAGTGTTTCGTCGTGGTGGATCAGGCGAGCGACTTGAATGCGCCGCGCGCGGCTTCGATGGTGGCGTCGATGATCGCGTCGTCGTGCGCGCTCGACACGAAGCCTGCTTCATACGCCGACGGTGCGAAGTACACGCCCGCATCCAGCATCTTGTGGAAGAACGTGTTGAAGCGCGGCACGTCGCAGCGCGAAATTTCCGCGAAGCTGCCCGGCACCGATTCCGAGAAGTACAGGCCGAACATGCCGCCCACGGAATCCGCCGCGAACGGCACTTTCGCTTCGCGCGCAGCTTCCGTGAGACCTTGGACGAGGCGGGTGGTCTGACGCGACAGCGCGTCGTAGAAGCCCGGCGCTTGGATCAGTTGCAGCGTCTTGAGGCCAGCCGCGACCGCGATGGGGTTGCCCGACAGCGTGCCCGCCTGATACACGCCGCCCAGCGGCGCGAGATGGGCCATGATGTCGCGCCGTCCGCCGAAGGCAGCCGCCGGCATGCCGCCGCCGATCACCTTGCCGAGACACGTGAGGTCCGGCGTGATGCCATACAGTTCTTGCGCGCCGCCCAGCGCGACGCGGAAACCGCACATCACTTCGTCGAAGATCAGCACTGCGCCGTATTCGGTGCAAAGGCGCCGCAGCGCGCCGAGGAATTCCGGCGTCGCGCGCACGAGGTTCATGTTGCCCGCCACCGGCTCGACGATCACGGAAGCGATTTCGTTGCCGAATGCCTTGAACGCTTCTTCGAGCGCGGCGACGTTGTTGTATTCGAGCACGGTGGTGTGCTTCGCGATATCGACAGGTACGCCCGCCGAAGTCGGGTTGCCGAACGTCAGCAAGCCCGAGCCCGCCTTCACGAGCAGGCTGTCCGCGTGACCGTGATAGCAGCCCTCGAACTTGACGATGCGGCTGCGGTTCGTGAAGCCGCGCGCGAGGCGCAGCGCACTCATCGTCGCTTCCGTGCCGCTCGACACCATCCGCACCTGTTCCATCGAAGGCACCAGCTTGCAGATTTCCTCGGCGATCTCGATTTCGGCCTCAGTCGGCGCGCCGAACGAGAAGCCGTTCACCAGCACGCGCTGCACGGCTTCCAGCACTTCGGGATGCACGTGGCCCACGATCATCGGTCCCCAGGAGCCGATGTAGTCGATGTAGCGCTTGCCCTCGGCATCCCAGAAGTACGCGCCTTGCGCGCGCTCGATGAAACGCGGCGTGCCGCCGACCGAACGGAAGGCGCGCACCGGCGAGTTGACGCCGCCCGGAATGGTTTTCTGGGCGCGGTCGAAGAGTTCTTGATTGCTGGACATGAGCGTTGGACCTGCTTGGGTTGGGATCGCGCGTCGGACGGCTGTGACTGGCGCGAATGCAGTACAAGGGCGGAATCGATGCGGTGCAAAGGCTTGCCGCGAAGCGCGCAGCGTTCGCACGAGCCTGAAATGACCTCTCGAAATTGTACCGGAGTCGTGTGCGGTCGGCCGCGAGCCGTGCCGGTGCGGCGACGCGGCGGGCATTGCGCTCAGGTGTCGCCGGGCTCGCCTCCGCCATTGCCTTCGCCGTCGCCGGGCGGGCTATTGGGGCGTTTGGGCGAACTGAAGTACATCGCGACCCGTGCCGCGCGCTTGCCGGCAGCGGCCTTGTTCGCCGCGCTCCACGCTTGCGAGGCTTGCTCTTTGGTCGATTTGGCGGGCGCGTCCGCAACCGGCGCGACAACGGGCCGCGCGCGCTTGCCGGTGCGTTCGATCCAGAGCTTTTCGAGCGCGCCTTCGGCCATCGGCTTGATCGAGATGCCCGAGGTTTGGGCGTCCCACGTTTGCACGGAGAACGGGTGCTTGCGCAATTCGTCGCGCGTGATCACGACATCATGATGCGCGTCGACCAGATAGTCGTAGACGAAATCGACGCACAGCCGGTAGCCGCGCTTCTTGGTCGCGTCGGGCATTTCGTAGGGCGCGCGCGTCACGTAGCCCGACGCGAACACGCCCTTCGGCTCCAGCGTCACGCGATGAATGAACACACGGTCGCCCGGCAGGATGCTGCGCGAGAAGCCGCAGCCCCAGACATCGGTGACGGCTTCGCCGGCCGCGACGCGTTTGGCGACGTCCGGCAACTCGGGCCACGGCCACTTCTTCGGGCTCCAGATCAGCAGAAAGGCAGTCATCTGGGTCGGGCATTGGTATCGAAGGAACGGACGGCCAGCTTAACCGATAAGGCGAGGAAAGCCCGGCTTGGGCGGCTGCCGGGTAGGGCGATGGCGGGCGTCGGGTACAATCGGGGGCCGTATCCGCAGCGCGGCACGGTCCGCTGGGCCCAGCATCGACCGGTCTTCGCGCGCTGCTTCTCAATGGAATTCCATGTCTCAGGACGTCAGATCCCGGCCGGATGCCCGGCTGATTCTGCTACTCGGCGCGCTTGCCGCGTGCGGGCCGATTTCGATCGATATGTACCTGCCCAGCCTGCCGTCGATCACGCAGGCGTTCAGCGTCAGCGTCGGCGCCGCGCAGAGCACGCTGACCAGTTTCATGCTCGGTTTCTCCGTCGGCATGTTGCTGTATGGTCCGATGTCCGATGCATATGGGCGGCGGCCCGTGCTGCTCGGCGGCATCATCATGTACACGCTGGCGACGATTGCCTGCGCGCTGTCGCTGTCGATTGGTGCGCTCATTACTTTCCGCTTCCTTCAGGCGCTTGGTGCGGGCGCGGCATCGGTGCTGGCGCGCGCGATTGCCCGCGATGCGCACGGACCAAGCGACGCGGCTCGCGTTTTGTCTATGCTCGCTATCGTGACGTCGATCGGGCCGTTGCTTGCGCCGTTGATCGGCGGGCAGTTGCTGTTGCTTGGTGGCTGGCGCGTCGTGTTCATCGCACTGACGATTTTTGGCGCGGTCTGCGCTGTTACCGCGTTCTTGCGCGTTCCTGAGACCTGGCCTCGCGAGAAGCGCGCACATGGCGCGGTGCTGCAATCATTTGCCGCGTACGGCACGCTGTTGAAAGACCCCGTCACTTGGGGGCACATGCTGTGCGGCGGCATGGCGTTTGCGTCGATGTTCGCGTACATCACGGCTACGCCGTTCGTTTACATCGAGTACTTTCATGTGTCCGCGCAGCATTATGGGTTTCTGTTCGGGCTGAATATCGTCGGCATCATGCTTGGGAATTTCATCAACACGCGTGTTGTTGGGCGCACTGGGCCGCTGCCAATTATTTCTGCGGCCGCGACCATCAGCTTCGTTGCGTCGCTGTTCGTTGCGCTGATGTGTCTCACAGGGTGGGGCGGTTTGTGGTCGATCGTCGCTGGGTTGTTCTTTGTGGTGGGCGTGGTCGGCGTGCTGTCGGCGAATTGCACGACCGATCTCATGCATCGCTATCCGCGTAATGCCGGCGCGGCGGCGGCTGTGTTCGGGGCTATGCAGCTTGCGCTTGGGGCTTTGTCTAGCTTCGCCGTTGGGCTCTGGCATGACGGGTCGCCGCAAGGGATGGGGGTGACGATTGCTGTCGCGGGGTCGTTGTGTTTTGTTGGGCGAGGGTTGGTTTTGAGGTGGCATCCGCGGCATTGATGTTTTTGGTTTTGTTTTCGCGGTGCGGGTGATGGTCTTTGTGGGTTTGGGTTTGCGCCGGCATCCGGGTTACGGTGTTTGCTGCACAGGCGGTTTTGGTTGTTCGGGCCTTTGAGCTGGCATCCGCGTTTTGCCTTCGTGCTTCAAGCGTCGCCCCTGTGCGGGGCGGCACCTACTTTTCTTTGCCGCCGCAAAGAAAAGTAGGCAAAAGAAAGCGGCTAACACCGCCAGTTCTTGTGTCACCTACTTTTCTTTGCCGCCGCAAAGAAAAGTAGGCAAAAGAAAGCGGCTAACACCGCCAGTTCTTGTGTCACCTACTTTTCTTTGCCGCCGCAAAGAAAAGTAGGCAAAAGAAAGCGGCTAACACCGCCAGTTCTTGTGTCACCTACTTTTCTTTGCCGCCGCAAAGAAAAGTAGGCAAAAGAAAGCGGCTAACACCGCCAACATTTCTCATTGCCTGAGGGCCCCCGAAGGGTCTTACGCTTCACACGGCGGCATCTCTGTTCGCGTTCGTTGCCAACGCTTCGAATGAGCGCCTCACCCACTTCGAACACCCGAACAAGAGCTAGCGGCAGCGAATGGTTTGCGCCGTCCAGGTGGCAAACTGTGTGTAGGTTGTCGCGTCGTATAGCCTGGCGCTCTTACATGGAGGTATGCGCGTGCTATCGGTCCGAAGTGAGGCGTGTGAGGTGCTACGGCCTACACACAGTTTGCCACCTGGGCGGCTGTGGAATATCTGGCACGGCATGATGCAGCGCGGGTGCGTGAAGCGGGTGATGCGCACCGCAAGAGCGCTGGCAACGAACGTGGGCCACGCGGTTGCCGTGTGAAGCGTAAGACCCTTCGGGGGCCCTCAGGTAGGGAGAAATGTTGGCGGTGTTAGCCGCTTTCTTTTGCCTACTTTTCTTTGCGGCGGCAAAGAAAAGTAGGTGCCGCCCCGCACAGGGGCGACGCTTGAAGCACGAAGGCAAAGCGCGGATGCCAGCGCAGAAGCAAAAAGACCAAACCGCTTGCGCAGCAACAAAACACCACGTCGCGGATGCCAGCACAAAGTCAAACCCACAAAGCGCAACGCTCGCGCCACGAGAGAGCACTGCGGAACCCCCGCACTAAAGCGACAAAAGACCGACCGCCCGCGCCGCGAAAGCCCCAACAACAAACCCCCAGCGCCGCAGGCAAAAAACCCCAAAAAACCTCAATCCCGCGGCGACGCCGCCGCCCCATGACTCAGCCAGTCGAGCACGGCCGACGTATCATCATCGGAGCCCTTGCGGGCCTTAGTCACAGCAGCGCTGACCTCAGAAGCCGGCGCAGCCCGCCGAATCGCAACCCCAACCGCAAGAATATCGATCATCAACAGATGCAGAACCCGCGAAATCATCGACAGCTGCGACTCGCGAATCTCGATATGATCGGTTTCCAGCGCAACAGTCGCGCGCTTGGCCAAAGGCGTATTACTCGACGTAATCGCGATCACCTTGGCACCCGCCTGCATCGCCACTTCCAGAACACGCAGCAATTCCGGCGCGCGTCCCGACTTCGAAACAGCGACAATCACATCACCCTTCCCGAGCAATGCAGCCGACGCCGCCTGCATATACAGATCGCCGTAGGCAATAGTCGGAATACCAAACCGGAAGAACTTGTAATGCGCATCCTGCGCGACGATGTTCGAATTGCCGAGACCATAGAACTCGATGCGCCGCGCGCTGTTCAGCAGATCGATCGCCGACTCGACCTGCTCGAAGTTCAGATGCTCGCGCAACTGCAGAATCGCCGACACCGTGTTGTCCAGCACCTTCGCGCCGAAGTCCGTCGCCGTGTCGCCGAGATGAACCTGGCTATGCGAGACGGGAATCGTACCCGTCAAACCCGTCGCCAGCTTCAGCTTGAAATCGGACAAGCCCTGGCAGCCCAGTGAGCGGCAGAAGCGGATCACCGTCGGCTGGCTCACATCGGCCTTGCGCGCGATATCGACGATCGGATCGTTGATGATCGAACGAGGATGATTCAACGCGAGGTCCGCGACGCGCCGCTCAGCAGGCGTCAGCGCATCGCGCATCTGGCGAATGCGTTCGAACACCGCCGACGAACTGCCGCCCGCGCGGTTCGATAACTGCTCCGCGAGAATCGCCGACACACCGAGAAACGCCGGATATTCCGCCGTGATCACATAGGTCGGCACGTTCTTCAGATACGCCTCGAAGCGGCCCTTCGCCTCGAAGCGCTGACGGAACGACGAGCGCGCGAACACCTCGCCCAGACGCGGCACAACGCCGCCGCCGATATAGATGCCGCCCAGCGCCCCAAGCGTCACCGCAATATTGCCGGCGAACGTGCCGAGAATGCCGCAGAACACGTCGATCGCTTCAGCCGCGAGCGCGTCGCCATCAAGACCTTTCTTGACGATCTCGGATACTTCGATCGTCGCGGGCACGCGCTTCTTGTCGCGTTGAGCCAGCGCGCGATAGATCACCTCGATGCCAGGACCCGCCGCCACGCGTTCGAACGACACATGCGACCACTTCTTGCGCGCGTACTGCAGCACGAGGTCTTCGCGCTCGTCCATCGGCGCGAACGTCGCGTGGCCGCCTTCGCTGCCGAGTGCGATCCAGCGGTCATCAGCGGGAATCAAGCCCGACACGCCCATGCCGGTGCCCGGCCCGAGCAGGCCGATCACGCTGTTCTGACGACGCGAGCCGCCGCCCACCTGCACGCGCTGCGCATCGGTGAGGCCCGGTAGCGCCATCGCCAGCGCGGTGAAGTCGTTGACGACCAGCAGCGTATCGAAGCCCAGCGCGCGACGCGTCGCTTCGATCGAGAACGTCCAGTCGTGATTGGTCATGCTCACCTGATCGCCATCGACCGGGTTCGCAATCGCGATCGCCGCATGATTCACGCGGCCGATCTTGGTGTCCTTCAGATACTTCTTGATGACCTCTGCAACGCCCGGATACTCGGCACAGGGATAGACCATCACCTGCGTGATTTCACCAGGACCCGTCTCGAGCGCAAAGCGCGCATTGGTGCCGCCGATGTCGGCGAGCAGCCTCGGTCCGTCGGCGTGCTGACCCGCGCCGGGGACAGTCTTAGTTTGCACACCAGTAGACATCGAGTCTCACTCCCTTGTCGTTCGCCAACGTCGAGATGGCATTTTTTTGTTGGGCGGCTGCGGCGGCATTGAGCACGTCGAGCTTTTTCTGACCGGCAATCAGCAGGAACAACCGGTCGATCTTCTTCAAGGCGGACATCGACCAGCTCACGCGCGCATGCGGCGCGGCGCCGGGATGCACGGCGACGAACGGCTCGGCCGTCGAGATCGCGTGCTCCCATTCGGGCGCATCCGCGAAAATCGATGCCGTGTGGCCGTCTTCGCCCATGCCGAGCACGGCGATATCGGGCAAGTGGCGATCGCCGCTTGCGACTTCGCCGTTCAGTGCGGCGACGTAGGCGTCGAGCGATTGCATCGTATCCACGAGCGGAAGGAAGGCAGCGTCACGCGCGGCATGCTGCAACAGCGTCTCGCGCGCGAGGCGGGCGTTGCTGGCGTTGTCGGTCTCCGGCACCCAGCGGTCGTCGACGAGCGTCACCGCGATGCGCTTCCAGTCGAACGGTTGCGTGGACAGGGTTTGCAGAAACGGACGTGGACTCGTGCCGCCGGACACGGCAAGCGTCGTCGGGCGGGCGCGGGTCGCGCTCGCACGGACGGCGAGCGACGCATGTAACGCGTCGCCGACCGCCTTCGCCAGCGCGTCGGATTGGGCGCGCGGGTCGTCGAAAGCGTGAAGCTCGATCACTTCTCCTCCATGCTGCTTTCTTTGTTTGATCTGAATTGCTGCGGGGCGACGGCGGTTCTCGATAGAAGCCGACGTCGACGTGTCCCGCTGCTGCCGTTACCAGTCCTTTGCGATCCAGGCCCGGTCCGGCTATTCATGCTGTGTTCAACCGATACTTCATACGGCGCGTTGCGAGACAAACATCGATCATCGCAGGACAAAACAAAACGCGCCGCTCAAACGTCCATTCGCGTCAGTTCAATTCTCTTCTTCGAGCCAGCAGGTGCCGTGCTGCGCGAGCATCGCACTCGCGGCGGCCGGACCCCATGTGCCCGCCGCATAAGGCTTCGGCTTGCCCGACGCGGCCCATTCGTTGAGGATCGGCTCGACCCACTTCCACGCCGCTTCCTGTTCGTCGCGACGCACGAAGAGGGCAAGGCGTCCGTTGATCACGTCGAGCAGCAGACGTTGATACGCCTCCATCTGGCCTTCCTTGAAGAACTGGTCGAAGGCGAGGTCGAGGTGGACGCTCGACAGGTTCATCCCTTCGCCCGGCTTCTTCGCGAGGCAATAGAGGCGAATCGTTTCGTTCGGTTGCAGGCGGATCACGAGACGGTTCGCGCCCGCACGCAACGCCGACGCGCCCAGCGCCGAATGCGGCACGGCGCGGAAGTTCACGACGATCTCCGCGACGCGGTCGGCGAGACGCTTGCCCGTGCGCAGGAAGAACGGCACGCCCGCCCAGCGCCAGTTTTCGATCTCGACCTTCAGCGCGACAAACGTTTCCGTCGCGCTGTCCGTCTTCACGCCGGATTCCGTCGCATACGCGGGCACGGACGTGCCGCGAATGACGCCCGCGTGATACTGGCCGCGCACGGCGACCTTGCTGATATCGCGCGGATCGATCGGCTTCAAGGCACGCAGAACGCGCAGCTTTTCATCGCGGACGGAATCCGAATCCATTGAATGCGGCGGTTCCATTGCGACGATCGAAAGCAGTTGCAGCAAATGGTTCTGCACCATGTCGCGCAACGCGCCCGTGTTGTCATAGAAATCGCCGCGCGCTTCGACGCCGAGTTCTTCCGCAATCGTGATCTGGATGCTCTCGACCCATTCGCGACGCCACAGCGGCTCGAACAGCGCATTGCCGAAGCGCAGCGCCAGCAGGTTCTGCACGGGCTCTTTGCCGAGATAGTGGTCGATGCGGTAGATCTGCTCTTCGGCGAAGATCTCGCCGACGGCGTCGTTGATCGCATTCGACGAACGCAGATCGTAGCCAAGCGGCTTTTCCAGCACGATGCGCGCGTTCTCGTTCAAGCCCACGGACGCGAGCGCATGGCAGATCGGGACGAACAGCGACGGGCCTGTGGCCAGATAGAACACACGCGTACCGGCGTGATCCTGCAAGGCATCGCGCAGCTTGACGAAGTCTTCGGCCTTGCCGAGATCGAGCTTCACATACTCGATACGGTCAACAAAGCTCGCCCACGCGTTTTCATCGATGCCGCTCTTCGCGACATGCGCCTTCACGTGCTCATTGACCCATTGCAGATAACCCGCACGGTCTTCCTCATGACGCGCGACGGCAACGATCTTGCCGCTCGCCGCGAGCATGCCTGCACGGTGCGCTTCATACAGAGCCGGGAGAATCTTGCGCATCGACAGATCGCCAGTTCCGCCGAAGAGAACGAAGGTGAAGCTAGAGTCGGTTTGCATGCGTCTCCGTGGGATATCTGATGGGCCTGTAAGGCGCCCGTAGTCCGATAAAATATTTTTTGACACTGAATTGTAGTTTAACTACAATCCAAATCAAGAGGTAACGTGAATTCGATGAAAAAAGCGTGCGGGGCTTGTGAACAAGCGCCTTTTCGCGGGTCCACGTAGCTTCCCTGCATGTTAACGGACAACGCGTTCCGGCATGCGCCAGAGTGCCCTTTGAGCGCGGCGCAGCATGACGGAGACAGGCGTTTTCATTGAATGACGTGCGCGGACCACCTCGAGTCTGCAACGCGCCGCAGTCAGAAGGCGGAGCAGGCAAAAATCAAAAGAGGAGACAGTTCTTGCATCGCAAATCACTCATCTCTTGAGCGTCACGCGGCCGAGCCTCGGCTCGCTGGCACAACCACATCACCATGTGCCTGCCCGACGCTCGACCGTCCACCGCATTGCCTGTTTGACCAACCATCACACCCTGGTGACATCAGGGGCCACTCGTTTTTAAGTTCAGGTGTCTGGAGGAGATAAGCAATGAAATTCCGTGCGATCATGGGCGCCCTGTGCGCCGCAGGTCTGATGTGTGGCGTCGCCACGGCACAGGCGGCCGAATCGGTTGAAGTGCTGCACTGGTGGACCTCGGGCGGCGAATCGAAGGCTGTCGGCGTGCTGAAGGACGACCTGCAGAAGCAGGGATACACGTGGAAGGACTTCGCGGTGGCAGGCGGTGCGGGCGCAGCGGCCATGACGGCACTGAAGACCCAGGTCATCTCGGGCAACGCGCCTAGCGCGGCTCAGATCAAGGGTCCGCTGATCCAGGATTGGGCGTCGCAAGGCGTGCTGGTGAACGTCGACTCCGTCGCTGGCGACTGGAAGAAGAACCTGCCGCCGGAAATCGACAAGATCATCCACGCAGACGGCCACTACGTCGCAGCGCCGTTCTCGGTACACCGCGTCAACTGGCTGTACATCAACAAGGCAGCGCTCGACAAGGCGGGCGGCAAGGTGCCGACCACGTGGACCGAGTTCTTCGCTGTCGCCGAGAAGATGAAGGCAGCCGGCATCCAGCCGATCGCGATGGGCGGCCAGCCGTGGCAAGACCTGACGCTGTGGGAAGACGTCGTGCTGTCGGAAGGCGCGGACTTCTACAAGAAGGCGCTCGTCGACCTCGACCAGAAGACGCTGACCTCGGACAAGATGGTTCAGGTGTTCGACACGGTCCGCAAGATCCAGGGTTACTTCGACAGCGGCCGCACGGGCCGTGACTGGAACCTGGCAACGGCAATGGTCATCAACGGCAAGGCCGGCATGCAGTTCATGGGCGACTGGGCGAAGGGCGAGTTCGCGAACGCGAACAAGAAGTCCGGCTCGGACTACATCTGTGCAGCCGTTCCGGGCACGGAGAAGTCGTACACGTTCAACGTCGACTCGTTCGTGTTCTTCCAGCAGAAGGGCCAGAAGGCAGCTACGGCAGGTCAGCTCGCGCTCGCGAAGACCATCATGAGCCCGGAATTCCAGGAGCAGTTCAGCCTGTACAAGGGCTCGATCCCGGTTCGTCTGGGTGTGTCGATGGATAAATTCGACGACTGCGCGAAGAAGTCCTACGCTGATGAACAGACGGCTATCAAGTCGGGCGGCTATGTGCCGTCGCTGGCTCACGGCATGGCTCAGCCGGACGCAGCAGCAGGCGCAATCTCGGACGTCGTGACGAAGTTCATGAACTCGAATCAGGACTCCAAGACCGCCGTTGCTGCACTCGCGAAGGCTGCGAAGACCAAGTAAGGCAGTCGTAGCACAGTTGTAGCAGAACGCCCGGCGCGCATGACCTTTAATAAACCATGCGCGCCGGACGACGATGGTGCGATGCATGGTGCAATGCATCACCGCGCCTCTGCCGTTCCGGTGTCTTCCCCTGATGCCTGACGGCACAGTTCCAGGAGTCAAGTTGTGACTGCTTCTATTAGCGGAAACGCAAAAGGCACGGCGTCAACAGCACGCGTGTCGCCGATGGCGGTATTGGCCGACCGCTGGATGCCGAAGCTGGTGTTGTCTCCCAGCATTCTCATCAGCCTGGTCTTTGTCTACGGTTTTATTCTCGTTACGGGCTATCTGTCGCTGTCTACTTCGCGATTGATGCCGCGTTACGATTTCGCCGGCTTCGCCCGGTACGCCGAACTGTTCGATAACGACGTCTGGTGGACGTCGGCGGCGAACCTTGGCTGGTTCGGCATTCCGTTTATCGCGATCTGCGTCGGCCTGGGTCTGTTCCTCGCGATCCTGCTCGACCAGAAGATTCGCAACGAAGGCGCATTGCGCGCGGTGTTCCTGTATCCGATGGCGCTGTCGTTCATCGTGACGGGCACGGCGTGGCAGTGGATTCTGAACCCCGATCTCGGCTTCCAGAAAGTGCTGAATGACTGGGGCTGGACGAGCTTCTCGTTCGGTTGGCTGGGCGACCCCGACAAGGCGATTTTCTGCGTCGTGATCGCGGCCGTGTGGCAATCGACGGGCTTTGTGATGGCGCTGTTTCTTGCCGGTTTGCGCGGCGTCGACAGCGAGATCTTCAAGGCTGCGCAAGTGGACGGCGCGACGTTGCCCACTATCTACCGCAAGATTGTGATTCCGAGCATGCGCCCCGTGTTCTTCTCGGTGCTGCTGATTCTCTGCCACATCACGATCAAGACCTTCGACCTCGTGGTCGCGTTGACGGCGGGTGGTCCGGGCACGTCGTCGTCGCTGCCCGCGATGTTCATGTACACGTTTTCGTTCAACCGTGGGCAACTGGGCGTCGGCGCTGCGTCGTCGATGATGATGCTCGCGACCGTCGTGGCCGTGCTCGTGCCGCTGATGTACCTGGAATCGAGGAGCACGCGCAATGCAGCCTAAGATGAACTTCAGCCGCGTTGTCATCTACGCGGCGCTGATTCTGTTTGCGTTGTACTTCCTGTTCCCGCTGTACGTGATGCTGTCGACGTCGTTCAAGGACATCGACCAGCTGCGCTCGGGCAACCTGCTGACGCCGCCGACACACTGGACCTTCGCGCCGTGGATCAAGGCGTGGAGTGAAGCCTGTACGGGCGTGCGCTGCGACGGCATGCAGCCGTTCTTCTTCAATTCGGTGAAGATGGTGATCCCGGCCGTGCTGTTGTCGTCGATCATCGGCGCGTTCAACGGTTATGTGCTGACGCACTGGCGTTTCCGTGGCGCGGATGCGTTCTTCACGATGCTGCTGGTCGGCTGCTTCATTCCGTTCCAGGCCATCCTGCTGCCGATGGCACGTGTGCAAGGCTACTTCGGTCTGTCGAACACGATTGGCGGGCTGGTGCTGGTACACGTGGTCTACGGTATCGCGTTCACGACGATGTTCTTCCGCAACTTCTATGTGAGCGTCCCCGCTGAACTCGTGAAGGCGGCGCGTATCGACGGCGCCGGGTTCTTCATGATCTTCACGAAGATCATGATGCCGATCTCGCTGCCGATTTTCATGGTGTGCCTGATCTGGCAATTCACGCAGATCTGGAATGACTTCCTGTTCGGTATCGTGTTCTCCGGTGTCGATTCGATGCCGATCACCGTGGCGCTGAACAACCTCGTGAATACGTCGACGGGCGTGAAGGAATACAACGTCGACATGGCGGGCGCGATCATCGCGGCACTGCCGACGCTGCTCGTCTACGTGATCGCCGGCCGCTATTTCGTGCGCGGCCTGACGGCGGGCGCGGTGAAGGGTTAATTTTTGTGTAGACCGCTGCTTGCGCGTTGGCGTGAGCGGCGGTGCTCAACGGTATTCGGCTCGCGTCGCCAGCCAGCGACGTATCCGCAGTACAGAGACTAGAGGATTCACAGCATGGCAAGCCTTTCCATCCGTGACGTGTACAAGACCTACCCGAACGGGGTGCCTGTCCTGAAGGGTGTCAATATCGACATCGAAGACGGTCAGTTCCTGATTCTCGTCGGCGGCTCGGGCTGCGGTAAGTCGACGCTGCTCAACATGATCGCCGGTCTCGAGACCGTGACGAAGGGCGATATTCAGATCGGCGGCAAGACAGTGAACAACCTGTCGCCGAAAGATCGCGATATCGCGATGGTGTTCCAGTCGTACGCGCTGTATCCGTCGATGACGGTGCGCGAGAATATTTCCTTCGGGTTGAATATCCGCAAGGTCGCGAAGAGCGAGCAGGATCAGATTGTGGCTCGCGTTTCGAAGCTGCTGCAGATTGAGCATTTGCTGGATCGGAAGCCGGGGCAGTTGTCTGGTGGGCAGCGTCAGCGGGTGGCGATGGGCCGTGCATTGGCACGAGACCCGGCGATGTTCCTGTTCGATGAACCGTTGTCGAATCTCGATGCGAAGCTGCGGATTGAGATGCGCTCGGAAATCAAGCTGCTGCATCAACGCCTGGGTACGACTATCGTTTATGTGACGCATGATCAGATCGAGGCTATGACGCTCGGCGATCGTATTGCGGTTATGAAGGATGGTGTCGTTCAGCAGTTTGGGGCGCCGCAAGAGATTTATGATTCGCCTTCGAATCTCTTTGTTGCTGGGTTTATCGGTGCGCCGCCGATGAACTTCATTCAAGGTAAGGTTGTTGAGCAAGGTTCCGGTGTTGGCTTGGAACTCGATACGGGTGTGAAGCGGTCGGTGCTGAATCTGCCCTTCGATGGTGCGGTGAAGTCGCATATCGGGCAGGAAGTGATCCTCGGTCTGCGTCCTGAACGCATCACCGATGCACGCAATGCTCATAATGCCGACGACGCCAAGCTGCAAGCGATTGACGTTAAGGTCGATGTGATTGAGCCGACTGGGCCGGATACTTTGGTGTTTGCACAGGTGAATGGCAAGCGCATCGTTAGCCGCGTTCACCCGAGTTCGAATCCTCTGCCTGAGCAGAACATGGCGCTGATGTTCGATGTTTCTAAGGCGGTTCTGTTTGATCCGAAGACGGAAGAGCGGATTGCTTAAAGGTTAATTGTTGTAGCTGAGTTGTTTTTGGGAAGGCCCCGAGCGTTTAAGATGCGCTCGGGGCTTTCTGCTTTTTGGGGCTCTGGTTTAGCTTGTGCGGGTGAAAGGGCGGTTAGCCAGCGGTCATATACTTTGGATTGCTACCTAAACAAAGGTGGCCGGGTTTGGAAGCCTGTTCACTGTGGTCGCGCCGATCCGCATTCGCGGATCCCAGCGCGCTTTGCCTCCGCACGCCTATGGGCGGGCCTTGGTGAGGGAGTCGCAAGACTCGCCGGTTCCGTGGTGCCGGTCTTCCAACCTTGTCTTGTGCCCGCTCACCCGATTGGAAGCGAGTGTTCGGGCGGAAATCGCTTTTGCCCGGAGATTCCTTCTTATGATTTCAGATAGCAACATTGGGTCAGTCACGGTTAACTCTGCAAAGAGAATCGATTTACTTGAAGCCCTTCTTCGCCAAGCCATTTCGGTTGGAAGAAGGCATCAGGAGCAGATTTCTCGGCTAGCAGCACTGGCCGCCGCGATCAGCAGGTTCGATGTAGTCAATGAAGATGTGCAGCGTTTGCTCGCACTGCTGCGCGACCTTGCAGGGGACATAGAAATGGACGCGTGTTTGGACATCCAGTTATTCGAGGGTCTTCTTGCCGGCCGCTTGCTAAAAGGTCAAATATCTGCAGCGTGCGCAAACTGCACGGTTCACACATCGAACAGCGCGCTTCACTGACTTTCACCGTCTGCGCGAGAATCGGCGTAGTCGATCGCTGATGGAAGAGGGGCGACGGTCGCGCTGCGAAAACCGTCGCTCTAAACGCCTACGTCATCTACTTGTGTCCGCTCCGCTCAAGTCGTCGCAACAGGAGCGATGCAAATGCAAGGTGGTCAAGACAAACATCGGGGTCGTCACTGAGTATAACTTCGTGACCTGCAGGATTTCGAATGCCAATAACGGCCCCCGAGAACATAAATCTATAACCCTCTTGCTCGTCTTGCTCGCTTTGATTTGCCAACGAGTTAAGGCGAATAATCGGCTTATTTCGATCAAAGACAAGCATCATGAGTTTCTGACCATTTTCAGTTTTTCCGGACAGTCTCTGGACGACCTTTTCAATATATTTGAACGCAAGGAAGGTCGCTTCGGCACCGTGTCCATCGTCGAACAATTTTCGTACTTTCTGAGGAAGGTTGGGATGGACATTACGAAGTTCAAACGGATGGAGCGTTCCACTCTGCACGCCGCTCTCGTTCATCGGGGTGCCCTTCCTCGTGCCACGTACAACGCGCTCGAAAAATTCAAGTGCCGTTTCCATTGAGCAGATTCTCGCGGATGCTCTTAAAAATACGATCGTAGGTTTCCTGATCTTCGCCCGAAGGGAGGTTGATTTCGACACGAACGGTTAGAGCTATTGCGCCGCCGTTATTCGGCTGGGCCCCGTGTCCGGTGTGTTGCACGGTGGGGGGAGCTACCGAATTCTGGCGCAATGGCACCGTTGCAGTTTCCCTTGCTTTTGGTGGCTTCGCAGTCTTTTTCTTCGTGGCAGAAGTCGCTCTCGACGCTTTGGGTACCGTATTCTGGTTTGCCACCTCTGGGAGCTTTCCAGACAGTCGTGCAAGCGCCTGAAAAGTGGCTGCCTGCCGCTTTCCAACTATATCGCTAGTGTTGTCATGGTTTCGAAAGAACGACACCAGTTTATCAAGAGAAAGATCCCACGCGTCAGGCCCGTGAAGGTCGAATATTTCATGATATGCATCATGGACGAGCTTCTCGAAACCGGTTTGGAAATCGGCGTCGTCGTGTTGATTGAATGTCGATGCGACAGCTGGATTTTTCTTGTTCTCGTGATCGATGATACCTAGAAATCGTAGGATTCCGAGAACATAGGTCTCGTTGTTTGGAGCGATTCCTAATTTTTTGAGCGTATCCGCCGTTACCGATGCTGGGAATGATCGCCTGAGGTGCGTAACTGTTTGTGCGAGATTGCTCGAGCCTGAGATGTATGGATGCTTGTCCGCCACGAATCGTCTCCAACAAAGATTGCATGAGGTTGCGCTTTCTGCCGGGAAAAATGGGTAGGTTCCTGAAGGCGTCGGAATCTTGTAGCAAGGATACTGCATTTACCGTTGTTCGAAGTGGCGGACCGAGTGTCGTCTTCGTGGCGGTATAGCTATATCGCGATCCCCCCGCAAGATGTCCGATTCATCGCACCCGAGACCGTGAGGATAAAAGGGGTGAGAATCAGTGAGGAAGGCGGACGTCCAGCTTAAACGTGACAAGCCGTGCGACCAGAATAAACCCAGTAGCAATCAGCACGCTATAGACTGTATCGAAGTTGATGTAATCAAGCAGCAGATAAACCCAACACCCAACCAACGCACAAGTCGCATAAGGCCGCGAATCACGAAGGATGAGCGGCACCTCATTACAAATCACATCCCGAATAATCCCACCGAACACGCCGGTGGCGACGCCCATCATCGAAGCCACGAACCACGGCATCTGCGCATCGAGCGCAAGCGAAGTACCAGAAATGCTAAACAGCCCAAGCCCCACCGCATCTGCCACCAGCAAAGCCCGCTCGTTAAAAACCCGCGTATAAGCCTTAAGCACAAACGGCGCAAAGAACGAGAGAACAAAGATCAGAATTGCATACCACTGATGCTCGACCCAATAGAACGGTCGCCGATCGAGCAAAATATCTCTAACCGTCCCACCACCAAAAGCCGTCGCCATCGCCACAAGAAAAGTCCCAACAGCATCGAGCCGTCTCGTACGAGCTTCGATGAACCCTGAGATTGCGTAGGCGAGAATAGCCAGCGCTTCCATGATTGAAAGCGCGAGAGTGAGACGAGGATGCATCGTTGAAAAGCCTTCTCAGACTTTGCCGGACGACGAAGAGGAAGACCCGGGGCCAACCGACCCAGGCTGCAACAACACAAGCACAGCACCCGCACCGCCATCATGCGCACGAGCTTGAGAAAACGCGATCACTTCTTCCTTCTGCACGAGCCACGCGCGAACCTTGCCCTTGAGCACGGGCTCTTTCCCAATCGACCCCAGCCCTTTCCCATGAATCACGCGCAAACACCGTAAGCCTTTCTTACTCGCCTCACGAATGAACTCAGACAGCGCCTCACGTGCTTCCTCACGACGCATCCCATGCAGATCAAGCTGCGCCTGCACAATCCAGGCTCCGCTTCGAAGTTTCTTAACGATCTCCTGGCTCACACCCGGCCGACAATAAGAAAGCGACTCATCGGTATCGAGCAGAACTTCAGGATCGAACTCATCGGAGATCGCCTCGTGCAGCACGGCTTCTTCATCGAGTTTCGTCTGAACGGGAACCGGCGCGGGCGGCGTGCGAGGGACAGCCGCACGCGGTTTCGCGCCGAGCGGCGCGACTTCGCCAATCTCACGCCGAAACAGATCAGCATCCGCAGCCGCCTCACGCGACGCTTGCGCCGCAACAGCTTTCTGACGTTGAGCGCGTTGAGACGCGCCTTTCAGCGCATCGCGTAGTCCACCAAGCCCGGCCAACCCAGCACCAGACTCGACCAACGGTTTTTTCGACGAAGACGAGGACGAATCCGAACCAGCCCCCGACGATGCCGACGAATCAGCATTAGCAGGAGTAGCCGCCGCAATACGCGGCCGTTTCGGTTCGCTCGGATGGGGCAGATTCTTAGGCATAGCGATCAGACGATGAAGTCGAAGCGGACAACAGACCAACACCCACAGCAACCCGGGCGAAAAAACAAAAAGGGCCGCCAGCATTCCGCCGCAGCCCTTCGAACTTCGAGAATCTCAGCAACCGCGGCAAGCAGGTGTCTGCCGCTATTCTACCGATCCGCGTCCGCCGTTCTACTGAAACGACCCATCAAACCCAGACGCGTCAACAACGATCAACGCTCGGCTTCAGCGCTCATTGCGCGCTCGCCGATCGACTCATGGATGCTTTCCAGATAACGCTGCGCATCCAGCGCCGCCATACAGCCCGTACCCGCGCTCGTGATCGCCTGACGGTACACGTGATCCTGCACGTCGCCCGCCGCGAACACGCCCGGCACGCTCGTACCCGTCGCGTTGCCCGTCAAACCGCCGTTCGTGATGATGTAGCCGTTCTTCATCTCCAACTGGCCTTCGAAGATATCCGTGTTCGGCTTGTGGCCGATCGCGACGAAGAGACCTTGCAGTTCGATATCGGTGGTCGCGCCCGTCTTCACGTCCTTGATGCGCAGGCCGTTGACGCCGCCTTCATTGCCCTTCACTTCGTCGAGCGTGTGGTTCCACTTGATCTCGACGACGCCTTCCTTTTCCTTCTCCAGCAGACGGTCGATCAGGATCGGCTCGGCGCGGAACTTGTCGCGGCGATGGATCACCGTGACCTTCTTCGCGATGCCCGCCAGATACAGCGCTTCTTCAACGGCCGTATTGCCGCCGCCGACCACGGCGACGTGCTGCTGCTTGTAGAAGAAGCCGTCGCAGGTCGCGCATGCCGACACGCCGCGGCCCATGAACAGTTCTTCCGACGGCAGGCCGAGATATTGCGCCGACGCGCCCGTCGCGATGATCAGCGAATCGCACGTGTACTCGCCCGAATCGCCGATCAGGCGGATCGGCTTCTCGTCGAGCTTGGCCGTGTGGATGTGGTCGAAGATGATTTCGGTGTTGAAGCGCTCGGCGTGTTCGAGGAAGCGCGTCATCAGCTCCGGACCTTGCACGCCGTTGGCGTCGGCGGGCCAGTTTTCGACGTCCGTCGTGGTCATCAGCTGACCGCCTTGCGCGAGGCCCGTGACGAGCACGGGCGACAGGTTGGCGCGCGCCGCATAGACGGCCGCCGTGTAACCGGCAGGGCCGGAACCGAGAATCAGAACCTTCGCGTGTTTGGTCGGGGAAGCTGGCATGATCGAAATCCGTAAAAAGCGTCGGTCGGCGGCGAAACATCGGCTGCCATGACCGGCGGTACTGGCGTCGAGCCGGGAAACCTGCTTGACACGTTAGTTGGGTATCAGCGCCGTATTATAAAGGGCAGGGCTGGCGGCTGCTTCATGAAGCTTTACGATGAAACCGATAGTCCATGCCAAACGCTTAACCCAATTTCGACGCCAGAACCGGCCGAAAACGCCCGCGTTTTGCCCCAAAACGTATGTGAATTACGACATTCCTGGCCGTTCGGCCAACGTTACTGTCATTTACAGCCTTGCACGCAACAGTGCGTTTACAATAGTCGCCGACGAACGACAGGCGGCTTGCCGGCAGGATTCGGGTCAACTCGTCGGGCACCTGGATCGGTTCCGACGGTGAATTGAAGGGCAACGGGAACCGAACCGGAACCTGAAACCGCTGCAGGCCGCACACGCAACAGGCTCAATGGCAAAAGCTACCTATTCCGCGAACGCGCAGGCATTGCCTCATCGCATGTCGCGCCTTTTCACCGAAATCCGCTGGATTCTTCAGGTGGCGCTCGGCGTTTTCCTCGTGATGGCGCTGATCAGTTACAGCCGCCGCGACCCAAGCTGGACGCACGCGGCGCAGGTCGATCACATCTCGAACTGGGCCGGCCGCGTCGGCGCCTGGACCTCCGACATTTTCCTTCTGCTTTTCGGCCTGTCCGCCTGGTGGTGGATCGTGCTGATCGCGCGCCGCATTTCGGCGAATTACAAGCGCATCACGCATCACGAAGAACCCGACGAGGACACGCCGCGCGACCACAGCTGGCTCGCGGACGTGTTCGCGTTCGTGCTCGTGCTGCTCGCCTGCGACGGCATCGAAGCGCTGCGCATGTGGTCGCTGAAAGTGCAGTTGCCGCGCGCGCCGGGTGGCGTGGTCGGCGAGGCGGTCGCGAAGGGCGTCTCGCATGCGCTCGGCTTCACGGGCGGCACGCTGGCGTTGCTGATCGCGCTAGGGATCGGCTTGTCGCTGTACTTCCGTTTCTCGTGGCTGTCGGTGTGCGAGCGGGTCGGCGATTCGATCATCAACGGTGTCACGCTGGCCAAGCTGCGCCGTGAAGCGGGCCGCGACCGCAAGCTCGGCGAAGCAGCGGCCGTGAAGCGTGAAGGCAAGGTCGTACAGAGTCGCGTGAAGAGCGAGGAGCACGAGCCCGTCGTGATCGTGCCGCCTGTGACGAAGCCGGAGAAATCGGAGCGCGTTGAGAAAGAACGCCAGGTGCCGCTGTTCGACAGCCTGCCCGGCGATTCCACGCTGCCCGCCATTTCGCTGCTCGACCCGGCGCCCGCATCGCAGGAAACCATTTCCGCCGATACGCTCGAATTCACCTCGCGTCTCATTGAGAAGAAGCTGAAGGATTTCGGCGTCGATGTGAGCGTGGTTGCGGCTTATCCTGGTCCGGTGGTCACGCGTTACGAAATCGAACCGGCTATCGGCGTGAAGGGCAGCCAGATCGTGAATCTGGCGAAGGACCTGGCGCGCTCGCTGTCGCTGACGTCGATTCGCGTCGTCGAGACGATTCCGGGCAAGAATTTCATGGCGCTCGAGCTGCCGAACCAACGTCGTCAGACGGTGCGGCTGTCGGAGATTCTCGGCTCGGCCGTGTATGCCGACGCCGGCTCGCCGCTGACGATGGGTCTCGGCAAGGATATCGGCGGCAAGCCGGTGTGCGCGGACCTCGCGAAGATGCCGCACTTGCTGGTCGCGGGTACGACGGGTTCGGGCAAGTCGGTCGGTATCAACGCGATGATTCTCTCGCTGCTCTATAAGGCGAGCGCGGATCAGGTGCGAATGATCCTGATCGATCCGAAGATGCTCGAAATGAGCGTCTACGAAGGTATTCCGCATCTGCTGTGTCCCGTCGTTACGGACATGCGTCAGGCCGGCAACGCACTGAACTGGACCGTCGCCGAAATGGAGCGCCGCTACAAGCTGATGAGCAAGCTTGGCGTGCGTAACCTCGCGGGCTTCAACAACAAGATCGACGAAGCGGCGAAGCGCGAAGAGAAGCTTCCTAATCCGTTCAGCCTCACACCGGACGAACCTGAACCGCTGTCGCGTCTGCCGCATATCGTCGTCGTGATCGACGAACTGGCTGACCTGATGATGGTGGTCGGCAAGAAGGTTGAAGAACTGATCGCGCGTATCGCACAGAAGGCGCGCGCGGCGGGCATCCATCTGATTCTCGCGACGCAGCGTCCGTCCGTCGACGTCATCACCGGCCTCATCAAGGCCAACGTGCCGACGCGGATGGCGTTCCAGGTGTCGTCGAAGATCGACTCGCGCACGATTCTCGATCAGCAGGGCGCGGAATCGCTGCTCGGCATGGGCGACATGCTGTATCTGCCGCCGGGCTCCGGTCTGCCCGTTCGCGTGCATGGCGCGTTCGTGTCCGACGATGAAGTCCATCGAGTCGTCGAGAAGCTCAAGGAGCAGGGCGAGCCGAACTATATCGAAGGGCTGCTCGAAGGCGGCGTGTCGGGCGAAGGTGACGAGGGCTCGGCCGATGCGTCGGGAACCGGCGCGGGCGGCGGCGAGTCCGACCCTCTGTACGATCAGGCGGTCGAAATCGTCGTCAAGAACCGCCGCGCGTCGATCTCGCTCGTGCAGCGGCATCTGCGCATCGGCTACAACCGCGCCGCGCGTCTGCTCGAACAAATGGAGCAGTCGGGGCTGGTGTCGGCGATGTCGTCGAACGGCAACCGCGAAATTCTGGTGCCGGCGCGCGAGACGGATTGATCTCCGGCGCTTCATTCATGCGACTGATGACGGACAGCGGCACGCGTCGAGCGTTGCCGCTGTTTTGGTTCCGCATTTCGGTCCGTATCCGATAAAGGGAGAAAACAATATGCTGCAAATCGTTGGGTCTAAGACCCGTCTTGGCAGTCTGATGCGCACGCTGGCTTTCGGCGCATCGATGCTCGTCGCGTCGCATGCGTTCGCAGGCGGCACGGATCAACTTAAGCAGTTCGTGTCGCAAGTGCATGCGGCGCGCGGCGAATTCGTGCAAACGGAAGTGCGCGCGCCGAGCAACGCGCAACAACAGGCGAGCGGCGTGCTGTCGACGCAAAACGCGACGCAGAACAAGGTGTCGAGCGGCACGTTCACGTTCGCGCGTCCGGGCAAGTTCATTTGGGCGTATGAGAAGCCGTACGCGCAACTGCTCCAGGCCGACGGCGACAAGCTCTACGTCTACGACAAAGACCTGAACCAGGTTACGGTGCGCAAGCTTGGCGGCGCGCTCGGCGCGAGCCCGGCGGCGATCCTGTTCGGCAGCAACGATCTCGACAAGAACTTCACGCTGAAGGACGCGGGCGTGAAGGCTGGCATCGACTGGCTCGAACTGATTCCGAAGAGCAAGGACACGCAGTTTCAGCGCGTCGGCATCGGCTTTCGTGACGGTAACCTCGAAGCCATGGAACTGCACGACGTGTTCGGCAACGTGACGCTGCTGAAATTCTCGAACATCCAGAAGAACCCGCCGCTGCCCGCCGACGCCTTCAAGTTCACGGTACCGAAGGGCGCCGACGTGATCAACGGCTAAGCGCCTCGTTCACCCCTGAAGGCCGGGCGATGGATGCGCGGCCTTCATATCGTCGATAAACGCATCGACGATTTCCGTCCGATGCTGCCGCATGCGCGTGACCATGTGAAACGCGACGCGGTAGCCCATCTGCTGCGGGTTCAACGCGGCGAGTAAACCTTCCTTCACATACGGCGCGGCGAAGTGCCCCGGCAGATAGCCGAGGTGATGGCCCGACAGCACGAGCATCGCGACGGCTTCCATATTGTCGGCAACGGCAGTGACGTTATGCGGCGTCGTCGACGCTTCCGCTTCGGGCAGCGGATAACTGCGCCACGCCCATTCATGCTGCGCCGCGTCGGCGGGCGAGACATTGCCCGCCTGATCGAACAGAGGATGCCCCTTCGCGCAATACGCTAGCTGTTCTTCGGAAAAAATCTCCGTGTACTCAAGCGACGGCACGCGATGCCAGAAATATCCGATGCCGATCTGAATCCGTCCGCTCAGTAGCAATTCTTCGAGTTCGCCCGGCGAGCGCACGAGAATTGAGAAGCGTACAGATTCGTCCCGGGCGCGAAAGCGGGCGATTGCATCGCTGATTCGCGCACTTTCCGACACGGGCGTGTGCCCGATCATCCCGATTCCGAGCGTCCCGACCAGCTTTCGTCCGACGTTTCGCGCCTGCGCGCCGAACGCATCGACGGCGGAAAGCAGCGCGCGCGCCGCTTCGACAAACTGTTCGCCTCGCGCGGTCAGGCTAAATCCGCTGCGACCGCGCTCGCACAGCCGATAACCCAGGCGGGTTTCGAGCGTCGATAGTTGGGTGCTGATCGTGGATTGACCTACATTCAAGGTAGCCTGTGCGGGCGAAACGCCGCCCGCGTCCACAATGGCGAGGAAAACGCGGATCAGGCGAAGGTCTAGATCGGTGAGTTGCGAGAACATACGGCAGGATACATCGGTGCGAATCGATGTGAAGTTTTTTCTGTTGGCATTTTATCTTCGCCGGAACTGCACAAAAATAAGATATGCCCCGGCGTCGCGCGCTTTGCGGCGGCTGGATTGAACGCTTTATCAAGACGCTGTGCTTTTCATTGGCGAACCACGATGAATACTTCCTCCAATTTCATTTCCCCGGACCTCACTGAGCGGCCGCAGCCGTTGTCGGGCAACGCGATGCCGCGCTCGGGCGGGATCGCCACCATGATGCGGCTGCCGAATGTCGGATCGGCGGAAGGGCTCGACGTGTGCTTCGTCGGCGTGCCGTTCGATCTGGGGACGTCGAACCGCACGGGCGCGCGCTTCGGGCCGCGCCAGATTCGCGCGGAATCGGTGCTGCTGCGCCCGTACAACATGGCGACGCGTGCCGCGCCGTTCGACTCGTTGCGCGTCGCCGATATCGGAGACGTTGCGATCAATCCGTATAACCTGCTGGATTCGATCGGCCGGATTGAGCGCGCTTACGACGAAATCCTCCAACACGGCGCGAAGCCGATCACGCTGGGCGGCGATCACACGATCGCGCTGCCAATCCTGCGCGCGATCCATCGCAAGTACGGCAAGGTCGGTCTGATTCACGTCGACGCGCACGCGGACGTCAACGACACGATGATGGGCGAGAAGATCGCGCACGGTACGCCGTTCCGCCGCGCGGTCGAAGAGGGCCTGCTGGATTGCGACCGCGTCGTGCAGATCGGCCTGCGCGGCACGGGTTACGCGGCGGAGGACTTCGACTGGTGTCGCGATCAGGGCTTCCAGGTCGTGCAGGCTGAGGCGTGCTGGAACCAGTCGCTGGCGCCGCTGATGTCGCGCGTACGCGAGCAGATGGGCGACGGCCCCGTCTACATCACGTTCGATATCGACGGTATCGATCCCGCTTTCGCGCCGGGCACGGGCACGCCGGAGATCGCGGGTCTGACGGTGCCGCAGGCGCTCGAAATCATTCGCGGCGCGCGCGGCCTGAATATCGTCGGCTGTGATCTGGTGGAAGTCGCGCCGCCATACGATCCGTTCGGCACGACGGCGCTGCTCGGCGCGAATCTCGCGTTTGAGTTGCTGTGCGTGCTGCCGGGCGTCGAGTATCGGCCGGCGACGCGGTAAGCCATCCATCTTTCAGGCGCCTGCATGGCGCCGCATGCAGCACAGCAGCGGGGCGGTTCACAGAATCGCCCAGAAACGCCCATAACGTCCGTTATGGGCGTTTTCATTTCTGATCGCCGCGCGCCGCAATTCGGCGACGCGACGGTAATTTTAAGACTAGTGAGCTAGAGACTGACTGCCCGCAACGGTAGGCTGCAAGGGGTTCCGGCGCGTTTTCAACCAGAATTTTTCGATAAATCGTAAAAACGCGCACCCGTGAGTCCTTTATCCCAATCAGTCTCTTGCAGGGTCAAGTCATGTTCGGCGATTTTCAGAATCTCGACGCCACAGTCGATCGCTTTTCAGCCGCAGTCTCGCTGTACGGTAAAGCCGATTTCAACGAAGCGTTGGCGCTGCTCGAACCGCTGTTGACAGCGCAGCCGGCTGACGCGCAAGTTCTCAATCTGGCCGCCGCATGCTGCTTGTCGCTGGATCGTCTGCATGATGCACAGACCTATTGGCGTCGCGCGATCGCCATCAAGCCGGATTACTGCGATGCGTACAACAACCTCGGCGTCGCGCTCAAGGAACTGGGCCGTCTGGACGAAGCCGAGACGTGCTATCGCAACGCGCTGACCATCTCGCCGAAGCACGCGGGCGCTTATGTGAACCTCGGGCGGCTCTATGCAGAACTCGGCCGCCTGCGCGAGTCAGAATCCGCCTATCGGCATGCAATCGAACTTCAGCCTGGCGACGGCAATACCTGCGTGAATCTTGGTGTGCTGTACCAGAATCAGATGCGTCTTCCCGAAGCGGAGGCTGCGTACAACAGCGCGCTCGCCACCAATCCGGCCGACGTCAATGCGCACTTCAACCTCGGCGTCGTGCTCAAGATGCAGCATCGTTTCGTCGAAGCAGAAGCCTCATACCGTCAGGCGCTCGCGCTTCAGCCTGATTACTTCGAGGTGAAAATCAACCTCGCGCATCTGCTGCTCAACGTGGGACGCCTGGAAGAAGGATGGGCGCTGTTCGAAACCCGCTACGATCCCGCGTGGCAGCAGCGCAAGGTCGCTCCGCCACCCGTCGATTGTCCGATCTGGCAAGGTGAGCCGCTCGCGGGCAAGTCGTTGCTCGTGTGGCCCGAGCAAGGGCACGGTGACAGCCTCCAGTTCTGCCGCTATCTGCCGATGCTCAAGGCGCGCGGGCTTGCGAAGCTGAGCATCGCGTGTTCGCCCGTGTTGCATGGTCTGTTCGAGACGATCGAAGGCGTGGACGCGTGTATTCCGCTGGACGACGAACATGACATTCCGTCGCACGATTTTGTATGTCTGACGATGAGCCTGCCGCATCGTCTGGGCACGACGCTCGCGACGATTCCGGGCGCAACGCCTTACCTGCGGGTGCTGCCGGCGCGTGCGGCGAAATGGAAAGGGCATTTTTCCGACGGCGGAGTCAAGGTAGGGCTCGTGTGGGCCGGCGATCCGCGCCCCGATCAACCGGCGACCAACGCGGTCGACCGTCACCGTTCTCTCGATGCCCGCGCCTATCTGCCATTGCTGCGCGTGCCGGGCACCACGTTCATCAGCCTGCAAAAGGGCAAGACGACGCAGCCGCAAATCGACACGTTGCCGTCGGAACTGCGTCCGTTCGATCCGATGCACGACGTTCAAGACTTCGCCGACACGGCGGCGCTGATCGAGCAACTGGACCTCGTGATTACCGTCGATACGTCGATCGCGCATCTGGCAGGCGCGCTGAACAAGCCGACGTGGATTTTGTCGCGCTACGACGGTTGCTGGCGCTGGCTACATGACCGTGACGACACGCCTTGGTATCCGAACGCGCGGCTGTTTCGTCAGACACGTCCTGGTCAATGGGACGATGTGATCGAACGCGTCACCGAGCAACTCGGACATTTTGCGAAGCAGTCTGCAGCCGCAAGCACGATGACGCCCGACGAACGTTTTCTGGCAGCCGTCGACTGCTATGAAGACAAACGCTTTGAAGAGAGCCTAACGCTGCTGAAGCCGTCGATCGAAACATATCGGGCCGACGCGCGCATGACGAACCTGGCCGCCGGATGCTCGCTTGAACTCGGCCGTGCATCCGATGCTGAGGCTTATCTGCGTCGCACGGTTCAGATCGATCCGACGCATTCCGATGCGTACAACAATCTCGGCGTCGTGCTGCGCCAGCTTGGCCGTCCCGGCGAAGCGGAACAAGCGCATAAAAAAACCATCGAGACGGACCCTGAGCACGCGGGCGCGTATATCAATCTCGCCCGTTTGCTGGAGTCGCTGGGGCGCGCGGACGAAGCGGAAGTTGCATATCGACGCGGCCTCGATCTCTATCCGGACCACGCCGAGACGCATAACAATCTCGGCGCGATGCTCCAGGCTCAGGGCCGCATGCCGGAAGCCGAGACGTGTTATCGGCGCTCGCTCGCCATCAAGCCTGATTTCCCGAACGCATGCTTCAACCTCGGCATCGTGCTTCAGACGCAAAAGCGGTATCGCGAGTCCGAGCTTCTCTATCGCCGCGCGCTTCAGGTCAAGCCCGACATGCTCGAAGCAAGACTCAACCTCGCGCATCTGCTGCTCGCGACGGGGCAATTCATCGAGGGCTGGCAGCTTTTCGAATGCCGATACGACGACGCATGGAAAGCGGACTCCGTCAGGCGCCCGCCGCTACCTTTCGCGCAATGGCAAGGCGAAGCGCTCGAAGGGAAATCCATTGTCGTGTGGCCCGAGCAGGGTTATGGCGACACGCTCCAGTTTTGTCGCTATTTCCTGATGCTCAAGCGCCTCGGCGCCGCGCAAGTGACCGCCGCGTGCCAGCCGGGGATGCGGCGTCTGATCGAGCGGATGCCCGGCGTGGATGCATGCATTCCGAACGATCCGCACGTCACGCCGCAGCATGATTACTGGTGTCTGACGATGAGCCTGCCGCATCGGCTGGGCACGACGCTCGATAGCATTCCGTCGTCGGTGCCTTATCTGAGCGTGCCGCCGGATTGTCAGTCGCGCTGGAAAGGGCGGCTGCCTGAAGGTCCGAAAGTCGGCCTCGTATGGGCCGGCGATCCGCGTCCGCACCAGCCTTCCGCGAACGAAGTCGACGGTCGCCGTTCCCTCGATGCCCGCGCCTATCTGCCGTTGCTGCGGGTGCCGGGCATCGCATTTGTCAGCCTGCAAAAAGGCAAGACGACGCAGCCGCAAATAAACACGCTTCCGCCCGAACTGCGCCCGTTCGATCCGATGCACGACGTGCAGGATTTCGCCGACACGGCGGCGATCATCGAGCAACTGGACCTCGTGATTACTGTCGATACGTCAATCGCGCATCTGGCAGGCGCGCTAAACAAGCCGACGTGGATTCTGTCGCGCTACGACGGTTGCTGGCGCTGGCTGCACGATCGCGACGATACGCCGTGGTATCCGTGTACGCGTCTGTTCCATCAGACTCAGCCAGGCGATTGGGAAGACGTGATAGAGCGCGTGAGGGTCGCACTCGAGCAATGGCCGGCGTGCGAGCGCACGCCGGCCTGAAACAGCAAAGCGCTTACGCGTAAGCCTGCTTGCGCGTCGACACCAGCGCGAGATAACAGACGGCGCCGATGACCAGCGCGGGCAGCGTCGCGCCGAGATTCGGCAGCCACTGGTTGATCGCCTGATACGCGGCGATGCCGACCGCCCACGCGATAAATGCGCTCACGTGCCAGCCGCCCGAGAAGCCGTAGCGGCCTTGCGTATCGGCGAGCGCGGCGGCTTCGATGCGACGCTTGCGCACGATGAAGTGATCGACCAGCACCACGCCGAACAGCGGCGCGAACACCGAACCGATCAGCAGCAGGAAGTTCTGGTACTTCGCCATCGGCACGATCAGCGCGATCAGCGTACACAGCGCGCCGAAAGCGGCAGACAACAGCGGCACGCTCGCGCGCGTCCAGAACGTACCCGTCGAGACAGCCGCCGAATGCACGTCGGCGAATGCGTTGTCGATCTCATCGATCAGCACCAGCAGCAGCGCGAGGCCGCCACCCGCTTGCGCGAGCGCCGTCGTCAGCAGCGCGTCGCCGCCGCCCGCCGCAAGCCCGTACACCGCGCCGAGCGCGTAAAACCAGATATTCGCAATGCCGTAGCCGAGAATCGTGCCGCGGAACGTCTCGCCCGGCTTGCGGCCGAAGCGCGTGTAGTCCGCGATCAGCGGCAGCCACGACAGCGGCATGGCGACGACCAGATCGACCGCGCCGCCGAACGACATCTCGCCATTGCCCGGACGGCGCATCAGCGCGCCGAGATCGTGCTGTGCAAGAACGGCGTAGGTAAGCCACGCGGCGCCCGCGAGCAGCAGCCAGATGCCCCACGAGCGCAGAAAGCGCCGCACGAACGAAAGCGGGCCGCTGATCGCGAGCAGTGTGGCCAGCACGCCGAAAATCACCGTCCAGATGAGCGGCGCCGAAAAGCCGAACGCCTGCTTCGACAGCGCATCGGCGGAATCGCGCATCACGATCACTTCGAACGAGCCCCAGCCGACCAGCTGGATCATGTTCAGCACGGCGGGAATCGACGCGCCGCGCACGCCGAGCGTCGGGCGCAGCGACGACATCGCTGCAAGCCCCGTGTCCGTGCCGATCACGCCCGCGAGCGCGAGCAGCACGACGCCGATTACGCTGCCGATCAGGATCGCCAGCAACGCATGCGGCAGCGACAGGCCCGGCACCAGCAGCGCGCCCGCCTGCGCCACCAGCAGCCCGATGCCGAGCGAAAACCACAGCGCGAATGCGTCGCCCGTCTTGAACGCGCGGCGCGAGTCCGGTACCGGCTTGAGCGGCGCGTAGGTCGAACCGGCCTCGCCGGCGATTGGATCCTGAACCATCGAAATTTTCCTGTCTGTCTGTCGTTGTCGTGTCGGCCGTGCGTTCGGCCTTCTTGTCCGGCTCGTGCGGTACGCGTCTTGCGGACCGCTCATCAGAAACAGCCTATAACGTTTGCCGCGGGCCTGGCCGCGCGGCGGCTGTCATAATGCACAACTCTGCATGCGCCGCAGCCCGCCGGATGACGGTTTCGCGCGGTTGCGTGCCGTTCAGGGCCAAGCCGTCGCGCGGCCGGTGCTGCATTCTGTGCATCGTGACGGTTTATACCCGAAAAGCCGAGATTATCCCCAAAACGCCATGTTCGAAGAAACCCGCGCCAATGTTCCGCTCGCCGAGCGCCTGCGGCCCCGCACCATCGACGATGTCATCGGGCAAAAGCATCTGCTCGGCCCGAACAAGCCGCTGCGCGTCGCGTTCGAGTCCGGCGAAGCGCACTCGATGATCCTCTGGGGCCCGCCGGGCGTCGGCAAGACCACGCTCGCGCGGCTGATGGCCGACGCGTTCGACGCACAGTTCATCGCGCTGTCGGCGGTGCTGTCGGGCGTGAAGGACATCCGCGAAGCCGTTGAAACCGCGCAGATTCATCGCGCCAACGGTCATCAGACGCTCGTGTTCGTCGACGAGGTGCATCGATTCAACAAGAGCCAGCAAGACGCGTTCTTGCCGCACGTCGAGTCGGGGCTGTTCGTGTTCGTCGGCGCGACGACGGAAAATCCATCGTTCGAGGTGAACAGCGCGTTGCTGTCGCGGGCGGCCGTCTACGTGCTCAAGAGCCTCGATGCCGACGAGCAGCGCGAACTGCTGGACCGCGCGCAGAAGGAACTGGGCGGCTATACCTTCACCGACGAAGCTCGTGACGCCCTGATCGGTTCCGCCGACGGCGACGGCCGCAAGCTGCTGAACAACTTGGAGATCGTCGCGCGCGCGGCGGCGCAGCAGAAGAAGACGGAGCTGGACGGCGAACTGCTCGCCAGCGCGCTGTCCGAAAACCTGCGCCGCTTCGATAAAGGCGGCGACGCGTTCTACGACCAGATCAGCGCGTTGCACAAGTCGGTGCGCGGCAGCAATCCGGACGGCGCGCTGTACTGGTTCTGCCGGATGCTCGACGGCGGCGCCGACGCGCGCTACCTGTCGCGGCGCCTGGTGCGGATGGCATGGGAAGACATCGGCCTGGCCGATCCACGCGCCGCGCGCATCGCGCTCGACGCCGCCGAAACCTACGAACGCCTCGGCACGCCCGAAGGCGAGCTGGCGCTCGCGCAGGCGGTGATCTATCTGGCCGTCGCGCCGAAGTCGAACGCGGGCTACAACGCGTACAACCAGGCGCGCAGCTTCGTCGGCAAGGACCAGTCGCGCGCGGTGCCCGTCCATCTGCGCAACGCGCCGACGAAACTGATGAAGGAACTCGGCTACGGCCACGAGTACCGCTACGCGCACGACGAACCCGACGCCTATGCCGCGGGCGAAACCTATCTGCCCGACGGCATGCGCGACCCGAACTGGTATCAGCCGACGCCGCGCGGGCTCGAAGGCAAGATCGGCGAGAAGCTGTCGCGTCTTGCCGACCTCGATGCGCAATGGCGCAGCGAGAACCGCAAGAAAAGCTGAGCCGCGCGTTGCACCTGACCCGACAATGCCGCCGGCCAGCCGTGCCGGTGCGCTAAAATCGCCCATTCACACAACGAACTGTCGCCCCTTCCCATGCTTGACATCCAGCTGCTGCGCAAAGACATCGACGGCGTCGCGAAACGCCTCGCCGATCGCGGCTACACCCTCGACGTCGCGGCTTTCTCCGCGCTCGAAGCCGAACGCCGCGCCATCCAGACCCGTACCGAAGAGCTGCAGGCAAAGCGCAACAGTCTGTCGAAGCAGATCGGCGGGATGAAAGGGCGGGGCGAGGACACGTCGGCGGTGATGGCCGAAGTGGGCGGACTCGGCGACGAGATGAAGGCGTCGGCGGTGCAGCTCGAAGACATCCAGAAGCGTCTGTCCGACCTGCTGCTCGGCGTGCCGAACCTGCCGCACGAAAGCGTTCCCGTCGGCAACGACGAAGCGGGCAATGTGGAAGTGCGCCGCTGGGGCGCGCCGCGCCAGTTCGACTTCGAGGTGAAGGATCACGTCGACGTCGGCACGCCGCTCGGTCTCGATTTCGAAACGGGCGCGAAGCTGTCGGGCGCGCGCTTCACGATGTTGCGCGGACAGATTGCGCGTCTGCATCGCGCGCTTGCGCAGTTCATGATCGACACGCACACGCAGCAGCACGGTTATACGGAAATCTACACGCCGTACATCGTGAATCCTGAAATTCTGTTCGGCACGGGCCAGTTGCCGAAGTTCGCCGACGACATGTTCCGCGTCGAGAAGGGCGGCGGCGAAAACACGGTCACACAGTATCTGATCTCCACGTCGGAAATCTCGCTGACGAACACGGTGCGCGAGAGCATCGTCGATGCTAACGAACTGCCCATCAAGCTCACCGCGCATTCGCCGTGTTTCCGCTCGGAAGCAGGCTCGTACGGCCGCGACACACGCGGCATGATCCGTCAGCATCAGTTCGACAAGGTCGAGATGGTGCAGGTCGTTGCGCCGGACACGTCATATGACGCGCTCGAGCAGATGGTCACCCACGCGGAGACGATCCTGCAGAAGCTCGAACTGCCGTATCGCGTGATCACGCTGTGTACGGGCGACATGGGCTTTTCGGCGACGAAGACCTATGACCTCGAAGTGTGGCTGCCGGCGCAGAACACCTATCGCGAGATCTCGAGCTGCTCGAACACGGAAGCGTTCCAGGCGCGCCGGATGCAGGCCCGCTTCCGCAACGCGCAGAACAAGCCCGAGCTCGTGCATACGCTCAACGGTTCGGGTCTGGCGGTCGGCCGGACGCTCGTCGCAGTGCTGGAGAACTTCCAGAACGCGGATGGCTCCGTGACGGTGCCGGCGGCGTTGCGTCCGTATCTGGGCGGCATCGAACGCCTCGAAGTGAAGGCGGCGTCCTGAGCGAAGTGGTCGCTTCAGATCGATCCAAGTCCTCTTCAAGTTTCTGCGAAAAAGGGCTTGGAATTCAAAAACAGGTGTTCTATAATCTTCGTCTCACGCAAGCAGCGACCCGCTTAGTGTGACGCGACAAGACCACTTTGTTGGTAAGTCAAAGAATCTGGAAAGGTGGCAGAGTGGTCGAATGCGCCGGACTCGAAATCCGGTGTACAGTTATGCTGTACCGTGGGTTCGAATCCCACCCTTTCCGCCAGATGCAAAGCGAAACAGGCCCTTCGGGGCCTGTTTTCGTTTGTGCGGCTTTTTTAAGGAGCCGGTGGCGCTGACGTCGCCAATACGCGAAGTGGGGCGCCGCAATTTACAACGCATTCGCGTTACACACGCGTCTTTCCGCCTGTTCCGCTTCGTCTCCGCACACAGCGCTTTAGCGCATGTTCTTCCGCACATCGAGTGTCACTCAGGCGTTGCGGGCGTCCGACTATTCTTCGAACGCTTGCCCACAGTTCCATTGGTATGGTTGTTGCGCGGTAGGGACCATCTGTCAACAGGATGGAGTCCACGATGACGAACCCCAAGGGAGAAGAGAACACCGAGCCGAGAGATCCGGCCGAAATTCCGCCGAACGAGCTCAACAAGCCGATTGGCGATGCGATCCCCACGCCCGTCGAGCCAGGCCTCGATCAGCCATTGCCCGAAAAGCCAAAGACAGACGATAAGGATCCGGCCGAGCCGATAGGCGACGACGATCCGCCGCCGGGCGTTCCAACGCAAGGCCCGTCCGACTTCGCATAAGCCTTCAACCGCCAATTGAGATCCCTAAGGGGATCTCCTGACAGCCCGAGATATTCAAAATAAACCTTCGATCATTTCGGGTTGCGCATCAAACCCTGCCATTAAAACGCTTGCTTCAATAAACATTGCCCCTACGAGGGCAATGCGAAAACTGACGACCGCATGTAGTTTTTCGTTAAGTACCGCCGTGTACCTTTACTAAGCCTTACTTTCTGCATAGGATGAAGTTGCATTTTTTTCCTCCTATTGGTGCGGATGCGTAAAAAGTCGATCGCGATCATTGACTTAAAATGATATTAAATATTCGTAGTCCATATGAAGATTCGAGCGGTTTATCAACAACAGGTTTATTGTCCTTTGTTTGCAGCAGATTATTAAACCCGTTGGTCGACGAGTTGCATCACGACAAGACGTTGTCACGGTTTCATGCGTAAAGGCAGAGGCGTCGCGCGCCCGATTCCCGCGCCGTCGCCCGGTTGCGTTGCTAACAACAACGAAGGCGCGCGCACGTGGTCACGGCAGTTCGAGTGCGAACGTCTTGAGGAACGGTAAGCCATGCACGTCGCTATTTCTGCTTTGACAGTCGCGGTGGCTGCAATCGTTGTCTGGTGGTCGCTGCATCCGCGTCGCATCGCGCCGGAACGCGCAGGGGCATCCGTGCATATGCGCAACGGCGTGTCTGTATCGATGATGCTCAATCGCGTGATGAATCCAATTGCGCGCAGTAAAACCCTGCAAGGGGCAAGCGCCTTTTTCGCGTTCGCGCACCGACGGCGGGGCGCGATGAACGAGCTCGCCGATGTCATCGAATGCCTGCCTGTGGCGTCCGTCGTGTTCGACGAACATGGCGTGATCGTCCTCGCCAACGCGCAGGCCGAACGTCTCTTCGACTATCGGCGGGGCGTGCTGGCAGGCGCATGTGTCGGCCTCGTTGCGCCGGCGCTTTCGCACGAGCACCGCGCGGGCACCGTCCAGCCAGGCCGCCCGGTCGGAACGCGCACGCGCAGTCTGCGCGCCCGCCGCAGCGACGGCAGCGAGTTTCCCGCCGAAATCGCCACGAGCGCAATCCGTTATGAAGGGCGCATCGCGACCGTCGCGTTCATCACCGACATGACGGAGCGCGTCGAACTCGAGCGCAACCGCCGGGAACTGGCGCACCTGACGCGCATATCGACAATGGGTGAACTCGCCGCATCGCTCGCGCACGAACTGAACCAGCCTCTGACGGCGATTCTCAGCAATGGCCAGGCTGCGCAGCGCTTCATGGATCAGACGCCGATTGACCTTGCCGAAGTGCGCGACATCCTGAAGGACATCGTCGACGACAGCGGCCGCGCGAGCGAAGTGATCCGCCGGATGCGCGCCTTCGTGAAAAAGGAAGAGCAGCAGCAACTGACGAGTCTCGATGTCGGCGGATTGCTGCGCGACGTCGCGCTGCTCGTGCATGGCGACGCCGTCGCGCGGGGCATCCACGTGTCGCACGTGATCGACGATGGCTTGCCGCCCGTGCGCGGCGACAAGGTGCAACTGCAGCAGGTGCTACTCAACCTGCTGCTCAACGCATTCGATGCCGTCAGCGAGTGCAGCGCGTCCGATCGCGCGGTGGCGCTCTTTGCGCGACCCGACAGCGAAGGGGGCGTGCGCATCGCCGTGCGCGACCGCGGACATGGACAGACCGCGGACAAGCTCGAATGCATCTTCAAGCCGTTCGTCACGTCGAAGCCACAAGGCCTGGGCCTCGGGCTGTCGATTAGCCGCTCGATCGTGCAGATCCACGGCGGCCGCCTGTGGGCCGAGAACAATTTCGACCAGGGCATGACGTTCTATGTTGCGCTGCCCGCATCGCGCGATGCGAGTAACGCTGGCGTTGCGCAGGCGGCGTCATGAACGAAGCGGCCGCGCTCGTCTACGTCGTCGACGACGACCCTTCCGTGCGCCGCGCGCTCACGCGGCTCGTCCGGTTGGCAGGTCATGAGGTCGAGGCGTACGGTTCGGCGCGCGAATTCCTCGAGCATGCGTGTGGCGAGCGCACGCCGGCTTGCGTCGTGCTCGACGTGCAATTGCCCGATCTGAGCGGACTCGAGTTGCAGCGCGAGCTTGATGCGCGTCTGCCCATCGTCTTTCTGACGGGCCACGGCGACATCGCGATGACGGTCGGCGCGATCAAGGCCGGCGCGACCGATTTCCTCACCAAGCCCGTTCGCGAAGACGACCTGTTGCGCGCGATCGACCTGGCGCTGGCGCGTTCCATCGAGGTATCGAAGTCGATCCACGAACTGGAAGAATTGCGCAGCCGTGTCGGACGCCTGACGGTGCGCGAGCGCGAAGTGATGAATCTCGTCGTGCTGGGCCGCCTGAACAAGCAGGTGGCCTGCGAACTCGGCACGGTCGAGAAAACCGTCAAGGCGCATCGCGCGCGCGTGATGCAGAAGATGGAAGTCGGTTCACTCGCGGAGTTGGTGCGCGTCGCCGACAAGGTGGCCGTCGCCAACCCCGCCAGCCACACCAACCCCGCGAACCATTTATCCGAGCCGCCGCACACGGATGCCTCCGCCGATGCGCGCAAGCCAGCCTCCGGCCGGATACGGGACCAAGGTCCAATACCACCGACGCCCACAGTCTCATAGTCTATTGCTGAGACGCCCTCGCACCGTTTGCGTGGACGTCGCGGCTCAATAGGCTAATCAGAATGGGCACAGACAAACCATTCGTCGTGGTGGTCGACGACGATGCGTCGGTGAGCAGGGCGATCAGGCGTCTGTTGCGCTCCGTCGGGATTGCGGCCGATACGTACACGAGTGGCGACGAGTTTCTCGACGTGCTGTCGGCCACGCCTTCGTATCATCCCGACTGCGTGATCCTCGACGTGCAGATGCCCGGCGCCAACGGGATCGAGGTGCAGCGCCGGCTGGCCGGGAGCGCCGTGCCCGTCATTTTCATCACCGCCCATGACGACGCCGGTGTGCGCGAAGCCGCGCTCGCAGCGGGCGCCAAGGCCTATCTGCGCAAGCCCTTCAACGATGTGCTCTTCATCAGGACAGTGTGTGCCGTGCTCGGCATCGCTGCGCCGCTATGACGCAGCGTCCATTTACCCAGCAAAACAGTCTGGCACAGGAGCGAGCACATGCGCTTGCGCAAGATCATTGCCCCGCACTGCCTATTGGACCAAGGTCCAATTGTTTTCGACCTGGCCCGATTCCACACTGGACGCATCGGACTCGCCGGGCCGGGTGACGCGCATCTGGATTTGTCCGCCGCGCGATGCGCGCAATAAGCGCGACGGACGCAACCGTATCGCTTGGGAAGATTCATCATGAAACGAGCTTTTGGAAAGACGCTGATTTTCGCTACGACGTTGCTACTGGCAGATGTAGCAGCGGCACAACAGCCTATCTTCTATCCCGCCAAGGGGCAGAGCCAACAGAAACAGTCCAACGACACGGCGCAATGCCACAGTTGGGCGACGCAGAACACAGGCGTGAATCCCGCCGCGCTCGCGCAGAACGCCGCCAATCAGCCGCCGCCGCCGGGACCGTCCGGGCAGCGCCTGGGCGGCGCGGCACGCGGTGCGGCAGGCGGCGCGGCGATCGGCGCGATTGCGGGCGACGCAGGCAAAGGCGCGGCGGCGGGCGCAATCGCGGGCACGATGGCGGGCGGCGCGCGGCAACGCCGTCAGGCTGCCGCTGCTCAGGAGCAACAGCAGGCCACGCAACAGCAGGCATCGGAGCAGATGGCTACCTGGAACCGCGCGGTCGCCGCCTGCATGACGGGACGCGGCTATACGGCGCAATGACATGTCGATCGAAGGGAGCCGCGCGATGAATCGTCGATCGTACGTGGGCATGTCCGGGACGGGGCCGGCTGCCGTGCTGCATAGAGGCCGCGCTGCGGCACTTGCGTCACGCTGGCCGCTGGCGGCGGTGCTCGCGTCCGTGCTGTGCATCACCGCCTGCAAGAAAGCCCCCACCGAACCCCCACGCCCGACCGTCGAAGTCACCGTCGTCACGGTGCGGCAGCAGGAAACGCCCGTCGATTTCGAGTTCACCGCGCAGACGCAGAGTTCGCGCGAGGTGGAAATCCGTGCGCGCGTCGACGGCTTTCTGGAGCGGCGCATGTACACGGAAGGCGCGCTCGTCAAGGAAGGCCAGGTGCTGTTCGTGATGGACAAGAAGCCGTTCGAGGCCGCACTGCAGTCCGCCAAGGGCGCGCTCGCGCAGCAGCAGGCGCGGTTACTGGTGACGAAACAGAACCTCGCCCGCGTGATTCCGCTGGCCGCTCAGAACGCGTTGAGCAAGAAGGACCTGGACGACGCCACCGGCAACGAGAAACAGGCCGAAGCCGCCGTGATCGCCGCGCAGGGCGAGGTGCGTACGGCCGAACTGAACCTGAGCTACTGCACGATCCGCTCGCCGCTCCTGGGGTTATCGAGCTTCGCGCGCGTGCAGGACGGCAGCTATGTGACGCCGAACCAGTCGGGGCTGCTCACCTATGTCTACCAGCTCGACCCGATGTGGGTGAACTTCAGCATCTCCGAGAACGAACTGCTGCGTTACCGCGATCAGGTCGCGAAGGGCCTGCTGCGCTTTCCGCCCGACAACCAGTTCGACGTGACGGTCATCCAGGCCGACGGCTCCGTCTATCCGCAGCAGGGCCGCATCGACTTCACGAACCCCGCGTTCAGCCAGGAGACGGGCACCTTCCTCGTGCGCGCCACCTTCGCCAATC